>URVJ01000042.1 GCA_900551295.1 uncultured Eubacteriales bacterium | reverse complement strand
AAAATCTTTTGTTTACACTCTTTAGAGCGCGACTTTTTCGATTCCGAAAAGTCGGGGAATAGAGTTGCAAATGGCAGTGGATAATCAGTTTCAGCCCCAAATACTCTAAAGTCAGCCAAACATAAAAGTAACTTTTTTTCACTCAAGCTAAGAAAATTTAAATGTCCCCTGTAACCTTTTTCTTGTACGCGGTATAAACATAGTAGCTTTTCCGTAAAAAAGAGCAAAATCAGAGAGGAGCAAAAAAATGCCCGAATTCGAGGCGCTTTATAATGAATATTATAACAGAATCTACGCTTTTCTCTATAAAATCTGCCGCGACCGTGAAATATGCGAGGATATGACCCAGGAAGCTTTTTTCGAGGCATATAAATCGCTGCATAAATATAACGGTACTTGTACAATGTTCACGTTTCTCGCGGCAATAGCTAAAAATGTCTGCTATAAATATCTGAGAAAAAGAAAGATCGAGTATGTTGATATAGATCTGCTCTCGGAAACCTGTTCGTCGGGCGAAACGCCGGAAAGCGCGTGTATGAGAAATTTTTACTCGGATTCCGTCAAAAACGCCGTGTCAAAGCTTCCGCAGAAATACCGCGACGTCGTAGTGCTGCGTACCTATGCCGATATGCCGTTCTCGGAAATATCAAAAACTCTCGGAATTACCGAAAATTCCGCAAAGGTTATCTATCATAGAGCCAAAAAAACTCTCAAGGAGGAACTTTTTGATGTCTGTAACCTGTGATACCGCAAGAGATCTGATTCCGCTTTGCGCCGATAATACCGCGTGCGCCGATTCGGTTGCTCTTGTTGAGGAACATATCAAAATTTGCCCGGATTGCGCAAAATTTTATGAAGAATGTAAGAACGATCCGTCCTGCATACAAAAAAGCAGTAATTTTAACACGTCTGAAAGTGCAGATAAAAGCCCGTCTTCCGAGGATCATAAAAACAGCGGTGAAAAACTCAAAAAAAACTTTGCAAAGCTTTCAAGACGGCTGCGTATCATGCGTAATATCAGAATCGCCGCGATGATGGTGCTTTCCGCGGCGGCACTTGTCTGTATCGCACATGATATCGTAACAATACTTACTTTTTCAAATAAGGTCAAAAAAACACTTCACACTCCGCTTCTCGCACAGCGTTTCGGCAAATAAGCAACGGCGCTTGGCGGAGAATATTTCTGAACGGGAGAAAGAAAAATGTCGCTTGTATATGACGTAAGAAATTTGTGTACCATAAGGGAACTGCTTGAAACAAGCGCGGATCTCTATGCTGAAAACGACGCGTTTATCGTCAAGGAAAAAAACGGCGATCACAGGCACGTAACCTATGCGTCGCTGCTCAAAAACGTTAAGGCTCTTGCGGTTTATCTCAACAGCAGGGGACTTTCGGGACAAAAAATCGCCGTAATGGGCAAAAACAGCTATGAATGGGCGCTGACGTACCTTGCGGTAACGTCGGGCGTCGGCGTGATCGTACCCATAGATAAAGAGCTTAAAAGCCCTGAGGTAAATAATATACTTACAATGTCTGACGCGGCGGCTGTTATGTATTCGCCCGATGTTGCGGCAACTATTGACGGCTGCGGTGCGGACTGCGAGAGAATTTCCACTGAAAAAATACCGTCCTTTATAGAACAGGGAAATGAGCTTATCGAAAACGGCGACAGGTCGTGGGAAAACCATAAAATCGATCCGTTTGCACTCGGTTCTCTCATATACACGTCGGGAACGACGGGCGTTGCAAAGGGCGTTATGCTCAGTCAGTACAACATTTGCTCGGACATAATCGGCACAAGAAAAGAAGTTTTTATTACGCCGGAGGACAGAACTTTAAGCGTTCTGCCGCTGCATCACACATACGAATGTACGCTCGGGTTGCTTGCCATGCTTTATTCGGGCGCGTGCATCTGTTTTGCGTCGAGCCTGCTGCGCGTTGTCAGCGAGTTCAAAGAGTACAAGCCGACGGTATTTCTTGCTGTTCCGCAGCTTGTAAAGGCAATGCACAACGGAATAATCAAGAAGATAAGCGAGTTCAAGGGCGGAATGCTGTTCCTCAACGTCGGCAAAACGCTCACCACGCTTTCGGGCAGATTTGCACCGCAGGTAGCTCCGCACATTTTCAAGAGCGTACACGAGGCGTTCGGCGGAAAGCTCAAAACCATACTTGTGGGAGCCGCGGCGCTTGAGCCTGCGATATTCCGCGACTTTGAAAAGTTCGGATTTAAGATGTACAACGGCTACGGACTTACCGAAACGTCGCCTCTCTGCATACTTCATCACGACGACATGAGAAAAGCCGACACTGTGGGACTTCCGATGAGCGGAGTTTCGGTAAAGCTTATAAACTGCAACGAAGAGGGCGTCGGCGAGATAGCCGTAAAGGGTCCGATAGTCATGCTCGGATACTACAACGATGAAAAGCGCACGCGCGAGGCGTTTGATGACGACGGATATTTTCTCACCGGCGATCTCGGCATGATCGATAAGGAGTCGGGGCAGTACAAGATAGTCGGAAGAATAAAGAACATGATCGTAACCGATAACGGAAAGAAGATATTCCCTGAGGAGATCGAGTATCTGCTTGAGCCGTGCAAGTCGGTAAAGGAATGTGTTGCATACGGCGACGTTCAGGAGGACGGTTCGACGGTTGTTGCGGTAAAGATTTACCCGGATTTTGACGAGCTTGAAACGCACGGGATTTACAAAGAGCTTCCGGATTCCGACACGCTTATGCAGGAATACTTCTTAAAGATAATCAAGGAGACTGTGAACAGGCGCTTACCGAACTACAAGGCTGTACGCAAGGTTTCCATAAGATACACCGAGTTTGAAAAGACCACGACGCACAAGATCAAGAGGTGACGCAGGATTAATTTTTGCCTATTTGGGGCTGAAATGGGTTACATTCTTCAAAGTGCGACTTTATACGCCCACTTTTCGGAATCGAAAAGGTGGGCAAAAGATTTTCGCCGCTCAAA
>URVJ01000041.1 GCA_900551295.1 uncultured Eubacteriales bacterium | reverse complement strand
ATTAAGGGCTGCCGTTTTCTTTGCAGCTTTCTTTTTAAAAAGAAAGCGCGTACCCATTCGCGTACCCATTCGCGTACTCTTTCGTACTCTTATATTCTTATTTCAAAGAATCTTGCGGAGTAGCGTTTAGGGAGTTTAACGGTAAGGAGTTTAGAGGAAGGATTAAAGACGAATTCAGCGCCCATAGGATCGGAGGGATAAGCGAGAGATACTTTACTGTTTGCGGCAAGGTACTTAGAGAGATCTACAACGAGAGTATCTTCGGACGAATTAAGTCTCCACACGGCGAGAGTCATTTTCTTAGCCTTTTCATCAACAAGACCGAGGCTTGTAAAGCTGTCGTCGCCGAGGTTGAACACACCGCAGGGCCATACGGGATGAGCCGATGCATTATGTTTACGGAACTTTTTAAACGCCTTTACGCCCTCTTTAACGAGTGCGAAATTCTTTTTATCTGCGTGTTCTATTCTGCCGGAGAGATAGAGCGTACCCATAAGAGCGTTGACCATATTATAAACGGTTTCTTCGCCGTCGGCGCGCTGTGCGACGTAATCCTTATTCTCCCAGACATTTATTTTACCGCGGTTTTCATAGAAACTTATCGGATAAGGATAAGACCAGATACCTGCCTTTTCGGGTGCGAGGTATGCGAGAGTTCCGGAAATTATCGATGTATTATTATAATAAAATTCCTGGTCGCTTGTGCTCTGAAGTTCAAAGTGCGAAAGCGTACCGTTATCGCATCTCATAGCTCCGCTGCCGCAGTTTTCGATTTTGAGATCCGGATACTTTGCCTTAACTTCGTCTATAAACGAATAGAACGCGTCGGTCGTCTTGCGCAGTCCCTCTGCCGGGCAATTGCCGTCATTGTCGGAACCCAACATTACGGACATATTATAATCGTTCTTTACAAAGCGTATACCCATACCGTAGAGCATATCGAACACGCCCATGATATAGTCGCGCACCTGTTTTCTCGTAAAGTCCGCATTTGCTCTGTCGGGATTTACTATCTCGCCGTTTCTGCAAAGCAGCAGATCCTTTTGATAAAGCGGCGTTCCTTTGGTTATAGACTCAATTTCAAGCCATATTCCGGGTATCATTTTTTTCTGCTTGATATAATCTATAATTCCGGCAAGTCCGCCTTCGCCGTATTTACTGTTATCTATCTGCCAAAGACCGTTTGAGCCTATGTACCAGCCTGCGTCCATACAGAAAACATCACAGCCGGCTTTTGACGCGGCGTCTATGAGCGGAACAAGCTTTTCGCGGCTGGGATGTCCCCAGGTACAGTCCATATAGTCATTGAAACAAGCGGGAGTTTCTGCGTCCCAATGTCCCTTTGTCGTCGCTCTCTTATATTTGAGCAGTTCTCTTACAGCCTCGTCAAAGCCGCCGGTCGTACAGCCGTAAACGCAGGACGGCGCGGTATAGCTCTCTCCGGGTTTAAGATCGTAAACAAAGCCGTTCTGATTCTGATCTGCGCAGTTTGCCTCCATAAACAGCATACCGCCGTCTTTTCCGTTTTCATTTCCGACTTCTATTGTCCAGTCATATGCGCCCTCAAGCTCCATATACCAGATCTTGCCGCATTCCGCGTCCTCAAGCATTACAAGAGGATAATATCTTCCCGTGCTCCATGAACCTGTCGAGCTTATGCGGAATCCCATTGTATCCCATGCGTGCGCGGTCTTATGATAAATTCCGAGATCGACAAGGTTTGAAGTTCTCCACTGAGCCTCTCCCTGCCAATGCGACCGGCAGTAATGAACCTTGACCTTTCTCTTATCATGAATTTTAAGCAGACCTCCGGTGCAAAGTCCGTTTATGAGCGCACTTGAAACATGAGTGAGTTTCTGAGTCTTATCCGACTTATTCTTTACGGTAACGGTCTGTCTTACAACGTCAGCACCGTCCGTGTATTTAAGCACTACGGTTATTTCAAGTCCGCCCTTTTCATACACGAGCGTAACTCCGTCCTTATCCTCGCTGCTGTTTACAAGCTTTTCCGTACCCGGAACTATGCTTGCGCAGCCCTCCATATTGACATTGACGTTATCCGTTCTGAGAATAAACGGCGC
Organism: uncultured Eubacteriales bacterium; assembly: GCA_900551295.1. GTDB lineage: Bacteria > Bacillota > Clostridia > Oscillospirales > CAG-382 > UMGS1387. Next base: position 2,129 of record URVJ01000041.1, on the reverse strand, counting down.
TTTTGGTTCTGCCGCGCGGTTATCGTTTTCCATATCGGCGGTTTCAAGTCTTTTCATGCCGAATGCGCTTCCGTTTTCTCCCGAAAAGTGAAGTTTAAGGTTATTATGTCTGTAAAATTTCTCCATTTCCATACTCTCCTGTTTTTTCTTTTGATTTTTTGATTTTTATTATACCGCGGTTATTTTTCTGCGGTTATAATCTTATAAAGCTCATTTGCATTTCCTACGGTATAATCCGGCGCATCTTCTCCGAAACCGTTTGCGCCGTGAAATCCCCATGTTACTCCGACGCACTCAAGTCCGCCGTTATGAGCCGTAAGCACGTCTACGCAGGAATCGCCGACAAATATAAGCTCCTCTTTATCAAGTCCCATAAACTTTGCGGCTCTTGCGACGCACTCTTTATCCGGCTTTGTCGGAAGTCCTATACCCGATCCCGACGTATAAATTACGGTATCGCCGAAAAATTTATCCGACAGCAGCTTTGCGCACGCGTCCGGCTTATTCGACACGACTGCAAGCTTATATCCCTCGTCATGCAGTTTCTTCATAAGCTCTTCAATACCGTCATACGGGTGAGTCTTTATGCAGACGTCCTTTGCGTATATTTCAAGGTATCTGCCGAGTACCTCGGTCACGGTCTTTTCGTCGCGTTTATCTTCGGGCAGGCAAAGTTCGATAAGTCTGTGTGCGCCGTTATTGATAAAATGTCTTATATCTTCAAGCGTATGCAGCTCAAAGCCGTATTCTTTCATTGCTATATTTACGGAATACTGCATATCTTCGAGTGTATCGAGCAGAGTTCCGTCCATATCGAACACGACGCCCTTATACTTTTTCATAAAAGTCCTCTTTTCGTCTATGCTTTTTTTGACAGCTTATTTACAAGTTCTCTTGCGCGTTTATCGTCATTTATTATATTTTCAAGGTCGGTTTTTGGGTTACGTATATTTTCGACGCAGTTATCCATTATATCAAAAATATCCGTATATCCTATTTTATCCGCCAGAAACAGATCTACGCACTGTTCATTTGCGGCGTTATACACGCAGGTTGACGTTCCGCCGTATTTTACCGCGCGTCTTGCAAGCTCTACCGACGGGAAAACCTCATTATCCACATCATAGAACGTAAGTTTTGACACTTTTGCAAGGTCAAGGCTATCGGTAAGTCCTTCAATTCTGTCGGGATATGTCAGCGCGTACTGAATACAAAGCCGCATATCGGGTTTTGCAAGCTGTGCAAGCATCGAGCCGTCGCAGAATTCGACAAGCGAATGAACTATACTTTCTCTATGTATAATTACGTCGATTTTTTCCATAGGGATATCATAAAGGCGCATTGCCTCTATCATTTCAAGTCCCTTATTGACAAGAGTTGAGCTATAAACCGTAATACCCTTACCCATACTCCAGTTAGGGTGTTTAAGCGCCTGTTCCTTAGTGACGGTTTTAAGTTTTTCCTTTGTATATCCGAAAAACGGACCGCCCGAGCCTGTGACGATAAGTCTTTTGACTTCGGAATGTTTACCTGCTCTCAGGCACTGATGAAGCGCGCAGTGTTCACTATCTATCGGCATTATTTCGACGCGGTTTTTACGTGCGGTATTCATAACAAGTTCGCCTGCCGAAACAAGCGTTTCCTTATTTGCGATAGCGACGTTTTTTCCGCTTTCGAGAGCCGCGAGCGTCGGTTCAAGTCCGGCAAAGCCGATTATTGCGTTAACGACGGTATTACAGTCACAGCACTGTGCGAGTTCTTTTGCGGCATTTTTACCGGAAAGTACTTTAAGTCCTGTTCCGGCGGTATTTTTTTTAAGAATTTCCGCCTGTTTTTCATCGGCAACGGCGCAGATTTTTACATCGAAATCTTTTACTTGTTTTTCGAGGACATCTATATTTGAATTTACGGAAAGTCCTATAATTTTCAAGTCAAGATGTTTTGCGACATCAAGTGTTTGCGTGCCTATCGAGCCGGTTGAGCCGAGGACGCAGATACGTTTTTGCATATTTATTTTTTCCTTTTTGAAGTGATTTTTGCCTGTTTTTGGCTAAAAAAGATAATTCACTGCCAATTGCAACTCTATTCTCTCACTTTTCGGAATCGAAAAAGTCCTCTGCGAGGATAAA
>URVJ01000040.1 GCA_900551295.1 uncultured Eubacteriales bacterium | reverse complement strand
CACCTGCATACATCTTAGTTCGCAGTCCTGCTGTTCGACTGCGAACGGCACAGGCCGGCGGCAGAAAATATCCCCTGACTTTTTTCTTATTTAGGGGCTACCGTTTTCTTTGCAGCTTTCTTTTTAAAAAGAAAGCGCGTTCCCCCGTACCCCGTTCGGCGAGAATGTAACTAAGTTCTGGTAATATGGCAGACTTTAAAGCCGAGGGAATTCTGAGCGTAAGAGGTAACGGCTTCAAGGGAAGCCTGAACTTCACTGACGGTACCGGTAATAATAAGAGTACCGGCGAATCTGTCGACGAAACCGAGTTTAGCTGCGGACTTTTTAAGAGCGAGATCGGCGCCGATGATTGCATATTCAGCCGGCGACATAGTAACAAGACCGATAGCGCAATGATTTTCCGAATAATCGACAGCGGGATCAAGTCCGAGTTTCTTATAGAGAATATCGTCGGGGTTTGCGATTATATGAGCAAGCGTGATCTGTTTACCGGGGACAAGCTCCTGTATAATACGCTGCTTGTTTTCATAAACATCTTCATTATTATAATTCATACTAACCTCCGATAACAACTCTGAGTCCCGTTGACTGCGCTGCGAAAGCAAGTTCTTTCATATACTCCTTATCGGGAGTTTTCGCGTCGCCCATGCCGTAATTTCTGCCGAGTCCGACATATTTATCATATCCCAACTTATGATACGGCAGCAGATGTATCTGCGAGACGCTGCCGAGCGACTTTGCAAAATGTGCAATATCGAGAATTTCCGACGTCGTATCATTGAATCCCGGAATTACCGGAACGCGTATTGTCAGGCTCTTTGCGCTGTGCGCTATTCTCACGGCGTTTTCAAGTATAAGATCATTCGGCTGCGTTGTAAATTCCTTATGCTTTGCGCTGTTCATGTGCTTTATATCCATAAGCACATAGTCAAGGTTCTTAACATACTCGTCCACAACCTCGCTCGGCGCAAATCCGGTAGTTTCGATACAGGTGTTTATTCCTATGCCATGCGCAGCTTTAAGCAGCGCAACTCCGAACTCAGGCTGGCACATTGCCTCTCCGCCTGAAAGCGTAAGTCCTCCGCCGCTCCTGCGGTAATAGGGCATATCCTTTTGCACTTCGGACAGCACCTCGGCTACCGTCACGTCTTTTCCTATGACCTTGGTCTTGCCGTTCTGCGTCATGTTCTCAATCTCGTACTTTTGAGATTCGGGATTGCAGCACCAGCGGCAGCGAAGACGGCAGCCCTTGAAAAAGACTATCGTTCTGATTCCCGGTCCGTCATGGGTCGAGAATTTTTGTATGTCAAAGATTCTTCCCTTTACGGAAAGATTGTTGTTTTCCATACCTTATTAATTTCCTCTTTCGGATAACTTTGCGAAAAATTTAAAATCCGCGCTGTTCCGTTCTGTTTATAATATCGTCCTGAAGTGACTTTGAAAGCGTTGTGAACAGTGCGCTGTATCCGGCAACTCTTACGACAAGGCTTCTGTACTTATCGGGATTTTTCTGTGCGTCGCGGAGTGTTTCGCGGCTTACGACATTGAACTGCATATGGCTGCCCTTCTGATCGAAGTATCCTCTTACAAGAGCTACAAAGCTTTCAAGTCCGCTGTCGCCTTCAAGCGCCGACGGGTGAAATTTCATGTTGAACAGCGTTCCGTTTGAGGCTATTCCGTGGTCAAGCTTTGCAACGGAGTTCGCCGACGCGGTAGGGCCGTGCGTATCAAATCCTGCTGAGGGAGAAACGCCGTCCGCAACCGGTTTGTGAGCGTATCTTCCGTCGGGAGTGGCTCCGGTCTGCGCACCGAGAGGCACGTTTGCCGAAACCGGATAAAGTCCTGCCTGGAACTGTCCTCCGCGCGGATTTTTAAAGTCCTGTATCTGCTTTGTATATGTATAAGCGGCTCTTCTTGCAAGCATATCGACATTATCGTCATCGTTGCCGTACTTGTCGAGAGAAAGTATATCCTCTCTTATCGCGGCATACTTCTGCGCATTTTCTCCGCCGTCAAGTCCGAAATTGTTATCAAGCGCGTCCTTTATCTCATGAAGCGTATACTTCTTTTGCTCAAACACAAGCGTTCTGATTGCAAACATAGAGTCCGCAACGTTTGCGATACCAAATCCCTGAGGACCCGTAAAGTTATATATCGCGCCGCCCTGTTCCGGAGTTTTTCCGCGCTTAATGCAGTCGTCAACCATTGACGCAAGATACGGCAGCGGACATCTTTCCGCATGAGCGACGTCGATCGCGTTATCAGCATTTACAAGCAGGCTTATGCAGTATTTCATCTGCTTTTTATAAGCCTCAAAGAAATCGTCAAAAGTCTTGAAAGTATCTATATCGCCCGACGCAATGCCGACCTGTGTTCCGTCGGTATCTCTGCCGTTTGAGAAAGTAAGTTCAAGCACACGGCACATATTGAAGAACGCGGCGTCATGCCAGCCCCATGTTTTACCTGCTTTCTGCGGTTCTACGCAGCCGATAATTCCGTAATCTCTCGCGTCCTCAATCGTAAGTCCTCTCGAAAGCAGCGACGGAATTATTACCTCGTCGTTATAGTACGCGGGAAGTCCGACACCGGTGCGCGTTACCTTTGCGGCTTTGATAAGAAAATCATGCGGAGATTTATTCCATACTCTTACCGACATTGACGGTGCCGGGAGCATTACGTGCAGCGTCGCCTCAAGGCACATATACGAGAGGTCGTTTGTGGCGTCCTCGCCGTAGATATTCTGACCGCCCGCAATAAGGTTCTGGAACAGGCTGTATCCGGCAAATCCCTCTGCGCTTGCGGCATCTCTAATTTTATTAAGATCGTTGAGTTTTACCCAAATACAGTCAAGCAGTTCCTGTGCAAATTCCTTTGTTATCTCGCCGCTTTCAATATCCTTCTTATAATAAGGATACATATACTGATCGAATCTTCCGGGAGATATGGAATGTCCGCTTGACTCAACCTGCAGCAGCATCTGTACGAACCAGAACGACTGACAAGCCTCATAGAAATTCGACGCGCCGTTTTCGGGCACTCTCGAACAGTTTCTTGCAATTATTGCAAGCTCGCGCTTTCTGTTTTCGTCTGTTTCTTTTTCAAGCATTTCGAGTGCAAGTCTTGCATATCTTCTTGCGTATGTAATAACCGCCTCGCAGCTCATCTCGGCAGCGTCGAGAAAGGCGCGCTTTGTATTGAAATCCGCGTCGCCGACATTCTGCTTTGCCTTTTCGGCTCGTATTTCTTCAAGTATTCCTTTATATCCGACCGAGAGCACCTTATCGTACTTTACGGTTACATGACCTACGCCGTTATAGAAGTAATTTCCGGGAGTAAAGATATTATGCTCCATTGCGGTTTTGGTTTCGGGCGCAAGGTAGCTTGTCGCAAGCTCGCTTGTGGTTTTTCCCTTCCAATATTTATATACTTCATGGAGAACTTTTTTGGTTTCGTCCGAAATATAGAACGGATCGGCGCTCCTATGCTCCATGGTATCGAATTCGCTCTCAAGCCAATCGAACGAAAACTCCGGGAAAACCTGACAGCTTCTCGGACGTTTTGTATTTGAACCGACAATAAGTTCTTCATCGCGTATTGTTACGGGAAGATATTCGAGTATATTTTTAAAAGCCTTTGCGCGGCGCGTGACGATCGGCTCACCCTCTGTCTGCATATAAGACTGAGTGAGCAGCACGGCTCTGTCCGCCTCTACCTGCGGCATCTGCTTAAACAGGTTCGCTTTCAGGCGTTCTATTCTATCGGATTTTTCTATTTCAAAGTCCTTACCCATCAACGAAAATCACCTCATAGTTCAAATCGGGCAGACTATTCCCATCTACCTTATTATTCACAGTTAATTATATTATAGCAAGTCCGGTTTGTCAATAGGAAAATGTTAATTTATGTTGGTTTTTGCTGTATTTGTGTTGGGTTTTATGTGATTTGGGGCATTTTTGTTGGGAATGAGTGTTGCTTGGTTTGGGTGGGAACGGGTTATCCTCTTACATGTGCAACCTTATACACCCACTTTTCGGAATCGAAAAAGTCCCCTGCGAGGATAAATGACAAAAGATTTTCGCCGCTCAAGCGCCGCAGCGAAAGCGCGGCTTTCTATCCACACGTCAAACTATCGTCGGTAAAGATTTCCATCACCTCCGAAATCTTCTATCTTCGCTCGCAGATGCTCCGCACTGCTCGATGGGGTTAGTATCTAAGTAAATGTTTTGGTTGACACGGTTCAACTCTTATTCCACGTCACGCTGCGGTCTGCGCAAACTTTGTTTTAGGCTCAAATGTGCAACTTTTACGCGTTATTACGCAGTCAACAGGACTCGACTTTCTGCCCAGCTTGCCTATCGGCAAGAAACTTGGTTCAAATTCTACTTTTATGTTTAGTAAAAA
>URVJ01000039.1 GCA_900551295.1 uncultured Eubacteriales bacterium | reverse complement strand
AGAATAGAGCTGCACATGGCAGTGAATTGTCTTTTCCGCCAAAACTAAGCAACAACCAGCCAAACACAAAGTATCTTTCCACTTTTCGAACCCGAAAAGTGGGCATATAAAGTTGCACTTTGAAAAAAGTAACCCGTTTCCGCCCAAAACAATCTAAAACCACCCAAACATAAAAGTTACTTGCACTTGCGCAAATATGAAAAATATAGTAAAATATAGTAAAAGGAAAATAAAAATAAAATCATTTAAAACCCTGCGCGGAGGTAAAAAGACGTGTTGTACCGTGTGTTCGGCAGAAGCGGAAGCGGAAAAAGCAAGTATATATTTGAAAAAGCAGCGGAATGTATCGTAAATAAGCGCCATGCATTTTTTGTCGTGCCCGAACAGTCCGCAGTAAAAACCGAAACCGAAATAATAAAAAAACTCGGCAATGAATCAAATAGCTTTGTCGAGGTAATTAACTTCAAAAGACTGTGTAACCGCGTTTTCAGACAGACCGGCGGACTTGCGGCAAAACATCTCGAAAAAGGCGCGGATAAAATTGCAATGCTCTGCGCGCTCGACTCGGCAGGCGATTTTCTCGGAGAATATAAACAAAGCGCGCATGATACTGACTTTGTAAAAAAGGCTCTCGAAACCGTAAACGAACTCAGCGCGTCGGCTTTGTGCTCAAAAGACCTTGAAAAAGCACTGTCGGAACTGCCCGATTCTCCCGAATATGCGGCTATGCGCGCAAAAATTTCCGATATTGCCCTTATCTCCGCGGCATATGAAGCTCAGAACGCCGAGATTACCGGTTCTTACGGCGATATTTACGATAAACTCTGCGAAAAATTGCAGGACAGCGCATTTTTTGCGGACAAAGCCGTGTTTTTCGACGGATTTTACGGCTTTACCGCAAAGGAAATCAAAATAATCTCGTATATTGCCGAGGACGCAGACGAGGTTTACGTCACGCTGCCGTGCGAAAAGGACTGCCGCGACGAAATATTCACGCGAAGCTCAAAAGCCGCGCAAAGTCTGCAAAAGCTTGCCGAACGCGCCGATATACAGATCTGCGATATTGAGCTTAAAGAAGATTTCAGACACCGCGAAGGCAGCGCACTTCGGCTTTACCGCGACGGTTTTTCTTCGGACTCTCTCGCCGCAAATATTTCCGAAAACAACACAAATACCGAAAAAGACGGACTTGAAATACTGTCCTGCCGCGATATATATTCCGAGGCAAAAGCGGCGTGCGCCGTTGTATGCGGTCTTGTGAGAAACGGAGCGAAGTATTCCGATATATGTATCTGCGCAAGATCCTGCGCCGACTACGACGGCATTCTAGACGCGGTTTTCAGAAAGGCCGGTATTCCTTTCGGATTTGACAAACCAGAAAAACTCACCGACAGCGCGCTTTACTATCTCGTGTGCTCGGCATTCGACTGCGTTTATACAATAAATCCCGACGCGGTTCTGAACTACGTAAAGACAGGACTTTCCGGCGTTTCGGACATTGACGCAGATATGTTTGAAACCTATGTCAGAACATGGGACATAGGCACAAGACAGGTGCTTTGCGACGAGGACTGGAACATGAATCCTCTCGGATATGCCGACGCGCCTGCGGATAAGAACGTGCTTGACGCAGTGAACCGCGCAAAACGCACGGTTTATACCTGTCTTGACGGATTCAGGCTGCTGCTTAAAGACGCGTCAACCGTAAAGGACTATGCTCTTGCGGTGTGGCATCTTCTCGGCGACATACAAAGGCAGAGCGGAAAAACCTCCTTTGACGACAAAAGCGGCGGTATTCAGCTCGATCTGCTCTGCAAATGCCTTGATATTATCGTAAATACCGCAGGAGAAAAATGCGTAAATACGGCAATGTTTTTAAATATGTTTAAGCTGTGCGCAGAGGACTGCGACACGGGAAAGATTCCCGAACGTGCGGACTGCGTAATGTTCTCCCCTGCCGAGCTTGTAAGAGCATCAAACGTCAGATACATGATACTTCTCGGCGCAAACGACGGCATATTCCCGTCGGGCAGCCATTCTTCGGGACTCATTTCCGACAGAGAACGTCCGCTGCTTGCAAAATACGGTCTTACGCTTCCCGACACCGGCGATACACTTGCCTTTGACGAACTTTTCTTAGCTTACAGTGCGGTATGCAGTGCGTCGGAGCGTACTTACATTCTCTTTTCGGAACAGACAAGCGGCGGAGAGAGAATGTTTCCGTCCGTAATATGTCAAAGCGCGTCAAAGCTTACCGGAAACGGAATCAAAGCATTTGACGAAGATGACATCGGCGGCGCCTACTGTTCGGACGAGCTGCTGTTTGAGGAATATATCACCATGAAAAACGGTCCGCAAAGGAGTGCGGCGGCGAAATATCTTACATCTAAAAAGGAATTTGCCAACCGTCTTAAGTTTCTCGGCTCGGACTGCACTCAAAGCGAAAATCTGAATTCCGACAGCACAAAACTGCTGTTTGACGGCAATATTAGCACAAGCTATTCGCGGCTTGAAACATACAATCAGTGTCCGTTTTCGCATTTCTGCACATACACACTGCGTCTGCGTCCCGAACCGAAAGCAAAGCTTGACGCGATCGAGGCGGGTTCTGTAATGCACAAAATACTCGAACAGTTTGTGCCGATGCTCACAAAAAGCAAAAAAGACGGCAGTCTTATGGACAGCGAAACGGCTCACGGCATAATTAAAGAACTGCTTTCGGAATATCTCGGAAAAATCACGTACGGAAACACCGAAAACCTTTCAAAGCGTTTCAGATACACGTATATGCGCCTGTCGCGCCAGCTCTTTGCACTTGCCGACGCACTCACAGAAGAATGCAAGGTAAGCGAATTTGAAACTGCCGGCGTCGAGGTGCCCGTCTCGGATTCGGCGGACATAAAGCCCGTACCCATCGACATCGGCGGCGGAGTAAAGCTTTTCATAAACGGTCAGATAGACAGGGTTGACACATTAAAAAAAGACGGAAAAACCTATATACGCATTGTCGATTACAAGACCGGGCGCAAGCAGTTCAAGCTCGACGACATACTGTCCGGATTTAATCTGCAAATGCTGCTTTATATGTATTCAATATGCAATTCAAAAAATCCGATAGGAGGAGAAAATCCCGTGCCTGCCGGGATAATGTATTCGAGAGTATACGATCCCGATGCAAAGGAAAATTCGGGTTACGACGACGAACTTCTCGTATCCGAACTTGAAGCGCGCGCATATTCAAGCGGTATGTTTACCGACGACGCGGAAATTCTTCTTGATATGGACAAGACGGGCAGCGCACGTTTTATTCCCGTTAAATTCAAGGACGGCGCACTTGCCGAAAAACAGCCCGTAATGTCCTCGGAAAAACTCGGAGAACTGCTCAATTTCGCAGCGCACACGGCGTCGGTTCTCGCGTCGGAAATATACTCCGGCGGAAAAAAAGCCGAGCCTTATATTGACAAAAACCTCAACGCCTGCACCTTCTGCAATATGCTCCCGGTATGCCAGGGGTTCAGTACGAGCAGAAACGCTGCGTTCCAAAAACGAAAGTTTTCCGAAAGCACAAATTAACAGCATAAAACAAGCCGCCGGTTTTATCCGACGGCTCAAATTTTATTATCATATCTTTATTACTTAAAGATTACAACGGATTTTGTTTCCTGAACCCACTGAACAACAGCGTTGTAAGCCTCGGCAACCGCTCTTGCGGGCACGAGAGTTCTTCCGCCGACTATCTGTGCCGGAACATCAAGCTCCGCAACAACCTCGTCGTTCTTATAAAGTTCTTTGGAACCGATCGTGAGCTTTACAAGATCGTTATCAAGCACTGCGGTTACGGTCTTGGTTGCGTCGTCCCATTCAACAAACGCACCGAGAGCCTCAAATATCGCTCTGAGCGGTACAAGAGTTCTGCCCTCAAGTATAACGGGCGGCTGATCGAATGAAAGTCTTTCGCCGTCAACATAGACTTTGATTGCGCCGGGTTCGGGATCGTTTGTTCTGTACTTTGCAAGATGATCCTTTGCCTCGCCGTCCTTTATGTTTGTTATGGTATACTCAAAAGCGCCGGCAGCCGAGCCGATGCAAGATGCGCTGACTACTACATGGGCTTTGCCGTCTGCAAATGCGGATTCAAGAGGCACTTCTGTTTCGTGTGTAACCTTCTTACCGTTATTATCAAGAGTCATCACATAACGTCCGGATTCGGTCTTATTAAATGTTACGGTAACAACATCTCCGCTCTTGAGTGCGAACGCTCCGTTGACCTGTGCCGAGCCGAGCATGCTGAAATCCTTTATGCCATTATAGAATTCCCAACTGTCTTTGGAAAATCTTATAAGGTTCATAAAGCCTCTATTTTCGGGAACCTTACCTACCTTGAACATCTGCGGCTTTTCAAGCACACCGATATATGCCCAGCAGTCTGTTCCGTCTGCAACTTCGGGGACTTTATCAAACTTAACGGTAACAGAAAGTCCGTCAACGGTATATGTTTTCTTTGAAGCTACGCCGCCCCAGTTTTCGCCGTCCTGATAATATCCGCCGTGGCTTACCTTTACGGTGCCGTCTGCATTTTCGGTAACGGTTACGGGAGAGTTCTTTTCAACCTCCATTTTCCCGTTTTCCTCATCTGTCGGTACAACGATATTATATCCGTTACCGACGGTCCAGTTTTGTGTATCCTCCGCACTGCACACAACTGCCGCAGCAGCGCAGAGAAGAACAGACGCGAGAATTACTGAAAGTATTTTTTTCATGTTTTTTTAACCTCCGGTTTTTCAATTTAATTTAATGCAATTATAACATACATATTTTAATTTGTCAAACAAATATTACAAAAAAGAAGAAAATTTTTTATGCGGTTTTGGCGGATTTGATATTTTACTGCTTTAGCGCTTGGCTGAGTCATGCTTGGTTTGGGTGGAAACATGTTACTTTCTTCAAAGTGCAACTCTATTCTCCAACTTTTCGACGGCGAAAAAGTTGCACTCTAAAGAGCG
>URVJ01000038.1 GCA_900551295.1 uncultured Eubacteriales bacterium | reverse complement strand
CAAAGTTTTATACAACACACAGAGTTATCTTTTTTATTACCCTTTATTTCTTAATTTCCATAGCTTGCTCACGCACCTGCTCAGATTTAAGTCAGCCGCCTGCCTTTTGGTGGCTGACGGTATAAGCTGGCGGCACGGAATATCCCGTAGTCTTTTTCTAATTTAGGGGCTGTTGTTTTCTTTGCAGCTTTCTTTTTAAAAAGAAAGCGCGTATTTCCGCGTATTTCCGCGTATTCCTGCGAATTCTTGCGTATTCATGCGCGTCACCTCGTACTTCCGTCATGTGATTTTTTTACAGGATTTAAGAAAAAGATGTTGCAATTTAGAAAAGAGCATGGTAAAATGTAACCGAAATCCAGAATAAAGCAGGTGTTTTTGTTGCCGCAGAAGAATTTCAATCCGGGAATAATGAAATACAGCGATATACGCCCGCTGTTTGCGGGGCATTGCCAGTGTGTACCGCACCACTATTACGGGCCTGCGATACGAAACCACTGCATAATACACTGCTGTCTTTCCGGAAAAGGCATTTTCAGGAACGACTCCGGCACATACCGCATATCCCGCGGTCAGGCATTCATAATCAATCCCGAGCAGATGACATTTTACCAAGCCGACGGCGAGGATCCGTGGAACTACTCATGGATTGCGTTTTCGGGAGCAATATGCGAGAAGATTGCTAAAATAAAGCCGGTAATAACACTTCCCGACACCAAAATATTTGAGCAGACAGCCAAAGCCGTCGACGAGAACATTCTCAATCCCGAATACTATCTCAAAATGCTGCTCGATTTGTTTGAAATACTGCTCCCCGTCGATCAAAACAGTATGCCCGGATACGCTCTGCGTACAAAAGACTACATAAAAATGCATTTTACCGACGACATAAGCGTTGAACAGATTGCGGCGTCCTTCAACATCGACCGCAGATACCTGCTTCGCCTTTTCAAAAAGGAGTTCGGCATTACAATAGTAAATTATATAGTAAAAACACGCCTTGAGGCAGCATACAACTACCTGCGCGCAGGCTACCCCGTCAACCGCACCGCGACAATGTGCGGATATTCCGACGCCTACAATTTTTCCAAAATGTTCAAGAAATACTACGGTTTCTCTCCGTCCGCGGCTCTCGAAAACAATCACGAACTTAAAATGTGGACGGAGGACTATGATAATAAAGATGTTTTTGTTTCCTCTGCGGAAAATACGAACAAAAATCCCGGTGAAAACCAACCTGTCTGACGCATTTTTTTGCCTTTTGTTTTTACATGATGTAAAAAACGCCGAAAATGTAATGCCAATTTTGTCTAAAATGCTTATAGACTTATACACTTTTTCATGCTATAATGTATTATGTTGTTGAGTGATGTTGGTTTGTTTCGTCATTTGCTTGACAATCAGCATTTAAAACAACATAATCAAACATACAGATTCCACATAAAATAACATCTGAGGACAGAACCGCAAAAATCAAAGACGGAGCTGCCCGGTTTGTGCATATATCGGGTTTTCTGTTACGGTACGGAGGCGCATATGGATCTTACGCAGTTTTGGGATAATAAAGACGAACAGCCGCTTGACCGTATAGTAAACGACGGCGGAATGTGCGCAATCTTCAGAAAAATTGCCTGCATAGGCGACAGTCTCTCGTCGGGAGAATTTGAAGGAAAAACCGCGGACGGTCAAAAAAGCTACCACGATATGTTTGAGTATTCCTGGGGACAGTATATCGCAAGAGCCGCTGGAAACACGGTGTATAACTTTTCGAGAGGCGGCATGACGGCGCAAGAATATTGCGACGCTTTTGCCAAAATGAACGGTCTCTGGGATAAGGAAAAAGCCTGTCAGGCATATATAATAGCGCTCGGCGTAAACGACATTATACGCGCAATGGCAAACAAAGAACAGCTCGGCGGCACAGACGACGTAAATATCGGCGACCGGAGAAAAAACAAACCGACATTTGCCGGATATTACGCGATGATAATTCAGAAAATACGCGAAATACAGCCGAAAGCCAGAATTTTTCTTGTCACGCTTCCCCATTCATGCAGAAGAGCCGAACGCGAGGTGTATGAAGACCGCCACAGAGAGCTGCTGTATGAGTTCTCAAAGCTCTTTGAATACACATACGTTGTCGATCTGCGCAAATACGCGCCCGTATATGACGACGAATTCAAGGACAGATTTTATCTCGGCGGTCATATGAACCCGATGGGATATATTTTCACCGCGAAAATAATCGCTTCCTATATTGATTATATCATAAGACACAATTACGACGACTTCAGACAGGTCGGATTTATAGGAACGGACTATTGCAACGCGGATTATAAACGGTAATAAAACACTTTACATAAGGAGATTATAAAAATGCTCGACGAAAGATATGTAAGCGAAATTGTCGCAAGCGTGGTCAAGTCCATGGCGGACAAGCCTTCGCACTTAAAGGGCGTTTTCCCGACAATGACAGAGGCTCTCGCAGCTGTCGACAAAGCCTATAAGCAGTACAGAAGTTACAGCGTTGCTCAGCGCGAAAAGATGATTTCAAAGATACGCGAGCTTACGCTTGCCGAAGCCGAAAACATGGCAAAGCTCGGCGTTGAAGAAACCGGAATGGGCAGAGTTTCAGACAAGATAATCAAGCATCAGCTTGTTGCAAACAAGACTCCCGGTACAGAGGATCTTCACCCCACGGCTCTCACCGGAGACGACGGACTTACGCTTATCGAAATGGCGCCCTACGGCGTTATAGGAAGCATTACGCCCTCAACCAACCCCAGTGAGACCGTTATATGCAACTCCATCGGCATGATAGCCGGAGGAAACGGCGTTGTTTTCAATCCTCACCCTCATGCCTGCCGCACCGCAAACTATGCGGTTGACCTTGTAAACAGAGCCATTCTCGAAGCAGGCGGTCCGGAAAACCTTGTCGTTACGGTTGAACACCCGACAAAGGAATCCTCCGACGAAATGATGGCGTCGCCTATCGTAAGAATGCTTGTCGCAACAGGCGGTCCCGGCGTTGTAAAGGCTCTGCTTTCGTCAGGCAAAAAGGCAATCGGCGCAGGTGCGGGCAATCCTCCCGTAATCGTTGACGACACTGCGGACATCGAAAAGGCTGCACGCGATATAGTTTCGGGCGCGTCGTTTGACAACAACCTCCCCTGCATTGCCGAAAAGGAATGTTTCGTATTCGATAACGTTGCCGACGAGCTTATAAGAAATATGCAGAAAAACGGCGCATATCTCATAAAGGGCGATCAGATAGACACTCTCGTAAAAACCTGTCTTAAAGAAAAAGACGGCAAGTACTGCATAAACAAAGACTGGGTAGGCAGAGACGCGTCCAAGTTCTTAAAGGTTCTCGGAATAGAGTCCGACGCAAGACTTGTTATCTGCGAAGTTCCCGAAATGCACCCGTTCGTTCAGGTCGAAATGATGATGCCGGTACTCGGAATCGTAAGAGTTTCAAACATTGACGAGGCTATAAACATGGCGGTCAAGGCTGAACACGGCAACAGACATTCCGCGCACATTCATTCAAAGAACATAGATCATCTCACACGCTTTGCAAAGGCGGTCGAGACAACCATATTCGTAAAGAACGCTCCGAGCTATGCAGGTATCGGCGCAGGCGGCGAAGGCTATACAACCTTTACCATTGCAGGTCCTACCGGAGAAGGTCTTACGGCGGCTCACTCCTTTACACGCCAGAGAAGATGCGTGCTTGTCGACGGACTTCACATTGTATAATGCGCGTGTAAGCAAAAGCGTATAATTTGAAAGGTAATTCGTAATATTTATGAAAGCATTCGGAATGGTCGAGGTTTACAGCTTTACAACGGCTGTATGCGCGGCAGATTTAATGGCAAAGACCGGCAACGTTAAAATAATTGCCTTTGACAGAAACCGTCCCTTTGCACCCGGTTTTCCCGTTCCGCTTATAATGGGGGCAAAGATCGAGGGCGATGTTGCTGACGTCAAGGCGTCTGTCGAGGCGGCAAAAAATTATGCTCAGAGCAAGGGGCACTACATTGTCTCTCACATTATCCCAAATCCCGGCGAGAACGTTGACAAAATGGCGTATCTCATCGACATAAACAGAGACAAGTTCAACAATAAGCTGCCAAAGAGTTTCCGCGGCATGGACACCTGCCCCGAAATACACGGCGACAACGCAATAGCGCTGCTTGAGGTTCAGGGACTTGTTGCGGCGATAGAGGGACTTGACGAGATGTTAAAGACGGCAAACGTGCGTCTTGTACACACCGAAAAGCGTCTCGGCGGACGTCTTGTTACGGTAATAATCGCAGGAAAGGTAGACGCCGTAAAGAGCGCGCTTGAAAAAGGAAAAGCCGCGGCAGCTCCTCTCGGCACGGTCTACGGCAGCGAAGTTATCCCGAATCCGCACCCCGAATTGCTCAAATTCTTTGATATGCAGCAGGATCCGCAGAACTAAAAACAGTTTTGAGAGGTAAAAACCATGTATGATGAAAAAATTATCGCCGATGCTGTAAAGAAAGCGATCGAGCAGATACAGCAAAACGACAGCGACGGCATCAAAGTCGGCATTTCGGCAAGGCATATACATCTTTCGAGAGAGCATCTTGACATTCTTTTCGGAAAAAGCTTTGAGCTTACCAAGAAAAAGACTCTCATGGGCAGAGAATTTGCTTCCGAGCAGACCGTAACCATTGTCGGTCCGTCAATGAAAAGCATTGAAAACGTCCGTGTTCTCGGTCCCGTAAGAAAGAACACCCAGGTTGAGATTTCAAGAACAGACACGTTTGTTCTCAAGGTAAGTCCTCCCGTGCGTCCGTCCGGTGACATAAAGGGCAGCGAAAAGTGTGTAATTATCGGTCCGAAAGGTGTCGTATATCTTGAGGAAGGCGTAATAATCGCAAACCGTCACATTCATCTGACTCCCGCATATGCCGCAGAACACGGCATCAAGGACGGAGATTATGTTGACGTCATGATCGACAGCATAAAGCCCACAAAGTTCTTTGACGTACAGGTAAGAGTGCGCGACGACTTCAACGTTGAAATGCACATTGACACCGACGACGCAAATGCCTGCGGACTCAAAAACGGCGACAAGGTCAGAATCATAAAGAAGTAAGTATATTTTAAAGCAGTATTACCCTGTGCCGAGGTTTATTCCTTTGCACAGGGCGATTTTTACCTATTTTAAGGACTATTTTTCTTACTCGGTGATGAAACGGGTTATATTCTTCAAAGTGCAACTTTGTACGCCCACTTTTCGGAATCGAAAAGTGGGAAAGATACTTTATGCCGGGCGGATTGTTGCTTGATTTGAGCGGAAAAAGGTAATTCACTGCCATGCGCAACC
>URVJ01000037.1 GCA_900551295.1 uncultured Eubacteriales bacterium | reverse complement strand
TGAGTTCGCAGTCCTGCTGTTTGACTGCGAACGGCACAAGCCGGCGGCACAGAGTTGCCAACAGCTTTATTTTTATTTAAGGGCTACGAAAGTTCTTTGTTTACACTCTTTAGAGTGTAAAACTTTCTTTCAAGAAAGCGCGTTCTCCTTCGTGCTCTTATTTTAAGAGACCTGCTTTGGTAAAGGGGAAAATTCTGAGATAAGCCTTACCGAGAACCATTCTGCGGTCAACATCGCCGACGTATCTGCTATCGAGAGAGTTATTGCGGTTATCACCCATAACGAAAACGCAGTTTTCAGCGACGGTATGAGGATATTCGGTAACGGCATGCGGATAATATACAGCCATATCTTTAGGATTAGCCATAGGCTCGCCGTCCACGAAATTAACATAAGACTCATCAAGCACGCGGGAATTACCGTTTACATCGGTGACGGTAACTTTCCAGTTATCGAAATCAATATCCACGGTTTCGCCGGCAGACGCGATAACTCTTTTTATAATCGGCCCTTTGAACGCAGGTTCCTTTGTATCCTGAACGACAACTATATCCCCTGTTTTTGGTGTATAGAACAGGTCAGAGATAATCAGTCTGTCTTTATCGTGCAGAGTTTCTATCATAGAGTTTCCGTCAACGGTTACGAATCTGCAAACAAACGTAAACACAAGCACAACTGCCGTGAGTGCCACACAAAACGTTTCCACCCAATCGTAGAGTTCCTGTGCGATACCGGGTTTTACTCTTACGTCCTTATTCTCTTCCATTGCATACCCTCCGTAAAAAATGCACAAAAGGGAAACCTGTTACGGCTTCCCTTTACTGTGTCTGTCTTACATCGCCGTATATAAAACAACGATAAAGCTCCGATTTTCTTTAGAAAAATCAGATGTTTTCCTTGACCTTTGCAGCCTTACCAACTCTGTCGCGCAGATAGAAGAGCTTTGCACGTCTTACCTTACCAACTCTGATTACCTCAACCTTTGCTACGTTGGGAGAGTGGATCGGGAAAGTCTTTTCAACGCCGCAGCCGTATGCTACACGTCTTACGGTAAAGGTTTCGGAAATGCCGCCGTTACGCTTTGCGATAACCGTTCCTTCAAAAAGCTGAATTCTTTCGCGCTGACCTTCTTTGATTCTGTTGTGTACTCTGACAGTGTCGCCGACGTTGAACGAAGGCACTTCGGTCTTGAGCTGCTCGTTTGTAAAAGCCTCGATAGCAATGTTCTTGCTCATTGGGTTTTCCTCCTTGTATTTGCGGACATTCATGCGCAGCTTATTGCAGAGGACTGTCCATATTTTTTGATTGTTACGGCTGTTAACCATAACGCAACGTGTATATTATACCATACGAAGTACGGAATTGCAACACCCAATTCCAAAAACATGTTAACAAAACGTAAAATTTACTCTTTGTTATAATTTCCCTTAGCTTTAAGGAATGCGGTGATGAAATCGTCGAGATCTCCGTCCATTACGGCGGCTATATTACCTGTTTCGCAGCCGGTACGGGTATCTTTTACAAGCGTATAAGGCATGAAAACATAGGAACGTATCTGCGAACCCCACTCGATATTGAGCTTTTCGCCCTTGATGTCCTCTATTTTATCAAGCTTTTCGCGCTGCTTTATTTCCATAAGCTTGGATTTTAACATCTTCATACAGGTTTCTCTGTTCTGAAGCTGGCTTCTTTCGGTCTGGCAGCCGACAACGATACCGGTAGGCTTATGCGTTATACGAACGGCGGAGTCGGTCTTATTGATATGCTGACCGCCGGCACCGCTTGCACGGTGGGTTTCCATTTCTATATCCTCGTCGCGGATCTCGATATCCATATTGTCGTCAAATTCCGGCATTACCTCGACGGACGCGAAAGATGTGTGGCGTCTGCCCGACGCGTCAAACGGAGATACGCGCACAAGTCTGTGAACTCCGACCTCGCTTCTGAGATATCCGTATGCAAACTCGCCGGATATGAGTATAGTCGCGCTCTTGATTCCGGCCTCGTCGCCGTCGAGATAGTCAAGCAGCTTCACTTTAAATCCGTGCTTTTCAGCCCAGCGGCAGTACATACGGTAAAGCATTTCCGCCCAGTCCTGTGCCTCGGTTCCGCCGGCACCGGGGTGTATGGAAAGTATTGCGTTGTTCTTATCGAATTCACCCGAAAGAAGTGCGCGGATTCTCTGCTCGTCATAGCTTTTCTGAAGTCTGTTAAGCTCGGTTAAAATCTCATCTGTAAAGCTCTCGTCGTCAGCCTCTATCGCCATTTCTATCATTTCGGCAAGAGATTCGACTCCGCTCTCAAGGTCATTGTACTTATCAACGACATCTTTTGCGTTTTTAAGCTCGGTAAGCACCGCCTGAGTGTCGTCCCTGTCCCAGAAGCCTTCGGCGCAGGTCGTCTTTTCAAGCTCCGCCGCACGTTCGGCAAGCTCATCGACGTTAAGCGCACTTTTGAGTTCCTTGGTATCGGTTATAAGTCCGTTAAGTTTGGTTTTTGCCTCTTCAAGTTGTACTATCATCTTATTCTCCTGATATAAATTATTGACTGTATTATTTGCCGACGCAGAAGTGAGAAAAAATTCCGTTTACTATTTCTTCGGAAACGCGTCTGCCGTCAGCCTCATAGAGCCGTGCAAGCGCCGCCTCCATATCAAGGCAGGCTGCGTCGGGCGTAAGCGTATTCAGCGCATCGATCGCCTTATCAAAGCTTTCTCTTGCCTCGCAGAGCGCCGAAAACTGTCTTGCATTTGTAAGAATTGCGGCGTTTTCGATATTTTCTCCGCCGGGATATATTTTTTCAAGCGCGGCTGTAATTTCTTCTTTGCCGAAACCCGTTTTCGCGCTTATACATACGATATTGTCAAATCCGCGCGACGCAAAAAACTCTTTGTGCTTTGCAAAATCCGCCGCATCGCATTTATTTATTACAATTATTATATTTTTTGTATCTTTATATTCCGAAAGTCTGCCGCAGAACTCGGTTTCTTCCTTGGTAAGCTCTCTTGACGCGTCGAACATACAAAACGCAAGTTCGGAATTTTCAAGTTCTTCAAGAGAACGCTTTACGCCGATTTTTTCAACAGTATCGCTTGTTTCGCGTATACCCGCCGTATCCGAAAGCAGCAGTCTTATATTGCCGACGCAGACGTTTTCCGAAACCACGTCCCTTGTCGTTCCTGCTATATCCGTGACTATCGCGCGCTCAAAGCCGCTGAGCATATTCAGAAAAGAGCTTTTTCCCGTATTCGGACTTCCGACTATTGCCGCCTTTACTCCGTCGCTTATCGCAAGTCCCGTTGAATATGTTGATGCAAGCGAGTCTATATCTTTACGTATCTTCAAAACCCTGTCTTTAAGTTCGGACAAGGGTATATCCGTCATATCCTCATCGGGATAGTCGATATACGCGTAAAGCGACGCCAGAAGCATGGTTATTTCATCTGCGCATTTTTTTATCTTTCCCGAAACCACGCCGTCAAGCTGATTTGACGAAAGTTTCAGAGCCGCCGCGCTTTTCGCGTCTATGAGTGCTGCTACCGCCTCCGCCTGTGTAAGGTCGAGCTTTCCGTTTACGAACGCCCTTTTGGTAAATTCTCCGGCAAGAGCCGGTTTTGCACCTGCGGCAAAGACTGCCGACAGCACAAGAGACGTACCCACAGGACTTCCGTGACAGCTTATTTCGACGGTATTCTCGCCGGTATACGATTTCGGCGCATAAAAACAGGTACACATTCCGCCGTCTATCTTTTTCCCATCAGCGCCGACTATTTTTCCGTAAACCGCGGTATTTGCGGGTATTTCGGTAAGAGCCTTGCCCGACGCCGGCCTGAAAACCTTTGCGGCAATCTCAATACTGTCATCGCCCGACAGTCTTATTACGGATATTCCGGCTTTTCCGGGTGCTGTCGCGACTGCGGCGCAAGTTTGCATGGCTGTTCTGCTCCTTAAAAAGTTTTATACGTCCGCAAGGTCGATATACTGCGCTCCGTTTTTGGCAATATACTCTTTTCTTGCGTCAAGATCGTCTCCGAGCAGCGTATTGAACATGATATACGTTGCCTGCTCGTCCGTCGGATTTATGCGGATAAGTCTGCGGCTTGCCGGGTTCATGGTGGTTTTATTCATCATATCCGGCTCGTTTTCACCGAGACCCTTTGAACGCTGTATTGTATACTTTTCGTTTCCGATACCCTCAAGTATTTTTGCCTTTTCGGCTTCGTTATACGCGAACTGTATGCCTTTCGACTTTGACGTTATCTCATACAGCGGAGATTCTGCGATATAGACCTTACCCATTTGTATAAGCGTCGGCAGAAGTCTGTAAAACATTGTAAGTATGAGCGTTCTTATCTGATATCCGTCCTCGTCGGCATCGGTACAGATAATTATTTTGCTCCACTTGAGTGCGTCGGGATCAAAGTCGGCAAGGTTCTTGCTCTTGCTTTTGCCCATTTCGACTCCGCAGCCGACGACCTTTAACAGATCTACTATAATATCGCTTTTGAAAATTCTGTCATAGCCGCATTTAAGGCAGTTGAGCGTTTTTCCTCTTACCGGCATAATTGCCTGGTAATCCGGATCTCTTGCAAGCTTACAGGACGACATTGCGGAATCGCCCTCAACTATATAGAGTTCTCTTTTTGCGGCGTCCTTTGAACGGCAGCCGACGAACTTTTCAACTCTGTTGATTATATCTATATTAGACGAAAGCTTTTTCTTTATATTTACTCTTGTGCTTTCGGCATTTTCGCGGCTGCGTTTATTTATGAGCACCTGCGCGGCGCACTTTTCCGCCTGGGCGGGATTTTCCGCAAAGAAAACCTCAAGCGAATGCAAAAAGAACTCCGTCATTGCCTCGGTTATAAAGGTATTGGTTATCGCCTTTTTGGTCTGGTTCTCATAACTTGTATATGTCGAATGAGAATTTACTATAAATATAAGGCAGTCCTCGATATCGCCGTAGGTTATTTTGCTTTCGTTCTTGGAATACTTATTATTATCTTTCAGGTACTTGTCAAAAGCCTTTACAAACGCGCTCTTGAACGCCTTATCGGGAGAACCGCCGTGTTCGAGAAAGCTTGAGTTATGGTAATACTCTATGCGGTTTACGATATTTGAAAAGCAGAAAACCATTTCCACTTTCAGCGTATATTCGGGTTTATCCTCGCGGTCGCGTCCTCTGCGTTCGGTCCGGAAATATGCGGGAGTGGTTATTGCAAGCGTTCTCGACGCGTCGTTTTCATCATTTTCTGCATTTTCTTTTTCGCCCTGCGTTTCTGTTTCGGAAACATCCTGCGTTTCGTCCGCGTTTTCTACGTCATTTTCATCAGCGGTCTTATTCAGCGAGTTTTCCGAACCCTCTCCGGCAACGCTTATAAGCTCGTTTACGTAATCGACGATACCTCTTTTATAGAGATATTCTTTTTTTGTATGGCTTCCGTCGGGATTTTCGTAATTAAGGACAAGTTTTAGTCCTGCGTTTACTATCGCCTGTTTATGCAGCACGTCCTCGAAATATTCAAGCGGTATATTTATATCGGTAAAGACCGAAATATCAGGTTTCCACTCGACTACGGTTCCCGTTCTTCTCTTTACGGGTTCGTCGCGTCCGAGATCGTTTACGGGATAGCCTTTTTCAAAATTTATTGTATATTTTCCCTGTTTTGTATAGCTTGTGACGTGCATATACTCAGAGCAATACTGCGTTGCGCACGCACCGAGTCCGTTAAGTCCGAGAGAATAAGTATACGCCTCTCCGCCGTCATTGTTGTACTTTACACCATTTTCCACAAGATTTGTAACAGCAAGACTAAGCTTCGTCTCATCAACATCTGCCGTTACAGGACGAAAGCTTTCGAAAACGATTTCAATTGAACGCGTCTTTGCGATTGGACGCACGCGCTTTAAAATCTGTTCGACAAGATTATTAATATTAACTTGGCTGATATTAAGCTCAGTTGCATTTTTATCCATACGAACAAGTGTAAGCAAATCATTGATAATTTTTGTTTCTCTGTCAATCTCGTCTGAAATATCCTGCATAAACTCGCGATAAATATCAACAGGCACATTGTCACCTAAGATCAACGAATCAGCTAACACACGCATTGATGTGATAGGTGTTTTTAATTCATGAGAGACATTAGAAACAAATTCCTGTCTCGACTGGTCAATTGAACGCAGACGCTCCAATACCTGATTAAATGTATTAATGATCTCTTTTGTTTCATTATAGCCGCCTTCTGTCGAAAATGTAACATCGAGGTTTCCATCAAACACCTGATTGAGTGTCG
>URVJ01000036.1 GCA_900551295.1 uncultured Eubacteriales bacterium | reverse complement strand
TCAGGATCGCCAGGCGAGCATTGAGATAACATTTGAGGAAGCCGCGTTCGGCTGTAAAAAGGAAATAAGCTTTACGCGGATAGAAACCTGTCCCGATTGTTCCGGCAGCGGTGCGGCGAAGGGTACAAGTCCCGAAACCTGTCCTGCCTGCAACGGTTCGGGTATGGTTACAACGCAGCAGAAGACGCCTCTCGGAGTATTCCGTTCACAGCATCCGTGCGACAGATGCGGAGGTAAGGGTAAGATAGTCAAGAACCCGTGTCCGACTTGTTCCGGCAGCGGATTTATAAGAAAGAGTAAACGTCTTAACGTAAATATTCCCGCCGGTATCGACGACGGTCAGAGTATATTGCTCTCCGGACAGGGCGACGCAGGACGTAACGGAGGTTCAAACGGCGATACTTATGTTACCGTTAGAGTTAAGAAACATAAGATTTTCGAGCGTGACGGAGTTAATATCTATTGCAAAGTCCCGATTACGTTCGCTGAAGCTGCACTCGGCGCGACAATTAAGGTCCCGACGCTTGAGGGTGAAGTTGATTATCAGATTCCCGAAGGCACTCAGACCGGTAAAGAATTTATCTTTAAAAATAGGGGTATTACTGAAATAAACGGCTCAAGACGCGGCGATCTCCGCTTTACCGTTGAAGTCGAAGTACCTAAAAACCTTAATGCAAAACAAAAAGACCTCCTCAGACAGTTCGCTGAAACCTGCGGCGAAAAAAATAACGTCCAGAAGAAAAAATTCTCCGACGTCGTTAAAAACATCTTTAACTTGTAAGGAGTACAAGGAGTACGCGCTTAAAGAGTACGCGCTTTCTTTTTAAAAAGAAAGCTGCAAAGAAAACAGTAGCCCTTAATTTAGAAAAGAATTGAGGGATACTCTGTGCCGCCAGCTTTGTATCGTTAGACACTGGCATGGGGATTTTGGGCGGAAACGGATTATTCACTTCCATGTGCAACTCTATTCTCTCACTTTTCGGAATCGAAAAAGTGGCGCTCTAAAGAGTGTAAAACAAAAGATTTTCGCGGCTCAGACGCCGCGCGACAGGCGCGCGGATATGGGGTTCTGTACTAAGTTAAACTATTTTCGGTGCAAGTGTTACTTTTCATATACTCAAACAGTCAACAGGACTTACCTTTACGACCAGCTCGCTGTCGCGAGATGACTACGGCTGAATTTTACTTTAATGTTTGGCTGGTTTGTGGAAAAGTGCAATCGGTTCTGAATTAATACAAAAATATAACTCTGTGCATTGTTAAATACTTTGCACAGAGTTTTTTATTAAACACAAAAGTAGAATTTGAACCAAGTTTCTTGCCGTCAGGCAAGCCGGGCAGAAAAACGAGTCCTGTTGACTGTTAGAAAATACAAAAAATAACCCTTGCTTTCGCAAGGGTCAAAAGTTTGTACAAACCCCATTATCGAGCAGTGCGGAGCATCTGCGAGCGAAGATTTAAAACTTCGGAGGTGCGTAAAAGTCTTACCGACAATAATTTGACGTGTGGAGAAGAAGCCGAGCTTTCGCTGAGGCGTTTGAGCGGCAAAAATCTTTTGATTTACACCCTTTAGAGCGCCACCTTTTCGATTCCGAAAAGTGGGCATATAAAGTCGCACTTTGAAGAAAGTAACCTATTTCCGCCCAAAACAACCCCAAATCTGCCAAGCACAAGTGTACTTTCCGATTTACATTCTCGCTTCGAGTTCTTTTCTTCTCTTTTCGTTTTCTTCGCCGGGCTTGCCGAGGAGAGCAAACATGTTCTTCTTGTATGCTTCAACGCCGGGCTGGTTGAACGGATTTACTCCGAGAATGTAACCCGATGCTGCGCACGCAAGTTCAAAGAAGTAAACAAGATAACCGTAGTCGTATTCGTCTCTTGACGGCACTTCAAGCACAATGTTCGGAACGTTTCCGTCGGTGTGTGCAAATACGGTTGCAAGATAAGCCTTCTTGTTGGCTTCGTTAAGCTCATGACCGGAAAGGAAGTTGAGGTTGTCAACATTGTTGGGATCGTTGGGGATCACAACGCTTGCATTCTGCTTGTCAATGTCAACGACAGTTTCAAATATAATTCTTCTGCCTTCCTGTACTATCTGACCGAGAGAGTGGAGGTCCGTGGAATAAATTACCGACGCAGGGAATAAACCTTTGCCGTCCTTGCCCTCACTTTCGCCGAAGAGCTGCTTCCACCATTCGTTCATGTACTGGTAAGCAGGCTCGTAGCAAGCCATTATTTCAACGCTCTTGTCTTTTCTGTAAAGCGCGTTTCTGAGAACTGCATATTTGTATGCGTCGTTCTTTTCTATGTCGCATACCGAAAGCTCCTTGTAAGCGTCGGCAGCGCCTTTCATTATTTCGTCAATATCGCAGCCCGCAACCGCAATCGGAAGAAGTCCGCACGCGGTCAGTACCGAGTAACGTCCTCCTACATCGTCAGGAATTACAAATGTTTCGTAGCCGGATTTGTCGGAAAATTCTTTAAGAGTTCCGCGCGCCTTGTCGGTGGTTGCAAAAATTCTTTCTTTTGCGCCGTCCTTGCCGTACTTCTTTTCGAGAAGTTCGCGGAAAATTCTGAACGCTACGGCAGGCTCGGTAGTTGTGCCGGACTTAGAGATTACGTTTACGCAGATGTCTTTGCCCTCGCACATTTTAAGGGTTTCGGAAAGTGCGGACGGACTTATGGAGTTGCCTATGAAGAATATAGAGGGCGTGTCTTTTTCGAGAAGATTGTAGTTGGGCGACTTGATGTATTCTATCGCCGCACGCGCACCGAGATATGAACCGCCGATGCCGATTACAACCAGAACGTCGCACATTCCCTGAATTCTCTTTGCGGCAGCCTTGATTCTCGCGAATTCTTCCTTGTCGTAGTCAACGGGAAGAGAATGCCAGCCGAGAAAATCCGAACCCTCGCCGCTCTTGTTTATGATTTTTTCGTGAGCGTCCTTGAGAGCCGGAATAAGAGCCTCTATATCACTGTCCAATACGAACTTTTTGACAAATTTGTCGTTACACTTAATAGCCATGGTAAAATTACCTCCATTTTTATTTCAATTTATTATACCCCCCACTTATATACAATACAATGTCATTTTGTGACGTATTTTGTAATATTTATGCTTATCTTACGGAAACGCTCTCTTTTATAAGTCTAGAAAGTATATCCGAAAACGACAGCTTAGCGACATTTCCCGACGCCGTGACGGGAATTCTTGCTATCTCTTTGCCGCCGACGCTGTATGAAACGTGACCGACTTTTTGTCCTTTTGTAACGGGCGCGGCTAATTTTTCTTCGATAACCGCATTGCTTTCAACATTTTTTTCGGTGCCTTTCGGCAGCAGCAGCGGCTTGTTTTCGCACTTTATCTTAACGCTTTGCTTTGTTCCGCAGGTGACGGGAAGGGTTTTTGCTATATTGATTTCGGGCGTGTAAAGACAGAAGTTTGCAAATCCGTAGTCAAGCAGCTTTTTTGCGTCCTGAAAGCGTTTGTCGGAAGTCGGGCCTTTCATGACCGTGGCTATAAGCTGCATATCGCCGCGCTTTGCCGTTGCCGAAAGGCAGTACAGAGCGCTTGACGTAAAGCCGGTTTTCATGCCGTTTGCGCCATTGTAGAACCGTATGAGCTTGTTGGTGTTTGCAAGTCCCATTGCGCCGTTTCTGAGAGTGTCTGTCCAGATCGTGGTGTAGTCGAAGATTATTTCGTGCTTTAACAGCTCTCTTGTCATAATCGCAATGTCATGCGCCGTTGTGTAATGGTTTTCTACGGGAAGACCCGTGCAGTTTGAAAAGTGCGTGTTTTCCATGCCGAGCTGCTGTGCGCGCTCGTTCATTCTGGCAACAAATGTTTCCTCGCTGCCGGCAAGATGCTCTGCCATAGCCACCGTGCAGTCGTTCGCGCTTGCAACGGCGATTGCCTTTAACATATCGTTTACCGAGAGCGTTTCGCCGACTTCGAGCCATATCTGTGAGCCGCCCATGCTTGCTGCGTGCGCACTTCCCGCAACTCCGTCATCAAGTTTTATATCACCGTTGTCAATAGCCTCCGTTATCAGCAATAACGACATTATCTTTGTGACCGATGCAGGCTCAAGCCTTTCGTCGGAATTCTGTTCGTAAAGTATCTCACCCGTCGATGCCTCCATAAGACACGCCGATTCGCAGCTTATTTCAAGTACCGCGCCCGACGCCGCAGCCTGAATATCCTCTCTTAACGCGCTTTTTGTGCTATCGTAGGCGCTTATTTTGACAAATCCCATGCAAGCCGCGCAGAGCAGAAACGCAAGTACCCTGCGAAATTTATTTTTCATGCTGATTACCTCCGCATTCAATTTTGTTTACGTTAATAAATATTTGCAAAACAAGCCCGAAATATTCCCAAAAGCAGAAAATTATGCTGTAACCTTAAACATTGCCCCTTGATTTCCGCACGGTATCGGAGAGGTTTTTTGCCGCAAATACGCGGAATGTGTTTATTTTGTTAAAAAAAATAAAAGTCATGGTAAACAATGGCGGAAATTAAATAAATACGAAAAAAATTGTGATAAAATATGTGTTTGTGATATATTTAAAGAAGTCAGAGGTTATTTTATGATAAGAAATGATTTGAGAAACATCGCGATAGTTGCCCATGTTGACCACGGCAAGACGACGCTTGTTGACGAAATGTTAAAGCAGAGCGGAACTTTCAGAACAAACGAAGTTGTCGAGGACAGAGTCATGGACTCCAACGACCTTGAAAGAGAACGCGGAATTACGATTCTCGCCAAAAACACGTCCATTGTCTACAAGGACATCAAGATAAACGTTGTAGACACTCCCGGACACGCGGATTTCGGCGGTGAAGTAGAGCGTATACTCAAAATGGTAAACGGCGTACTGCTTTTGGTTGACGCATTCGAGGGTACAATGCCGCAGACAAGATTCGTTCTTCAGAAAGCGCTTGAACTCGGTCACAAGGTTATAATCGTCGTAAACAAGGTTGACAGACCCGGCGCGCGTCCGCTTGAAGTTGTGGACGAGGTTCTCGAACTTCTCATTTCTCTTGACGCAACCGACGAACAGCTTGACAGCCCCGTAGTATTCTGCTCGGGCAGAAACGGCACGGCTTCGCTTACTCCCGATATGCAGGAGGACAACCTTATACCGCTGTTCGACACTATTATAAATCATATTCCGGCTCCCGAAGTTGACGAAAAGGGAAAAGCACAGATGCTTGTATCGTCGATCGACTATAACGAGTATGTCGGAAGAATTGCGACCGGCAGAATAGAGCGCGGCGTTTTCAACAAAAACATGAACGTAACCGTCTGCCACCATCACGAACTTCACGACCCCTATAATTCAAAGATAGTAAACCTCTTTACGATAGACGGACTCAAGCGTGTTCCCGTTGACAGCGCAACGGCAGGCGATATTGTCTGCGTATCGGGTATCGAAAACGTAACTATCGGAGATACTCTCTGCGATCCGAGCGCACCCGAAGCGCTTCCGTTTGTAAAGATCTCAGAGCCTACCCTTGAAATGACATTCTTGGTAAACGATTCTCCTTTTGCGGGAACGGAGGGCAAGTTCTGCACCTCGCGCCATCTGCGCGCACGTCTTTACAAGGAGCTGTTAAAGGACGTATCGTTAAGAGTTGAGGATACAGACACAACAGAGGCGTTCAAGGTCATGGGCCGAGGCGAAATGCATCTTTCGATTCTCATAGAAACCATGCGCCGCGAAGGCTACGAATTCCAGGTCAGCGCGCCCAAGGTTCTGTTCAAGGAAGAAAACGGCGTAAAGATGGAGCCTATGGAAGAGGTTTCATGCGACGTTCCTCAGGAATACATGGGTTCGGTTATTGAAAAGCTCGGCGCGAGAAAAGGCGAGATGATAGACATGACGCCGCGCGGAGACAGAATGCACATTGTATTCCACATTCCGACGAGAGGTCTTTTCGGTTACAGAAACGAATTTCTTACCGACACGCGCGGAGAGGGCATCATAAACTCAATATTCTTCGGCTACACGCCTTACAAGGGTGAAATCGCAAAGCGCACAACAGGTTCTCTGGTTGCTTACGAAACGGGAAAAACCACGTCCTACGGTATTTACAACGTTCAGGACAGAGGCACGATGTTTGTTGTGGCGTCGCAGGAAGTTTACGAAGGTCAGATAGTCGGCGAAAGCGCAAAGACGGACGATATTGTAGTAAACGTATGCAAGAAAAAGCATATGACCGCGGTTCGTTCTTCGGGTGCGGACGAGGCTCTCAGACTTGTAACTCCGAAGATTCACAGCCTTGAAGAGGCAATAGAGTTTATCAACGACGACGAGCTTATTGAGGTAACTCCGAAGTCGATTCGTCTGAGAAAGGCTATTCTCAACAACGTCAACCGTGCAAAGGCTAACGCGAAGAAGTAAGGTATTGGCTTTAGAGTATTTTGGGCGGAAAGAGATAATTCACTGCCATGTGCAGCTCTATTCTACGACTTTTCGGAATCGAAAAAGTCGCACTCTAAAGAGCGTAAACAAAAGATTTTC
>URVJ01000035.1 GCA_900551295.1 uncultured Eubacteriales bacterium | reverse complement strand
ACCACTTCTTGTAAGTGCCTGCAACGGGATGCTGGAAACGGGTCGGGTTGGTGGAGTTGCCGGTAATGGAAACGCCTACGTTTTCGAGCTTCATTATAGCAACGCCTTCGGGAACGTTGTCCGCACCGTAGCACTTTACAGCGGCACGGGGACCGTTGGAATAAGCGTGCTCATCTACAACCTTTACGGTTTCGGTGTAAGGATCAAACTCGGTCTTGCAGTAGGTAAAGCCGTTGATTCTGGAAATGATGAATGCAGCGTCCTTACCGAGACCGTTGAGTATAACGCGAAGGGGCTTCTGTCTTACCTTGTTTGCGTTGAGGGCGATCTTGATTGCGCCTTCAGCGGCAGCGAAGGATTCGTGACCTGCAAGGAAGCAGAAACACTCTGTTTCTTCCGAGAGAAGCATGGATGCAAGATTCCCGTGTCCGAGACCGACCTTGCGGTTTTCGGCAACAGAACCGGTAATGCAGAATGCCTGAAGTCCGATACCGATAGCGGCAGCGGCGTCGGCAGCCTTTGTGCAGCCCTTCTTTATTGCGATAGCTGCGCCTACGGTATATGCCCAGATTGCGTTTTCAAAGCATATAGGCTGAGTTTCTCTTACGATCTTGTCGCAGTCGATACCCTTAGCGAGAGTAATGTCGCGGCATTCCTCAACGGACTTTATGCCGTATTCTGCGAGAACGCCGTTTATTTTGTCAATACGTCTTTCGTAGTTTTCAAATAATGCCATCTCTGTAATACCTCCTGTCGATCAGTCTTTGCGGGGATCGATGTACTTTACAGCCTCATCGAATCTGCCGTAAGTTCCCTGAGCCTTTTTGTATGCGGTGTTGGGATCGTCGCCCTTCTTGATGAAGTCTGTCATCTTTCCGAGAGAAACGAATTCGTAACCGATAACCTGATCGTCTGCGTCGAGAGCCATTCTTGTAACATAGCCCTCAGCCATTTCGAGGTATCTTACACCCTTTGCACGTGTGCCGTACATTGTACCTACCTGGCTTCTTGTGCCCTTGCCGAGGTCTTCGAGACCTGCGCCTACAAGCAGACCGTCGTCGGAGAAAGCGGATTGAGAACGTCCGTATACTATCTGTAAGAACAGTTCGCGCATGGCGGTGTTGATAGCGTCGCATACAAGGTCGGTGTTGAGAGCTTCAAGGATTGTCTTGCCCTGAAGAATTTCAGCAGCCATAGCAGCTGAGTGAGTCATACCCGAACATCCGATAGTTTCAACGAGAGCTTCCTCGATGATACCGTTCTTGATGTTGAGCGAGAGTTTGCAGGCGCCCTGCTGAGGTGCGCACCAGCCCACACCGTGGGTAAAACCGGAGATGTCCTTGATTTCTTTTGCCTGTATCCACTTGCCTTCTTCCGGAATGGGAGCGGGACCGTGGTCGGGACCTTTGGCTACACAGCACATATTATTTACTTCTGTTGTGTAATTCATTATTATTTCGTCCTTTCTTTGTACTTCTGTATCCTAAAAGCTTTTTGCTTTGAATAGGCTTACTTGATTATTTCGCCCATAGTGCCGGGTTTGCAGCAGGCTGCGTTGGATTCGTCGGTGTCGATGTGCATTGCGGGAGCATAGCTGTCGCTTACTCTTACAACAACGTCGCCGAATGTGAGGGAACGTCCGTCGGAATCTATTTTGACGCTTACGTTCTGCTTATCGGAAAGTCCCATTTCTGCTGCGGTCTTAGTGTCGAGGTGAATGTGGCGCTTTGCGGCGATAACACCCTCTTTGATTTCGATTTCGCCTTCGGGACCTACGATTTTGCAGGCGCCGCTGCCGGCAACGTCTCCGGATTCGCGGATAGGCGCGTCAACGCCGATGCTTCTTGCGTCTGTAAGTGAAAGTTCAACCTGGGTTGCCTTTCTTGCGGGACCGAGTACGCTTACGCCTGCAAGAGATTTCTTTGCTCCCACAACCGTTACTCTTTCCTCGCAGGCAAACTGACCGGGCTGGGAAAGCATTTTCTTTACGGTGAGCTTGTGGCCCTTTCCGAAAAGCGCTTCGATGTGTTCCTCTGTAAGATGAATGTGTCTTGCGGAGGTTTCTACCAAGATCTGTGACATGATTTTTACAGCTCCTTATATATAATACTTTTTTGCGCTATGTAAAACTGAGATTTTCGGCGTCGGTTAATCGACCGGATAAGCCATTGTCGTCATCAGCGCAAGCTCAACGGCGCTTGTGTCGAGTCTGCTGTACTGAACGACGATTTCCGTGCTGCTCTCGACAAGAATTGCATACGGAACGTCTCTTTCGATGAGCTTTCCTGTCTTTGAACGTATTCTGTCAAGACGTATGTGATGGGTTCTTCCGGCTTTGCATTCCGAAACAAAATTGTCGATTTTGTCCTTGTTCTCATAGAACAGCGTAAGCTTTATGTCGGCGTCTGTGTCCGTGGTGTTGAGCACGCATATCGCCTCATGGCTGTTCTGATCGTTGAGGGAAACGGAATGTAAGAAACAGTCGGGTATAAGCCAGGTCTTTTTGCCGTAATTTGCCATTGGCTTTCTCTCCCCAAAAATTAATTTTTTAACTATATTATTGTATCACACTTTGCAAGCCAAAAAACATATATTTTGTAAATTTTGCGCACTTGCGCGGTGCTGCCGGACGAATATGGGGTATTTGTGTAATTTTTTGTTTTGATGGTAAAATCTACTTGTGATATTTTTCACCCGCGTTTATGGTAAACGCCCTGTAAATCTGTTCGCAGAGCATGACGGCGAAAAGGCCGTGCGCAAAGGTCATTGGGGAGACGGAGAGTTTCAGATCACAGGCGTTTTTTACTTTGTCAGACAGTCCGTGAGAGCTGCCTATGATGAAAACAATGTCGGAAAAGCCGTCTACAGCACGCTTCGATATAAGAGAGGCAAGTTCGGGCGAGGACATGAGTTTTCCCTCGACGCACATTGCTATTTTGTAAGCATTTTTGGGGATCGCGCCGAGTACTGCGTCGGCCTCCTTTGAAAGCGCGGCGTCAATCAGGGCTTTTGAGGGATTGTCGGGCAGATTTTCGGGTTTTATGACTTTTTCGGTGAATTTTGCGTACTTGGATATGCGTTTGATGTACTCGTCCATGGCGGCTCTGAAGTATGAATCTTTGGCACGGTCGAGACATATCAGTATAATATTGAGCATTTTTGATTTTTTGTCCTTTAATATTTTCCGATAGCACTTGACAAAGCCGCCCGTCGGTGGTATCATCAATATGATAGCCGGGCAATTTTCGTCTTTGTGTATATTTTATCATATAAATCGAAAATATGCAACGAATTTTTTCCGGAACACATTTCATAAAGCTTAATGTCCGTGTTTTAACGGACGGAAAGGAAACCAGAAAATGAAAGCAGTATGCTTCGGCGAGCTTATGCTCAGACTTACCCCGAATCTTTATGACAGATTTGTTCAGTCGGAAAAATTTTGCGCAACCTTCGGCGGCGGAGAGGCAAACGTATCCGTATCGCTCGCAAATTACGGCGTTGACGCGGCATTCGTAACAAAGCTTCCCGCGCATGAAATAGGTCAGATGGCTGTGAACAGCCTTCGCAAATACGGCGTTGATACGTCAAAGATAGTACGCGGCGGAAACCGTGTCGGCATATACTACCTTGAAAAGGGAGCGTCGGTAAGAGGCTCGAAGGTAATATACGACAGAGCAGGTTCTTCCATTGCGACCGCGGACAGATCCGACTTTGACTGGGATAAAATACTTGACGGCGCAGACTGGTTCCATTTCACCGGAATTACTCCCGCACTCGGCGCTAATGTTGCCGAAATCACTCTTGACGCGCTCAAGGCTGCAAAGGAAAAGGGAATTACAGTTTCATGCGACCTGAATTACAGAAAGAAACTCTGGACAAAGGACGAAGCAAGAGAAACAATGGCAAAACTCATGCCTTACGTTGACGTATGCATAGCTAACGAGGAGGACGCGGACGACGTGTTCGGAATCAAGGCTGAGGGTACCGACGTAAATAAGGGCAAGCTCAATACCGAAGGCTATAAGAGCGTTGCAAAGCAGCTTGCCGACAGATTCGGATTTAAGTATGTTGCAATTACTCTCAGAGAGAGCATTTCCGCAAACGACAACAACTGGGCTGCAATGCTTTACGACGGCAAGGATTATTGCTTCTCGACAAAGTATGCGCTCCGTATCGTTGACAGAGTCGGCGGAGGAGATTCGTTCGGCGGCGGACTTATCTACGCTATGCTATCCGGCAAGTCCTCTCAGGATATAATCGAGTATGCAGTTGCGGCTTCCGCGCTTAAACATACCGTTGAGGGCGACTACAACCTTGTAAGTGCGTCCGAGGTCGAGGCTCTTGTCAAGAACGGCGGTTCCGGCAGAGTTCAGAGATAAATTTACTTATATATTTAAAATATAAAAGAATATAAAAGCTTTTCCGGTGCGTACACATCTGCGCGCCGGATTTTTTTTGCGTATTTTTTTCTGAATTTTCTAATATTTTTTTGCAAAACCTCTTGACAAAACACGAACATATGAATATAATTACATATGAACAGATGAGTTGATGTAAAAACAACAGCTTAATATATATTACGGAGGCGAAATAATGGCAAACCAAAAGGAAAAAGAGGGCAGCGAGTTTCTTGCGGCGCATGAGGACGTCGTAAAGAGAGTGCTTGAATCGCAGCCGGACGACGAATATCTGTATGACCTTGCGGATCTGTTCCGCGTGTTCGGCGATTCGACGAGAATCAAGATTTTGTACGCGCTGTTTGAAAGCAGCCTGTGCGTAGGCGATATAGCGCAGCTGCTTAATCTCAGCCAGTCGTCGGTAAGCCACCAGTTAAAGGTGCTTAAAGACGCAAAGCTTGTAAAGTTCAAGCGGGAGGGAAAGATCATTTTCTATATGCTTGACGACGATCACGTGCGTAATATATTAAAGCTCGGCATGGAACACGTCGAGGAATGAAAATCGGATAACAAGTATCAAATAACGAATAGCAGACAAATAATAAAGGAGAAAAAATCATGAAAAAGACTTACAATGTAGAAGTTGACTGCGCAAACTGCGCGGCAAAGATGGAACAGGCTGCAAATGATACCGACGGAGTAAAGAACGCGTCTCTCAATTTCATGACACTCAAGCTTCAGGTTGAGTTTGAGGACGGTGCAGACGTAAATGCCGTTATGAAAAACGTCGTCAAAAACTGCAAAGCGGTCGAGGACGACTGTGAAATATATATATGATAAAACAGGCTTTGTTGCCGGCTTTCTGGAGGAACGTATATGAGCAGGAAACAGAAAAAGGTGCTGTACAGAATAATTGTTTCGACGGTTCTGATAGTTGCCGTAAGCATATTCGACGCACTTACCGATTTTAATAAATATCTTTATGCGGTGCTGTACCTTGTGCCTTATTTCGTAATAGGTTATGACATACTGAAAAAGGCGTTTACCGGAATACTTAACAAGCAGGTCTTTGACGAAAACTTTCTTATGGCGGTCGCAACCGTCGGCGCGATGGGTCTCGGAGATTACAGAGAAGGCGTCGCGGTAATGCTTTTCTATCAGATAGGAGAGCTTTTCCAGAGCGTTGCGGTAGGCAAGAGCAGAAAGAGCATATCCGCGCTTATGGATATACGACCTGACTATGCCAACATAATGGAAAACGGCGAGCTTAAGCAGGTAGATCCCGACGAGGTTGCCGTAGGCAGCGAGATAATAGTAAAGCCCGGAGAAAAGATACCGATAGACGGTGTTGTTTGCGACGGACAAAGCTCTCTCGACACAAGTGCGCTTACGGGCGAAAGCTTGCCGAGAACCGTAAAGAACGGCGACGAGGTTTTCAGCGGCAGCGTGAACATGACGGGCGTAATAACCGTAAAGACCTCAAAGCCTTTCGGCGAGTCAACCGTTTCAAAGATACTTGATCTTGTTGAAAATTCGGGACTTTCCAAAGCAAAAATGGAGAATTTCATAACGCGCTTTGCACGTTACTATACTCCTGCGGTGTGCTATGCGGCGCTTGCGCTTGCGGTTGCAATGCCTCTCGGAAGAATGGCGTTCGGTATGTCCGCACAGTGGGGAGAATGGATAACAAGAGCGCTTACGTTCCTTGTAATAAGCTGCCCGTGCGCACTTGTAATTTCAATACCGCTCAGCTTTTTCGCAGGTATAGGCTGTGCGTCAAGCAACGGTATACTTGTAAAAGGTTCAAATTATCTCGAAGCGCTTTCAAAGGCAAAGTATTTTGTGTTTGACAAGACGGGCACTCTTACAAAGGGCGTGTTTGAGGTAACAAAGGTAATCCCGGCAAACGGTTTTGACAAAGAACAGATAATTTATTACAGCGCATATGCCGAAAGTGCGTCAAGCCACCCGATAAGTGTAAGTCTGAAAAAGGCATACGGACAAAAGCTTGATCTTTCAAAGGTTGCGGATATTTCCGAAATAGCCGGACACGGCGTAAAGGCAGCCGTTGATTCAAAGACGGTGCTTGCCGGAAATGCAAAGCTCATGAGGGCGGAAAATATTGCATTTGAGGAAAACAAGGACGACGCGGGAACGCTTGTATATGTCGCGTGCGACGGGAAATATGCCGGTTGCATCGTGATATCCGATGTTGTAAAGCCTACGTCGGCTGCCGCAATCAAAGAGCTTAAACGTCTCGGAGTTAAAAAGACCGTGATGCTGACGGGGGACAGCAGAACTGCTGCGGAAAAAGTGGCAAAGGACGTCGGGATCGATGAGGTAAAGAGCGAACTTCTTCCTGCCGATAAGGTTGAACAGGTTGAAAAGTTGCTTAAAGATAAGAAAGACGGCGAAATGCTCGGATTTGTCGGAGACGGTATAAACGACGCGCCGGTGCTTTCAAGAGCCGATATAGGACTTGCAATGGGCGCGCTTGGTTCGGACGCCGCAATAGAGGCGGCTGATGTCGTTCTTATGGACGATGATCCCGCAAAGATCGCTCTTGCAATGAAAATTTCCGTTAATACTCTTTCGATAGTCTATCAGAACGTCGTGTTCGCTCTCGCGGTTAAGGCTGTATGCCTCGTCCTCGGCGCACTCGGTATCGCTAATATGTGGATCGCTATCTTCGCCGATGTCGGCGTTATGGTAATCGCTGTTCTTAACGCTATGAGAGCACTTAAATATAAAAACAGATAAGGAACGAGGGGTACGAGGAGAACGCAGGAATACGCGCTTTCTTTTTAAAAAGAAAGCTGCA
>URVJ01000034.1 GCA_900551295.1 uncultured Eubacteriales bacterium | reverse complement strand
TTTTGTCTTTTTTTACCTTCTTATCCCCAACTTCGTTGTTTTGCACACTTTTTGTTCTTTTTTTGCCTTGGTTTTGCACGCACTCGCTTTTGCGCCATTTTCAGGTTCTTTATTTCTATTTTACATATATATGTGCGGCTCTTTATCTGCGGTACTATATATTGTTACCTGCGTCGATTTGTGTTATTTTCAGCACTCCGACGCCCGACCCCGTCGGCAGACCCGATTTCAGTCGATTTATACAAACGCGTTGCAGGCGTGTTGAGCATGGCAAAGAGGAAATATCTGAAAAATCCGCGTTTCTGCCGAACACGCGGTACAAATCCGCGCGCTCATGAGTTTCAAAAACCGATACAATTTCAAAGTCCGCAAAGAATGAGCGAATGTTGGAATTTTCGGGAAGCTCCTTTACCGTCGGCTCATACAGAAGCCATGAATCGCATACAAACAAATCAATCCCGTACAGTTTTCGCGCAAGCTTATATGACGTCTGCCTTGCGCACTTTGAGAGATCGGCGCCGTCGGGAACATGGATAAACACCGTGCGCTGCCCGTTTTTAATGCACCGTCCGTCTTTTAAGCGCACCGCGTTTTCAAAATCCGCGTTTCCGTTCTGATATTCAAAGCTGCCGAGCCGCAGCACATTTGCGCGCACATGATTGCAGAACCAGACATAATCGTACAGTCCGTACACGCCGCCGTTTCCGAAATATTCCCCCGACTGTCCGGCGAGCGCGATCATTGTATCAAAAAACAAGCCGCCGCAACCGATACTTTCAAATACTTCATACGATTTTTGCGCAAAGCATATATAAAGGTACAAAAATCCCGTTTCGGGACACATTCCGGCGGCTTTTATTACTTTACGAGCGTATGAAAAAAACTCCGCAGGATAGAAAGCCTCTTTAAAAAACAGTGTGCCGCCGTCAAGCCTTTTGGGCGTTCCGCACGAAAAAAACACCCGCGACAGCTCGCTTGCTCTCAGTTTTTGCGCATTTTGCAGCGCAAGAGCTATGCACTTTCCGTCAAATCCCGATATTTTTTCAAGATTTTCGTAAATATCACTGTTTTTCATATGCTTTTCTGTACTCTGTCGGAGTTTTACCGATTATTTTCAAAAACATTTTATTAAAGCTCGCCGTGCTGTTATATCCGCACTCCAGCGCGACGTCAAGCACCGACAGTCTTGTGGATTTCAGCAGACTTGCAGCCTTATCGAGTCTGAGCGAAGTTATATAATTTTTCGGAGAAACGCCGTTGAGCGTCTTGAAACCGCTTGTCAGGGCATTTCTCGACATTCCGAATTTCTCCGACAGCTCTGACAGGCTTATTTCCTCGGTAAAATGCTTTTCGATATAGTCCTCCGCAAGGTTTACCGACCACAGCGCGTCCGCAGACAGCCGTTCCGACTCTGAACAGTCGTTTTGCCCGTAACCCGATTCTCTTGCCGCAAGCACGAGAATTTCTATTATATACTGCTTTATCAGAATATCGCTGCCCGGAGCAGGCTTTGCCGTTTCCTCGAAAATTTTTCTCAAAAGCGCGGTATACCGTTCTCCTCCGGGTTCCGACGTTCTTATTTTATGCGAAAAAGACGTTTTTCTGTTCCAGAAAAGATCGAGATAAAACGGAGCTTTTCCGTCCGTACTCTCCTCGCGTATCGCCCTCGGCAGAAATTTGATGTTGAACAGCACAAAATCTCCGTCCACATACGTGATCTTATGCAGCTCGTCGTTTGAAAAAAGGAATATATCTCCGCGGTTCATTTCGTAAACGCGGTCTTTCAGCGTATATTCTCCGCTGCCGCTTACAAGATACGACATTTCAAGCTCGGTATGGTGGTGCGGAACAAACTCGCGTCTGCCGCGCGGCAACGGCTTTGAAAAGTAAATCTGCGGCTTTGCGCTTATTCCGAACTGCGCATTTTTCAGCAAAAGTTCGTCGGTTTCTTCACGCGTAAAAATTCCGTATTGCTCTTCCATTCCGTCACCGTCTTTCTATTTATATTTCTTTGCCGTGTTATTCTTACTGTATTCCGAAATATATCATAAGCACCTGAATATCCGCAGGGCTTACACCCGAAATGCGCGACGCCTGACCTATGCTTGTTGGCTTTACCTTGGAAAGCTTCTGTTTGGTTTCGGCGCGGATTCCCGTAATTGCAAAATAGTCGGTATCGGCAGGAATCGGACGCGATTCGAGCTTTTCAAAACGCTTTGCCTCGCGTATCTGTCTTTCGATATATCCCGAATATTTTATCTCGGTTTCGACCGCCGCCTTTTCTTCGCGCGAAAGTCCGTCGGGACGTTCGGAGTCAACCGGTTCAAGCGCGTCATAGCTGAGTTCGGGGCGTCTTATCAGCTCCGCAAGGGAAACGCCGTTGGTTATACGCGTCGAGCCATGCTCATCGAGTATCGAAAGCAGCTTTTCGGAAGGTCCGACGTGCGCCTTTTCCACGCGCTTTACTTCATTTTCTATAATTTCTTTCTTTTTGAGAAATCTCTCGTATCTTTCGTCGCTTATAAGTCCGAATTCATGACCGAACGGCGTAAGTCTGCGGTCTGCGTTATCCTGTCTGAGCAGCAGTCTGTATTCGCAGCGCGAGGTCATTATTCTGTATGGCTCGTTTGTACCCTTGGTCACGAGATCGTCAATGAGCGTTCCTATATACGAGCTGTCGCGGCGCAGGGTAAATTCGGGCTTGCCCTTGCATTTAAGCGCGGCGTTTATTCCGGCCACAAGTCCCTGAACCGCAGCCTCCTCATATCCGCTTGTTCCGTTGAACTGTCCGGCGCCGAAAAGTCCGGGGTTATCCTTGAACTCAAGGCTCGCTTTAAGCGACAGCGGATCGCAGCAGTCATATTCTATCGCGTATCCTATACGCATAACGACTGCGTTTTCAAGTCCCTTTATACTATGCAGCATTTCAATCTGCACGTCCTCGGGCAGCGACGACGAAAATCCCTGAAGATAAACCTCCTTTGTATCTCTGCCGAGAGGTTCGATAAAGAGCTGATGTCGGTTTTTATCCGCAAAGCGCATTACTTTATCCTCGATACTCGGGCAATATCTCGGTCCGATACCGTGTATCTTTCCCGAATACAGCGGAGAGCGGTGGATATTATTTCTTATTATCTCATGGGTTTTCTCGTTTGTGTAGCATATATAGCAGGGCACGGAATAGAGATTTTTTTCAAAATCCACGGTATCTGCGCTGAAATGTTCGGGAATTTCATCTCCGTCCTGCCTTTCAAGCACGGAATAGTCTATACTGTCGGCGTGAAGTCTTACGGGAGTTCCCGTCTTAAAGCGCATCATGGGTACGCCGAGTTTTTTCAGCGAATCCGTAAGTCCGACAGCCGCGTGCATACCGTCGGGACCGCTCTCAAAGCTGACATCTCCCACGATTACGCGCCCGGCAAGGTAAGTACCGGTACAGAAAACGATACATTTTGCCGTCCACACCGCGCCGTAGTTTGTTACGCACTCCCACATGTCTGGATTATCCGCGCTTTTTCTGACGTCTGTTATCTCGCACTGTCTGAGTGTGAGATTTTTGGTATTCTCTACGGCATTTTTCATGTATGCGCGGTATTGCATTCGATCCGCCTGCATTCTCAGCGAATGAACGGCAGGACCTTTACCGCGGTTAAGTATTCTCGACTGCATACAGACTTTATCCGCAGCCTTTCCCATTTCTCCGCCGAGTGCGTCAAGCTCGCAAACGAGGTGTCCTTTTCCCGAACCGCCGATTGACGGATTACAGGGCATATTTCCCACCGCGTCGAGATTTATTGTAAAAAGGACGGTTTTACAGCCCATTCTTGCGCTTGCAAGCGCGGCTTCTATTCCTGCGTGTCCTGCGCCGACAACTGCGACGTCTACGGATTCTGACTTATACATCTTTTTTCTTTTTTCTTCTTTCTCTTAACTTTATTCTTTAAGTAATACAGGTAAGCAATAAAAGTTATTACAGATTATTTTGGGTGCGTGTTCTATGTTTGGCTGAGTGTTGCTTATTTTGGGCTGAAACGGGTTATTCTCTTCAAAGTGCAACTTTGTACTGACGCTTTTCTCCGTAGAAAAGCTGAAGATGTTTGACTTTGGCAAAATGGTATTTGGTTTTGGCTGAAAATGATAATCCACTTCCACTTGCAAGTCTATTCTCCAACTTTTCGACGGCGAAAAGATTGCACTCTAAAGAGCGTAAACAAAAGCCGTTCGCGGCTCAGACGCCGCCGCGAAAGCGTGGCTACGTGGAGGATTTTGCCCTGAACTTGGATTTCTACCCCTCAAACGCTTTTTCTAAAGTGACCACTTGTTACTACGGTGCGTCCACGTAACCTACGGCAAAATCGCCGCGCGACAGGCGCACGGATATGGGGTTCTGTACGAGGTTCCGGTTTTTTCGACGCAAGTGTTATTTTTCTATATAGTCATGCAGTCAACAGGACCAACTTTTCTGCCCGGCTTGCCTACGGCAAGATGACTTTTGCAAATGTTAGTTTTGTGTTTCGTCGGTGCGTAAATATTTCACTTTTTAAAACAACCATTCGTACTGAATTCCCATAGTTTACTTCGGCACCCTGTTTTTATCTGAGTCAGCCGCCCGACTTTTGGTGGCTGACGGTACAAGCTGGCGGCAGAGAGTATCCCACAGCCTTTTTCTAATTTAAGGGCTACGAAAGTTCTTTGCTCAGCTTTCTTTCAAGAAAGCGCGTATTCTTCAGCACTGAAGTTGATGTGCGTACGGGTAATGCTGTAATCGGTATCGGAGAGAGCAAGGCTTTGGATAACAAGTTCGGGGTTAAGATAAGCGTCGCCGGAGGACGAGAGTGTAAGTTCAAGGGAAACTTTACAGTCGGACTCGGACGCATGTGCGGCAAAGACCATAGGAGAAATATCGAGAAGTTTTTCCGCGCCGCTTTTGGTTTTCTTGACAACGGGCGGAAGATTTTCAAGCTTTTCATTTATCTCATCTGCCGTCAGCGGACAGCTTTCAAAGTACACTGTATAATCCGCGCTTTTAATCTTGCCGAGTTTAAGTCCGGGATCGGACACGTCCTTAATTTCCATATCATTTGTCATAGCGGCGGCAAAACGCGCCTTGAAATCCTCATTTGAAACATCGTCCGACACAAGAGTCACGTCAAGCAATTCGTTTTCACCCGTCATGCCGACGGACAGAGGAAGTCCGAAAACAAGTTTCGGGTGCGGCGAAAATCCTTCGGAATATTTTATCGGCAAATGCGCGCGTTTAAGCGCACGCACAACGCTGTGCGAAAAATCAAGGTGCGAAACAAATATCAAAGCTCCGCGCTTTGCAAAGGTAACACGGTAGGTTCTCATTTTGCTTCACTCTCCTCTTTGTTTGGATCAATACTGCGCTTTATGCAAAGATCCGCGCCGAATTTTGCGGCTCCGCAATGCGAACATTCCGTCAGGCAGTCGGGCGTCGTAACTTCGGCGTAAGCCTTTTTCGCCTCATCAAGCAAAAACTTTTCCGAAACGCCGCAGTCGATATGTCCCCACGGCAATATCTCATCATAGCTCATATGGCGGTTGGCGTAAAACGCCGGGTCTATACCCGTATTCTCAAACGCCTTTATCCAGTTGTCATACGAGAAATATTCTCCCCAGCCGTCGAAATA
The DNA here is from genome assembly GCA_900551295.1 of uncultured Eubacteriales bacterium. GTDB lineage: Bacteria > Bacillota > Clostridia > Oscillospirales > CAG-382 > UMGS1387. The sequence continues at coordinate 1,881 of URVJ01000034.1, read as the reverse complement.
CTGCCCGTTCTTATATGCGTCGAGTATCGCCGCCGAAAGACGTCTGTCGCCTCTTGCAAAAACCGCCTCTATAAAGCTTACCTTTGCCTCATGCCAGTGGTAATGTATCTTTCCGGAACGTATATTCTGTCCGAGAAGTTTTTGCTTTCTTACAAGCTCCTCGACGGTATCCTGTCCGAACCACTGAAACGGCGTATGAGCCTTTGGCACAAAGCACGAAACCGAAATCGTAACGTCAACTCCGCGCCCTTTGGGTTTATCGGGATTTTTATAGAACGCGTCGACTATACTCTGCCCGAGTTCGGCTATTCCGATAACGTCGTCGTCGGTCTCCGTCGGAAGTCCGTTCATGAAATACAGCTTTACGCTTGTCCTTCCTGCCTTGAACGCACTTTCGCAGCCGTTCATTATTTCCTCAAACGTGATATTCTTATTTATAACGTCGCGCAGTCTTTGCGTGCCTGCCTCGGGCGCAAACGTAAGTCCGGTCTTTCGCACTCCCTGCACCTTTTTCATGATCTCCGCCTCGAACGAGTCTATTCTCATCGACGGCAGCGACATTGCGACCATTTCACGGTCTGTCCACTTCTTGAGCATATCGACAAGCTCCATAAGACGCGGAAAATCGCTGATACTGAGCGACGTCAGGGACATTTCCTCATATCCCGACGAATTATAGAGGCACTGTGCCTCCCTGTCGAGAGTTTTGGTGCTCTTTGCCCTGTACGGACGGTAAATAATACCTGCCTGGCAGAATCTGCACCCTCTCATACAGCCTCTTGCACATTCGAGCATGATTCTGTCGTGAACCGTTTCTGTAAACGGCACGGGAACGGCTGACGGAAATTCAGCCTTATCGAAATCCGAAATACACGACTTTGCGACTTTTTTGGGCACGTCCTCATATTTCGGCGTTATGCTTTTTATAAGCTTTGTGTTTTCGTCGTACTCAACGTCATACATTGACGGCACGTAATTACCCTTTATACGTGAAAGCTCATGCAGAAATTCATTTCTGTCGAAGTCCGGGTGCGCCTTTTTATAGTCGATATAAAATTCGACCGTCTCACGCAGGGAGTTTTCGCCCTCGCCGATACAGAACACATCGAAAAAGTCGGCTACCGGTTCGGGATTATACGAGCAGGGTCCTCCGCCTATCACTATCGGATCGTCATTCGACCTATCCTTTGCAAGCAGCGGAATATTTGCAAGATCCAGCACATACAGCACGTTTGTATATGACATCTCATACTGCAAAGTAAAGCCCACAAAGTCGAACATTTTGAGCGAATCTCCGCTTTCGAGCGCGTACAGATCTATATTATTATCTCTAAGCACCTGTCCCATATCCGGCCATGGCGCAAAGCATCTTTCGCACCAGATACGCGGACTGTTATTCAGGCAGTTACAGAGAATTTTCATGCCGAGGTTGGACATACCTATTTCATACGTATCGGGAAAGCAGAAAGCAAAGCGCGCGTCTATCTTACTTTTATCCTTAATTATTTCATTAAGTTCTCCGCCGGTATATCTCGACGGTTTTGTAACCTTTTTCAAGAACTTCCACGCTTTTTGCTTTTCGGTCATATTCTGCGTATTTTTCATTCCGTCACCTTATTACATTACAAATTTAGCTATTTTATATTTTAGCACATTTGAGGGGTTTTGTAAAGACAGGCGGATTGTTTTTTTATTGGCTGGCTGTTGCTTATTTTTGGCGAGAAAAGATAAGTTTACTGCCATGTGCAGCTCTATTCTCCGACTTTTCGGAATCGAAAAGCGGAAAGATACTTTATGCCGGGCGGATTGTTGTTTGATTTGAGCGAAAAAAGGTAATTCACTGCCATGCGCAACCCTATTCCCCCACTTTTCGGAATCGAA
>URVJ01000033.1 GCA_900551295.1 uncultured Eubacteriales bacterium | reverse complement strand
AATCGAATGACACATCTTGAGATACCCAACAATATCTTTAACTAAGGGAAACGGGACTTGTGCTGCCTCCCGCGGAGGTTCTGCCCTCAATCGCAAACGCGCTTGACACGGATCTCAACACGCTGTTTGACTTTCGCGAAAAGGCAAGCTATTTTCTCGGCATAGACGGCGGAGGAACAAAAACAAAATTCATGCTGACCGACGACGGCGGAAATATCTTAAAAGCCGTATCTCTCGGTCCGTGCAATCCCGTAAGCACGGGACTTGACATATCCGTAAACATTCTGCGCGAGGGCATAAAAAAGGTATGCGGAAACATACCGCACGGAAAGATCTCGGTCTTTGCCGGAATTGCCGGCTGCGGCGTCGGACAGAATGCAGCGAGCATAGAAGCGTCGTTCAAATATATGGGCTTTTCGCGATTCAAAGTGAGCCATGACGCCGACAACATTATTTCCGCAGCCCTCGAAAACCGCGACGGTATCATAGCCATACTCGGAACAGGCTCGGTAATCTTTGCAGTTGAGGACGGAGAGCGCCGTCAGATAGGCGGATACGGACATCTCATCGGAGACGTATTTTCCGGCACGGAATTCGGGCGCGCCTGTCTTGAATCGGTTCTTTACGATATAGACACGGGTTCAAAACACACCGCAATGACGTCAGCTGTGCTTGAAAAGGCGGCAAAACCAATATCCGAAATCGTTGCGGACATATACAAAAACGGCAAGGACTACATGGCCGGCTTTGCGGAAATACTTTTTGAATGTGCCAAAAAAGGAGACGCCGCGGCGCTTGAAATACTCGGACGAAACACAGAAAAACTTGCCGATATGCTCAACTGCGCGCTTGGGAGCTTTTGCGAAGGACATGAAAAAGTCCCCGTCGTTCTGGCAGGCGGCATAACAAATTACAGCAGTTGCTTTTTGCCGGCACTGAATCAGAAAACTCTGTCGGGACGAAAAAGTTCTGTTACGGTTCTGGACAAAGATCCCGTAATAGGAGCCGTACTTCTTGCAGGCGCAAAAAAGGTTGAGGAGAAATGACCATGCTTAAAACCGAACGTCGCAACGAATTTTCAACGCATATTGACAATATGACATCTCTTGAGATGATGAAAGTCATGCAGAGAGAAAACTTTAACGCGGCTGCTGCCGTCGGTGCGGTGCTTTCCGAAATTGCAAAAGCTGTTGATGAAATATACGCGCGAATGAAAAAAGGCGGACGTTTATTCTACATTGGCTGCGGAACTTCTGGACGTCTCGGCGTTCTTGACGCGTCGGAATGTCCGCCGACATACGGCGTATCGCAAAATACCGTAATCGGTATCATAGCCGGCGGCGACAAAGCCATACGAAACTCCGTCGAAGGTGCGGAGGATGACGCAGCGGCAGGAAAAAATGACCTTGCGGCATATGGAATAACAGAGCTTGATTCGGTTGTCGGAATTTCGGTTGCCGGAGAAGCAAAATACGTTATCGGAGCGCTCAAATACGCAAAGTCTCTCGGTGCGCTTACGGTGGGTCTTACCTGTAATGACGGCTGCATGATAAACGAGATATGCGACATTACCGTAACTCCAGATACAGGCGCCGAGATCGTGACAGGCTCTACGCGCATGAAAGCAGGAACGGCGCACAAAATGATTCTCAATATGATCTCTACCGGCGTTATGATAAAGTGCGGACGCGTTTACGAAAACTATATGATATACATAAAGCCCGTAAATCAGAAGCTCAAAAGCCGCATGGTAAGAATTGTATCGGATATTCTCGGTACAGACGAAAGCGACGCGGCTCTGCTGCTCGAAAAACACGGCTGGGACATAAACAATGTTCTGAAAGAGGAGCACGGTCATGACTGAAAGCGCGGTAATAATAAAAAACGGAAAGCCGATTCTTTCGGTAAACGGCAAGATAATACCTGCTGCTGCATACATAACATATTTTGACGAACGTTCATGCTGCGGCGACTTTGCAAAGGCAGGATATGAGCTTTTCTCGGTGTGCGCGTCGTTCTCGGATCTCCCGCTCAATTCAGACACGAGTTTTTCGCCGTTTTGCGGCATTTTCGACGTCAAAGGCAAGCCCGATTATAGCCTGTTCGACAGAAACGTAAAGCGCATAACCGACGTCTGTCCTTCAGCGAAGATATTTCCGAGAGTGCGTATAAGTATGCCGTCATGGTGGACGCACGAACACCCGGACGAGTGCTGCAAAGGTGCGGACGGAATTCCGAGAGAGGCGATTTACTCGGAAAGCTTCAGAGAAACAGGCGCGCAAATGCTGCGCGAATTTATTTCACACGTGCAGACTTCTATCTACGCCGACAACATCATAGGCTATCAAATCTCCGGCGGATATACCGAGGAATGGTTTCACTTTGACTCAAAGGGCAGCATATCGCAATGCACAAAGGATTGCTTTAACAAATATCTTTCATCGCATTTTCCGGGGAAATACAAAACTTTATCCGATATACCGTCCGAAAACACATATTCAGAACGCGGACTTATAAATGACGAGCTTGCGGCAAACTTTCTATCATTTGTCAACAACAGCATTTCCGAAACAATTTCGTTTTTTGCAAAAACCGCAAAGCAGTGCGTAAATTTTAAGCAGATAGTCGGCACGTTTTTCGGCTACATCGCAGAAGTGACAAACCCTCTCAGAGGTTCAAGCGGACTCGGCGCATTGCTTGAATGTCCGTATATAGATTTTATATGCTCGCCAAATTCCTATCTGTCGGGACGCGCCCTCGGCAAAGACTGGAGTGAGATGACAGCCGGGCAAAGCATAAGACTGCATGGGAAACTGTACTTTGCCGAAAACGATATACGCACACATCTGTCCGACTATCCGTACAACTGCCGCAAAGGAATTGACCCCGAGAAAAAATACAGCGGCGCGATATGGAAAGGTCCCGACACGGTCAAAAGCTCGGTTTCGGCTCTCAGAAAATCCTTTGCAAGGCAGGTAACCCATGCCAACGGTATGTGGTGGTTCGATATGTGGGGAGGCTGGTATGCCTGCCCCGAAATCATGAATGAAATGTCAGTATTTTTAAACTTTGTAAAGAAATATACCGAGTCGGATTCAGCCGTAACATCATCTCAGACCGCGCTTATTGCCGACGAAAGCTACAACAGGCGCGTGGGATTATCCGAACCGTCAGCCGCGGCTTTCGGAAAGTTCAGGGACTGTCTCGGAAACACGGGCATGCCGTATGATATACTGCTTGATAAAGATTACAGGCACTGCGCCTCTTACAAAGCTGTCATTCTGCCGTACAGGGACGAATATCTGTCCGAATCGTCACGGCTTTTAAAACAGTTCTGCGCCAAGAACGGCGTTGCCGTGATAACAAGCGAGCTGCCTGACGCGTCGGATATAAACACACAGGTACTGCGCGACATTCTCATAAGCAAAAACGTACACTGTTACTGCACGTCCGACGACGTTATATATTTCGGAAACGGACTTCTTTGCATACACGCGGCAAACGCCGGGCAAAAGACTTTAAAGCTTATGTCAGCGTGCAAAATAACTCCTCTCGGCGACGAAAAAAGCACCGGATTTGTTTCGGACACAATAAAATTTACAATGGAAAAATACGAAACACGGCTTTTTGAGATAAGCTGATACAAAAAACAAAACAGCCCGGTGCAATGCGTACCGAGCTGTAATTTTTATGTTTAATATGAATTTATTTTATAAGTCCCGTTTCAAGGAAATACTCATACATGGTTCTTATAGCCTTTTCAAAGTCTTTGTTATCTACGCCGACAATGACGTTAAGTTCGCTTGAACCCTGGTCTATCATTCTGATGTTGATACCGGCATTTGCAAGAGACGTGAATATTGCCGCCGCAGTACCTTTTGCGTTTTTCATGGCGCGTCCTACGACTGCGATAAGCGCGATATTCTTTTCTATGCTTATGCTGTCGGGGCTTGTAGACTCGATAAGGTCGGAAATTATATCATCCTCTTTTCCGGCAAGCTCATGGTCGTTTACTACGACGCTCATTGTATCAATGCCGCTGGGAAGATGCTCAAAGCTCATATCGTGTCTTTCAAGCACCTGCAAAAGACGTCTGCCGAAGCCCTTTTCCTCGTTCATCATGTCTTTTTCAAGAGTCAGAACCGTAAAGTCTTTCTTTCCGGCAATACCGGTGACAACGCTCTCGCCATCCGATCTGTCGGTGTGCGTCACTATCATGGTTCCTGCATCGTCGGGCGCGTTGGTGTTCTTTATTCTTATCGGAATACCCGAAGTTTTAACAGGGAAAATTGCGTCGGCGTGAAGTACCGTCGCGCCCATATATGAAAGCTCTCTGAGTTCGCGGTATGTAATTACCGAGATATATTTGGGATTATCGACGATTCTCGGATCTGCAATCATAAATCCCGAAACGTCCGTCCAGTTCTCGTATTCGTCCGCGTGCGCGGCTCTTGCGACGATAGCTCCGGTTATATCCGAACCTCCGCGCGAGAAAGTGCGGATAGTATCGTTAGGCATAATGCCGTAAAATCCAGGGATTACCGCATATTCCGACTGCTCAAGGCGGGCAGCCATGACCTCGTTTGTCTTTTCGGAATCGAAAGTGCCGTCGTTGCGGAAAAATACTACCTCCGCAGCGTCAATAAAGTCAAAACCGAGATATTTTGCAAGAATAATACCGTTGAGATATTCTCCGCGGCTTGCTGCGTAATCGCGTCCGGCTCTGCCCATAAAGCTGCGCTTTAAAAGATCGTATTCGTGTTCAAGCGAAAGGTCGATTCCGAGCCCTTCGATAATAGAATCGTATCTCTGCTTTATTCTGAGAAACGCCTCGGACTCCATTCCTCTGCTGAATTCCTCATAGCAGCGGTAAAGAAGATCCGTAACCTTATCGTCGCCGGGAAAACGCTTGCCGGGTGCAGACGGAACAACGTATCTTCTGTCTCTGTCCGCAAGCACAATGTCCGCAACCTTTTTAAACTGTTCGGCGCTTGCAAGAGAACTGCCGCCGAATTTTGTTACCTTTAAGCTCATTTGGAAAAACCTCGCTGTATATTATTAAAGCCTTAAAATTTTATCTTGTGGGCAAAACGTAGAGATATACGCAGAAAAAGTGCATTATACTTCCCGCAAGCACGAACAGATGCCATACCGAGTGCATATATTTTACCTTTTTAAGCGCATAGAATATAATTCCCACCGTGTAAAGAACGCCGCCGACAACAAGGAACACAAGTCCGTTTTTCGGCATATTCTCGATGACCTGGCGCATTCCTATAACAACCGCCCAGCCTATCATTATATAACTTACTATCGAGAATTTCTTAAATTTTTCTATACTTACCGAATTTAACACGATACCTAAAATCGCCATGCCCCAGACAACGCCGAAGATCACCCAGCCCATTGCCCCTCTTATCGTTACAAGCGTAATAGGCGTGTATGTTCCGGCTATCAGCAGATATATCGAAACATGGTCAAACACGCGAAACACTTTGCGCGCAGACTGATTTGTTATCGCATGATAGAGCGTTGACATCGTATAAAGCACTATGAGAGTCGCGCCGTAAACAGACGCTCCCACAACTCCTGCCGCGGTTCCGTGGCGTGCCGCCTGAACAACACACAGCACAAGTGCCGCTACCGAAAGGCACGCGCCTATTCCGTGGCTTATTGCGTTTGCGAGATCTTCGCCGAGCGTATATGTCGGCAAAAAGCTTTTCTTAGTCAAGATGCGTTCCTCCTCTGTTATTATATTCACGTTTTTTAATACGGGCAACACGAACATCGAAGTTATTATATTCCGCGGTGCTTTTAAAGTCAATAACGTTTGGTAATTGTTTACAAAAAACGGTGCGTTATTTCTTCATTCTGCGAAAATTGTTAAGATTTTTTGAAAACCGTATTGACAAATGTATTAAAACATGGTATATATATTTTGTAAATAAAATTTGCAGTTTATATTAACATCATGAAAGGGCGGAATAACATGGTAAGATCCGGAGATATTATTATAAAACTTGCTGCGGCAATTTTGCTAATGCTTATAACCGCAAGCACGGCATTCGGACTTATGCATGAAACGTCGCCCGAATGTGACGCGCAGTTTATTATAGGCGAGAAAACCTGCGAATGTACGTGCGCGTTTTCAAAATAAACGCCTTTTGAAAGTATACTTATTTCACGGACGCCGGAGCAACCTCCTGCGTCTTTTTTTGCATATTTTCACGCGCGTTTGAAAGCATAAGCTTAATGCGGTTTTCCTGATTTATCTTTGTGGCGCCGGAATCGTAGTCGATAGCGACGATATTTGCCTGCGGATACTTTTCCTTGATAGGTTTCATCATGCCCTTGCCGGCAACGTGGTTGGGCAGACAGCCGAAAGGCTGAGTACACACGATATTATCCACGCCCTCCGTAACAAGCTCGATCATTTCAGCCGTAAGCAGCCAGCCTTCGCCCATTTTTACGCCGAGGTTTATAACGCCTTGCGCAAGTTTCGGGACTTCTTCAAATCCCATAGGCGCTCTGAAACTGCCCTGTTTCTTTATGGCTCTGAAAAGATCGTTCTGTATCGACAGGAACAGTTTATAGAGAAGTCTGTAAATTTCCGCCGAAAATCTATGCATACCGTAAAGCTTTTTATCTACAAGCTGATTGTACATAACAAACAGGCAGAAATCAAGAAGTCCGGGAACAACTACTTCCGCGTCCTCCGAAAGCAGGAACTGTTCGAGATTATTATTGCCGAGAGGCGAGAATTTAACGAAAATTTCTCCGACAATACCTACTTTTACCTTCTCGGTCTTTTCTTTGGGAATATCCGAGAAATCCTTTATCATAAGGTAATAATTCTTACGCGCCTTACGTCTTGATATACCCGTTTTATTCATTTCGTCCGTCAGACGTTCCGTCCATTTATCGGCAAGGCGTTCCGAATCGCCCTTATATATTTCATACGGCTTAGACTGATTTACAAGCTCCATGAGAAGATCGCCGTAGCACATTGCATACACAAACTTATGTATCATCGGCAGTGTGAGCTTAAACGCCGACTCCTTCTCAAGTCCCGACACATTAAGCGAGATTACCGGAATATACTCATATCCTGCCTTTGCAAGAGCTTTTCTGAGCAGATGTATATAATTCGACGCACGGCAGCCGCCGCCTGTCTGTGTAATCATGAGAGCTATTTTATGCTTATCGTATTTTCCGTTTTCTATGGCGTCAATCATCTGACCGATTACGAGCTGTGCGGGAAAACAGGTATCGTTATGGACATATTTCAGTCCGTCGCGGATTATATTATCTCCCATATTTTCAAGAAGCTCTATATTATAGCCGTATGAGCGTATAATTCCTATCATGATTTTAAAATGCCGCGGCAGCATTGTGGGGACAAGTATTGTATAATCCTTTATCATATCCGCGGTAAAGGTTGCGTGCGGCACGCGCTGAGTTTCTGATTTTGTTTCCAACGGGTTCTCTCCTTTCTTCAAAGAGTACACTTGCGGGTGGCTGATTTTTGATTGGTTTTGATTGGTTTGGGCGGAAACAGGTTATCCACTTCCGCTTGCAACTCTATACTGACGCTTTTCTACGGAGAAAAGTCCTCCCCTGCGAGGAAAAAGTCCTCC
>URVJ01000032.1 GCA_900551295.1 uncultured Eubacteriales bacterium | reverse complement strand
GAGTAGTCCCTTGAACGGCTTTTCGACCGCTTTTCTCCGTAGAAAAGCGTCAGTACAAAGTTGCACTTTGAAAAGAGTTACCCGTTCCCGCCCAAATAACCTCAACCCTGTTACTGTTGTCTCGAAAAAAGAAAGTCAAAAGAAACGCCTAAAATTTTCGTAATTGCGTCTAACTCAATGTCCGTTACCGCACGTTGCCCGTTTTCGATTCTCGAAATTGAACCTCTGCACGTGTATACCGCAAGCAATTCAAGCTTTTCGGATAACTGCTTTTGACTTAACCCTGCTTTTATCCTCGCTTCTTTTATTTTCTTTCCGGTTATATTGACATTGTTTGAATCAATAATTCTTTTCATTTTGATGTCTCGCGTATCTGTATAGCCCCGTGCTTTTCTTCGTATCTCTCTATTTCGTCCCTTATTAAAATCAGTATCTCGCTGTTGGCACTTCTGCCCTCGTAATCTGCAATAACGTGTAATTTGTCAAGCATTTTTTCGTCTATTCGTATTGATAAATTCTTAATAGCCACAAAATCACCTCAAAAATAACATATTATCTATTTATTTTATATCTATTGTGTGCTATAATAAGAAAACGAATACAAAATATACTTAAAATATATGTAAAATGGAGGTGTTTTAGTTGAAAGTTGCAGTCATAGGCTCCCGCGGTATTACCCAAATTGACCTTTCTCCGCTGATTCCCGAAGAAACAGATGAAATTGTCTCCGGCGGCGCGTGCGGCGTTGATTTTCTTGCAAAAGAATACGCGCAGTCTCACGGTCTTAAATATACCGAGTTCCTGCCGGAATATAAGCTGTACGGCAGAGCGGCGCCGATTGTCCGTAATAAACTTATCGCGGCTTATGCCGATCAGGTCGTCGCAGTCTGGGACGGTGAATCGAGAGGTACGCGTTTCGTCATTCATTTCTGCCGAAAAATCGGTACTCCTTGCAGAACTTATATCGTCTGACCGGTTGATTTTTTTCCTTTCGCGTGTTATTATAATACTAAATAAAATTTCGGAGCGTGATTTCTTGAATACCGATTATTCTTTCGGCTCGCCTTCCTATACCGAACGTCTGGTAAAGGTAAAAGCCGATAAAAAATTTGCCGCATTGCGCGTACTTGCCGTGTTAATATCCGTTGCCGCGGCTGCCGCCGTATGTGTTTTCCTTTATTCGCTTGTTCAGCTTTGCTTAGTCTGGATTGCCGTGGTCGCGGCGTTCTGCTATATGGCGCTTGCTTTTACAAAAAGAGAATTTGAATATATTGTCTGCGGCGGAAATCTTGAAATTTCCTGTATATACGGTAAACGCGTAAGACGTAAGGTTTTCGACGCCGAAATTAAGTCCGCATATAAAATCTCGCGTTTTGATGAGTTTAACAGAGATAATTCTTTTCAAAACCTCGATTCTTTGCTTTTTGCCTGTGATAAAGACGACGAAAACGCGTATATCGCAATGTTTAATGACGATAAAAATAAGAAACGCGGCGTTTTGCTTTCCTGCGACGAAAAAATGCTTAAAAGCTTAAAATCATATAATAAACCCGCGTTTGTTTTTTCAAAAATCTCTTGACAAAATTTGGAATTTATAATATTATATCTGTAAATAAAATACTTTTCCGGACAAAGGGGAGTAGCGGCCGCATCAATTTGCGGAGCTTTTGCGTCAGTACGGGTGCTTTGTCGGCACTCCGCATAAGTTTTAAATCAGCGAGACTTTTGCATCGTCTTTTTATGTCGGTGCGAAGGTCTTTTTTGTTTGCCGCGGCGGCTCTTTCGGACGGATAAGAAACGGAGGAAAATAAATGCAGACTCTTTTTGCAAACATCTTTAATTTTGAGTGGCAGATGGCTGTCATGTGGGCGGTCGGAGCATTGCTTATCTACCTTGCCATTGTTAAGGAAATGGAGCCGTCGCTGCTTTTGCCGATGGGATTCGGAACAATACTCGTAAATCTTCCGCTTTCCGGCGCTGTTACACAGGGAACGACGGAGGGACCGCTTACCGTGCTTTTTGACGCAGGAATCGCAAACGAGCTGTTTCCGCTGCTGCTCTTTATCGGAATCGGTGCAATGATCGACTTTACGCCGCTGCTGTCAAACCCAAAACTCTTTCTTTTCGGCGCTGCGGCACAGTTCGGCATATTCTTTACGCTTTCGGCTGCCTGTCTTTTGGGCTTTGACCTAAAGGACGCTGCAAGCGCCGCCGTGATAGGTGCTGCCGACGGGCCTACTTCGATATTCGTCGCAAATTACTTTAACAGTAAATATATGGGCGCGATCCTTGTCGCGGCATATTCGTATATGGCACTTGTTCCGATAGTTCAGCCGCCCGTAATACGCGCGATAACCACAAAAAAGGAACGCCTTATACGTATGCCTTACGCGAAAAGCGGAGTTTCAAAGCCGGTAAAAATTCTGTTTCCGATAATAGTTACGGTCATTGCAGGACTTATATCTCCGGCGTCCGTCGCACTTGTCGGATTTCTCATGTTCGGAAATCTTCTTCGCGAATGCGGAGTGCTTGACAGCCTTTCGGATACTGCGCAAAAGGTTCTCGCAAACCTCATTACAATCATACTCGGTCTTACCGTTTCGTCAAAAATGTATTACGGCGACTTTCTCAAGAAAGAAACGCTGCTTATACTTGGGCTCGGACTTGCGGCGTTTGTGTTCGATACAGTCGGCGGAGTGCTGTTCGCAAAAGTCATAAACCTGTTCTCCAAGAGCAAGATAAACCCGATGATAGGCGCGTGCGGTATTTCGGCGTTCCCTATGTCGGCGCGTGTTGTCAATAAAATGGGACTTAAGGAAGATCCGCAGAATTTTCTGCTTATGCACGCCGTAGGCGCAAATGTTTCGGGACAGATAGCGTCCGTTGTTGCTGGAGGTCTTGTCATAAAGCTGGTTGAAGACGCATTGAAACTTACCTAAAGCAAAGAGAGGAGATACAGTAATGAATATACAGGCATTTTTGGATTCCCTGCCAATAATGGGTTACGGAATGGCGGGAATATTTATAGTAATCGGCGTTATCGCGGCGTGCGTTGCCGTGCTTTCAAAGATTTTTCCGAATAAACAATAATAATACTTAAAGTATATTTTCCGCACCGAACATAATTGCCGCGTCGGCTTTAGCCGTAATAAAGCCGTGCATGGTGTTGCACGGTGCGGATTTTTTGCGCATTGCAGGCCTGTCTGCCTGTTGCAGTCGCGGCACACGAGTGCCGAAATGGCATTTTTGCTCGGCACAAAACGTATATTTATTTTGCACAAAATCCATACTGTCTTTCAGGTGCTTTTTCACAACACGGACAATGTTGCCGCAAAACGTCTGATGTTAACATATTGTTTACAAATTATTAATCGAATAATGCAGAATTTTAAGGTAAACAATGGTACATTTATCACGTTAGCACTCGAAGAGTATGAGTGCTAAACACAAACGAAAGCACAGAGATGAGGATTATGGATTTAAACGAACGTAAAATGCGTATACTTAAATCAATAATTGACGAGTATATAGATAAGGGCGAGCCTGTCGGTTCAAAGCGCCTTGTCGAATACGGAAATATCTCGCTTTCACCCGCGACGATCAGAAACGAGATGAGCGAGCTTGAAGAGATGGGATATCTTGATAAGCCGCATACCTCGGCAGGCAGAATTCCGTCGGACGCGGCATACAGAATATATGTCGAGAAGCTTATGGAAAGCTATCGTCTTAACGTCGAAGAACTTGAACTGCTCAATGAACTTACGAAATATAAGAAAGACGAGCTTGACAAACTGCTTGAAAGAGCCGGCAAGGTCTTTTCCGAAATAACGCACTGTGCGTCGCTTTCGCTTATGAGACCGACGGGAAACGATTCGGTTGCAAGATACGATGCAATGAAGATAGATGATGAGAGTTTTCTTCTTGCAATGGTGCTGCCGGACGGAAGCGTTAAGAGCGAACATATAAGAACCGGCGTAAAGATAGACGAAAACGATATAGAAGCTGTAAAATCGGCACTCAACAAGCGGCTCTGCTCAGTATCGTTAAGCAATGTTCCGCTGCCGGAGATTCTGGGACTTGAGAGAGATTTCGGACGGCTTTCGTTCTTAGCAAATACCGTGGTGCGCAAGATTTATGTAAGCGTGTGCGGCGAAAGCAAAGATATAAAGGTCGAGGGAATTTCAAATCTGTTGTCCTATCCGGAATTTACCGACATAGACAGAGTGCGCGGAATACTTAATTTTATTGAAGAAAGACAAGATTCCATAAAGGAAGTGCTTGACAGCAGCGAAACCGAAAATCTTGACCAAAACGCCGGGAAAGACGATCCGCAGACAAAAAATCACGGCGGACTCAAAATATATATTGGCGACGAAAACAAGATTGCCGGACTTTCGGACGCGAGCGTTGTGTTCTGTTCGCTGCCGGTAGGCGACGGCAAGGACGCGGTTATCGGAATACTGGGTCCCAAACGTATGGATTACAGAAAAGTCGTTTCGGCACTGCGTGTGTTTGCGCATAATCTCGAAAGCGGAACGCAGGATACCGAAAAGAAACTTCCGGAAGTAAACACATAGCGGTTTTGCCGCAATATTTTAACAGCCCGGCGTTTTATCCGGTATGAAAGGAAAAGTGCATAATGGCAGAAAATAAGAATACGGAAAATATTGAAAAGAACCTTGATGAAGAGCTTGCCGGAAAGGACGAGGCGCAGAGAGCCGAAGAAGAGTCCGAGACTAAGTACTCGGAAAAGAACGCAAAGACTTCAAGAAAGGAAAAATTAGCGCATAAGGAGCTTGAAGAAAAGCAAAAACAGATAGATGAACTCAAAGCAAAGCTCAAAGAGGACGACGAAAAATATATGCGTCTGTTCGCGGAATACGATAACTTCAGAAAACGCGCGCAGAAAGAAAAAGATTCGATGTACTCGGAGGGCATATGCGACGGTGTCGAAAAGCTGCTTGCGGTTCTTGACAATCTCGAAAGAGCTGCCGCAGTCGATCCCGAAAGCACCGACGCAAAGAGCGTTATCGACGGCGTTGTAAAGACGCTGGATCAGGCAAAAGAGGTTTTCAAATCTCTCGGAGTCGAAGAAATTCCGGCAAACGGAGAAAAATTCAACCCCGAACTTCATAACGCGGTAATGCATGAGGACAATCCGGAACTTGACGAAAACGTTGTGTCCGATGTGTTCATGAAAGGCTATCGCCGCGGTGATAAAATCATAAGACACTCGGTGGTCAAGGTCGTAAACTGAGAACACTGTGTATCATAAAATAATTCAGTTAAAAATTTTCATTATATACGGAGGAAACAATCATGGGAAAGATTATAGGAATTGACTTAGGTACAACAAATTCATGCGTAGCCGTTTACGAAGGCGGCGAACCTGTCGTAATAGCAAATGCAGAGGGCGCGAGAACCACACCGTCCGTAGTCGCTTTTTCAAAGACCGGCGAAAGAATGGTAGGTCAGGTTGCTAAGCGTCAGGCAATTACCAACCCCGACAGAACAATTATTTCGATAAAGAGAGATATGGGTACCGACAGAAAGATCCATATCGACGACAAGACTTATACGCCTCAGGAAATATCCGCGATGATACTTCAGAAACTCAAGAGCGATGCCGAAGCATATCTCGGTCAGCCGGTAACCGAAGCAGTTATCACCGTTCCGGCATATTTCTCGGACGCACAGCGTCAGGCAACCAAGGACGCAGGTAAAATCGCAGGACTTGACGTAAAGAGAATCATCAACGAGCCGACTGCAGCCGCGCTTGCATACGGCGTAGATAAGGAAAACGCACAGAAGATACTCGTATTCGACCTCGGCGGCGGTACGTTCGATGTATCCATACTCGATATTGAGGACGGCGTAATCGAAGTTCTTGCAACAGCCGGCAATAACAGACTCGGCGGCGATGACTTTGATGAAAGAATCATGAATTACATGGCTGATACTTTCCAGCAGACCGACGGCATCGACCTCAGAAAAGACCGTATGGCGCTCCAGAGACTCAAGGAAGCCGCAGAAAAGGCTAAGATCGAGCTTTCCGGTATGACCAGCACTAATATTAACCTCCCGTTCATTACTGCCGACGCAACAGGCCCCAAGCACTTCGATATGACTCTTACACGTGCAAAGTTCGATGAGCTTACCGCAGACCTTGTTGAAAAGACCATGGGTCCGACAAAGCAGGCGCTTGCAGATTCCGGACTTTCGGCGTCTCAGATAGATAAGGTTCTCCTTGTAGGCGGATCTTCAAGAATTCCCGCAGTACAGGAAGCCGTAAAGAAATTTATCGGCAAAGAGCCGTTCAAGGGTATTAACCCCGATGAATGTGTTGCAATAGGCGCGGCAATTCAGGGCGGCGTTCTCAGCGAGGACGTAAAGGGCGTGCTTCTTCTCGACGTAACTCCTCTTTCGCTTGGTATCGAAACTCTCGGCGGCGTATGCACAAAGATGATTGAGAGAAACACCACAATACCTGTAAAGAAGAGCCAGATATTCTCTACTGCGGCAGATAATCAGCCGTCTGTTGAGATTCATGTTCTCCAGGGCGAACGTGAAATGGCAGCCGATAATACAACTCTCGGACGTTTCATACTCGACGGTATTCCCGCAGCTCCCAGAGGAGTTCCTCAGATCGAAGTTACTTTCGATATTGACGCAAACGGTATCGTAAACGTTACCGCAACCGATAAGGGTACCGGCAAGGAACAGCATATTACTATTACATCTTCCACCAACATGAGCAAAGATGATATAGATAAGGCAGTCAAGGACGCCGAAAAGTATGCCGAAGAGGATAAGAAGAAGAAAGAAACCGTTGACGTAAAGAATCAGGCTGAGAGCGTGATCTTCCAGACCGAAAAGGCACTCGGCGAACTCGGAGATAAGGTTACCGAGGACGAAAAGAAGCCGATAAACGAAAAGCTTGAAGCACTCAAGAATACCGTTAAGACCGGTTCTACCGATGAGATTAAGGCAGCTACCGAGGAGCTTTCAAAGGCGTTCTATGCAATAAGCGAAAAGCTTTACGCACAGAATAATCCCGGCGGAGCAAACGGCGCACAGGGCGCACCTAACGGCGGTGTAAATCCGGACGGTACCGTAAACGGCGACTTTGAGGACGCCGACAATAAATAAAATAGCGTAAATAAGCGGCAGGGCAGGGGCAGAGTGTTAAAATCCGTTCCTGTCCCGGCTGTTTTTGTAAAGGATAATATTTATGGCTGAAAAAAGAGACTATTATGAGGTGCTTGGATTAAGCAAGGGTGCAAGCGACGAAGAAATAAAAAGGGCATTCAGAAAGCTTGCTAAAAAATACCACCCAGACCTGAATCCCGGCGATAAAGAAGCCGAACAGAAATTCAAAGAGGTAAATGAGGCATACAGCGTGCTTTCCGACGCGGATAAAAAGTCGAAGTATGACAGATTCGGTCATGCGGGCGTCGATCCGAGTTATGGCCAGGGCGGCGCAGGCGGCGGATTTTCAGGCGGATTCTCCGGCGGATTTTCGGATTTCGGCGATATAGGAGATGTGTTCTCCAGCTTTTTCGGCGGCGGATTTTCGGGCTTCGGCGGCGGAAACGGCGCGGGCGGAGCGGCGCAGTCGAAAGTGGGCGAAGATATTCAGAAAGAGATGACTCTTTCGTTTATGGACGCGGCGAAGGGCTGCAAAAAGACGGTTGCGTATATGCGTAACGCGCCTTGCGAAAGCTGTAAAGGCACGGGCGCGAAAGACGGAACGGCGTTTAAAACGTGTTCGCGCTGCGGCGGCAAAGGCGTGGTGCAGAGCGTGCAGAACACCGTGTTCGGCAGGACGATCAGACAGGGCGTATGC
>URVJ01000031.1 GCA_900551295.1 uncultured Eubacteriales bacterium | reverse complement strand
GCAAACTCAAGGGCAAAAAGATCGCGCTCTTCGGCTCATACGGCTGGGGCGACGGAGAATGGATGAGAAACTGGGAACAGAGAGTTATAAACGACGGTGCCGTACTCGTAAACGGCGAAGGTCTTACCATCAACGAAGCGCCCGACGATTCTGCGCTTGAAGAATGCCGCGCTCTCGGCAAAGCCGCAGTTTCAGCATAAAAAAGCATAAACTTTCTTCCGATAATACAACAAAACTCTGCGCCGTGCATATGTGTGACGCAGAGTAATTTTTATAGTTAAGCTTTTTAATGCTTTCTGCCGCGCAGTTTCTTTTTGAGCTGTTTTGTCTGATCCGGGAAGTCGCTGAACTGAAAGTTCGGGAATGCCTTTAACAAACGCGAATACTTCTTTGTAACCTTGGAAAGCATTTCGTCATAGTTCTTTCGGATCAGTCTGCCTGCCGCAACTTTCTTCTTGCGTTCGGATCTCTGTGCAAGCCTCATCTCCCTGCTCTTTTCGGTTATATCGTCCTTAAATTCCTTTGTTTTTCTGACAACATTTTCGGAAAATTCTTCAAGGTTTTGCTTTACAGCCTTGCTCTTATCGACGAACTCCGAAACGGGCGTTCCCTCTGCGGTAATTTCATTGTACTTAGCTATTGCCTCCATAGTACCGGTTGAAACCCTCTGCCCGATTATATCCGAATCCTCTCTGAACGCTTTTGCGAGAGAATCAAGCTTTTTCAAATATTTGTTAAGTCCGATCATCATGCAGAGCGTGATTACGGTATCCGTTACAAACAGCGCAAGGCAAATCCCGAGAAGTATCCAGCCTATTGTTTTCGGCAGCAGCGATATAAGCTTATCCGTTATCGGAAACAGCACCTTTACGACAAACAGGCAGCCTACACCCCAGCCCAAGGACGCTATAAGACATATATAACCGCCGAGATTAAAGCTGTTTGCCGAATAATCCCACCATCTCTGATGAAATATCTTATCAAGCGCAAATCCCGTTATAAGTTCGAGCAGCGACGTAAGCAGCATTGACAGTACAAACAGCGTAAGCCACGTATCCTTGAACGGCATCAGAAACGCATACACAATGCACACTCCGAAACCGTATATCGGGCAGACAGCTCCGTTAAGAAAGCCTCTGTTCACGAATTTTCCCTCGGCAAACGCCGCAAACGCGACCTCGCAGCACCAGCCGAGAAAAGCATATATTATGAAATACCAAAGATACGTATATGCCATTTGCACTACCTCTTCCTACTGTTGTTTGTTCAATTCTAACACAGAATTATACATTTTTCAACAGTATGCGCAAAGTTTAATATCTTTATTTTTTTAAATCGGCATAAAGTGTCCGAAATATACACGAATTACCTGAAAAACAGCCTTGACAAGTATGAAATTATATGTTAAGATTAATTCGTTATATAAATCAAAGCGCTATAAGTCCGGACAAGTAGCACCGCACAATGCTTTTTCAGAGAGACGCCGCAAGGTGCAAGGCGTTAAGCTGTGAGGTCATGCGAATACACTGGGCAAGCTCCGCGCCGAAAGCTTCTTTGCAAGTAGACCGCGGCGTTTCGCCGGCACGTTACAGCCGCAGCAGTGATATTATTCACTTACCGAGACCGTCTTTGCGAAAAGACGGTAAATTGAGGTGGTAACACGTATTTTACGTCCTCTGCTTTATGCAGAGGATTTTTTATTTCGGAAATTTACGGCGCTTAATTTACGAAAGGACGTACTCAAAATGACAATTTACGACGAACTCGTGGCAAGAGGTCTTATTGCCCAGGTAACAGACGAAGCCGATATCAAAGAGCTTATAAACGCCGGAAAGGCTGTTTTCTACATCGGCTTTGACCCGACTGCCGACTCACTCCATGTCGGTCACTTTATGGCTCTTTGCCTTATGAAAAGACTTCAGATAGCAGGCAACAAGCCGATAGCCCTTATAGGCGGAGGTACGGGATACATCGGAGATCCTTCCGGAAGAAGCGATATGCGTTCGGTTCTCACTCCCGAAACAATTCAGCACAACTGCGACTGCTTTAAAAAGCAGATGAGCCGTTTTATCGAATTCGGCGAGGACAAGGCGCTTATGGTCAACAACGCTGACTGGCTGCTCAAGCTCAACTATATAGAGCTGCTGCGCGACGTCGGAGCTTGTTTCTCCGTCAACAATATGCTCAGAGCCGAGTGTTACAAGCAGAGAATGGAAAAAGGTCTTTCGTTCCTCGAATTCAACTACATGATAATGCAGTCCTACGACTTCTATCATCTCTACACCCACTACGGCTGCAATATGCAGTTCGGCGGCGACGATCAGTGGTCTAATATGCTCGGCGGAACCGAACTTATCAGAAGAAAGCTCGGAAAGGACGCTTATGCAATGACAATAAATCTCCTCATGAACTCAGAGGGCAAGAAGATGGGCAAGACCGCAAACGGTGCAGTCTGGCTTGATCCAGCAAAGACTTCCCCCTACGATTTCTTCCAGTATTGGAGAAACGTTGACGACGCTGACGTTATCAAGTGCATGAAAATGCTCACGTTCTTATCGCTTGAAGAAATTGAGGAATACGCTCATCTTGAGGGCAGCGAGATAAACAAGGCAAAGGAAAAGCTTGCTTACGAGCTTACAGCCCTTGTTCACGGCAAGGAACACGCCGAAGCATCTCTTGCAAGCGCACGCGCACTGTTCGGCAACGGAGGAAACATGGAAAATATGCCCTCTACCGAGCTTTGCGATGACGACTTTACCGACGGCAAAATAATGATAGGCAATCTTCTTGTCAAGTGCGGACTCTGCCCGTCAAGCAGCGAAGCAAGACGTCTTGTAAAACAGGGCGGCGTATCCGTAAACGACGTTAAGGTTACCGACTTTGCAACAGGCTATGACAAGGCATTCTTTGCAAACGGCGAAGTCATGATCAAAAAAGGGAAAAAGGACTTCCACAAAGTTTCCGTAAAATAAATTTTCGGAGGTAACAGCCATGCCAAACGCATACTTTACGGGCTCGACGGTAAAAAATCCGCTGTTATACCATACCGGCGAAACCATGCGCTTTGAACTGAATCTTGTAAAGGACGGCAAGCCTTTACCCTGCCATGTTTTCAAGTGGTCGTGCGATACCGACGGCGGAGAACACTTTGAGGGAGAATGTGAGGGAAAAAGCGCGTCTGCCGTAATTGAAGTATGCGTTTCAAAACCCGGATTTGCGCATCTCATCGTCACTCCGTATGACGAAAAAGAAAATCAGCTTTCGGAATGTGATATTTTTGAAGGCGGTGCCGGCGCGGACGTACTGAATATCGAACAGGGTTTGCCGGAACCGGAAGACTTTGACGCTTTCTGGGATAAACAGCTCGATATTGCAAACAACTGCGAGCCGGTTCTGCTTGAAAAGGTAAAAATCGAGACTGCAAACGCAAATTTCGACTGTTATGACATCAAAATACAGACTCCACACGGACGTCCCGCGTCGGGCTACCTTACAATTCCGAAAAATGCCGAACCGAAAAGCCTTTGCGCAAAGCTTATTACAATAGGCTACGGTCATTCTTCGGCAGAAACATTCTTCAATGACGGTTTTGCAACGCTTTGCATAAATCAGCATGGCATCGAAAACGGCCGTGAGAAAGAATACTACGAAAATCTGCGTGACGGCGAGCTTAACGGATTCGGATTTTGCAGCGAACAGAACAAAAATCCCGAAACCTGCTATTTCCGAGATATGATCTTTCGCGGGTTGCAGGCGGCGCGTTTTCTAAAAACTCTTCCGGAATTTAACGGAAAGCTGTATCTTGAAGGTGGCTCCATGGGTGCAATGCAGGCTGTGAGCATCGCAGCACACACGGAAGATGTAACGGGACTTGGCATATTTATACCGTGGCTCTGTGATCTCGGAGGCATTACAAAAGGCAGAATGCGAGGCTGGAGACCGGATATTTCCGACGGTATTATGTATTACGACACGGCAAATCAGGCAAAACGCGTAAAATGCCCCGTAACAATTCACTGCGGTCTCGGCGACTATGTTTGTCCGCCGTCGTCTGAGGTTGTCCTGTGGAAGAATTTTAATGCTCCCAAACGCATTTTCTTCATGCAGAACAAAACGCACCCGTATACCGCTCCGGAATACGGCGAATATATTCTTTAAATGTAAGATTTTCTTCTGCGCCGAAGCTTTAACACGGTTTTCGGCGCAATTTTTACATATTTGCCCCTGCTAAAGGAAAAAATATCAACAAAATATGTTTTACGGGAGTTTTATCATGCATATAAATACAAGAGAAGGATTTCTCAAATCCAAGTACGACGATCTCGATATTTCTTGTCTCGAAATATACCCCGACAATCCCAAAGCCACACTTCAGCTTGTACACGGAATGTGCGAGTATAAGGAGCGTTATATTCCGTTCATGACCTATCTTGCCGAAAACGGCTATGCCTGCATTATCCACGACCACCGCGGACACGGAAAAAGCGTAAAGAAAAAAGAGGATCTCGGATATTTCTACTTAGGCATGGCTGACGGAGTGCTGTCCGACATAGGACTTGTATCAGACAGGCTTTATGAAGATTTTCCGGGACTTAAACACGGGCTTTTCGGACACAGCATGGGTTCGCTTACCGTAAGAGCATATGCAAAAAAACATGATGAAAATTTGAGCGCGCTTATTGTATGCGGTTCTCCGTCCGAAAACAGATTTTCGGGACTTATGTCAAAATTCGACGACGCACTTATACGCAGAAAAGGCGATCACGCGCGAAGCGAGCTTATTAACTCTGCATTTCTCGGATTTTTTCAGAAAAACTTTCTCGATGAAAAGCTTGACAATGCATGGATATGCAGTGACAGAGCAGTTGTCGAAAAATACAACGCGGACGAATACTGCAATTTCACCTTTACGCTCAACGGCTACAAATCGCTGCTCTCTTTAATGGAGCTTGCATATTCTCATGAAAGCACAAGGCCGCGCAATCCAAAGCTTCCGGTTCTGTTTGTTTCAGGTGCCGACGACCCGTGCATGGTAACAAAAAAGGATTTTGCAAAAGCCGTCAAATCCTTTGCAGACAACGGCTATACGAACGTTTCATCTAAGCTTTATCCCGGTATGCGCCATGAAATTTTGAACGAAAAGCAACGGCTTTGTGTATACTCGGACATATTAGAGTACCTTGACAACCATATGTGATGTCAATATGTACAAAAACAACGTTCAGAATTTGTGTATTACAACAAAATCGCAATTTGTGTCATAATATTTCCAAGAAAATGTGGAAAAATTTGTGCGTTTGTGCTATAATTCCTTGTATCATTTAAGATAAGGAGAATATCAATGAAATTCAGAAAGTCACTGGCTATTCTGGCTGCTGCACTGATGCTTACCTGCGTCGGATGTAAAAAGTCGGAAACCAAAAAGAACAATACAGACGTTACCATTGATGAAAACGATCCGTATACTTCAAACCTGGAAATTAAAGACTATGACGGCTATAATTTCCGTATACTTATTCGTCCTTCAAACATCAAAGACCAGTATCTTGAAGAAGGTACGGGCGACCCGATCGAGGACGCTATTTACAAGAGAAACCTTATGGTTGAGTCGATGTACAACATTACAATAAGCGCCACACCGTCTTCTCACTCGAATTATGAAACAGACGCGCTCAACTCGATCCTTGCGGGCGATGACGCATACGACGCAATATTCCCTCATTCGAGAGCTGCGTTCTCTTATGCAACCCAGCACGCACTTCTCAACATTAACGAGATCGACTCCATACATCTTGAAAACCCTTGGTGGTCAAAGGACATTATTGACAGTGCAAACGTAAACGGCAATCTTTACGTTCTCGACGGTGATATTTCGCTTGGAAGATACACGGGCGTTATGTGTCTGTACTTCAACAAGAGAATATTCGACGAGCTCGGTCTTGACTATCCTTACCAGATGGTTAAAGACGGCACATGGACATTTGACGAATTTTCAAAGCTTGTTAAAAAAGGCGTTAAAGACCTCAACGGTGACGGCGTTATGGACGTTGAAAACGACCAGTACGGTTTCCAGTCCTCCGAATGGCAGTCGCCTATATCAATCCTATACACCGGCGGTCAGAGAATCTACAAGAAGAATGACGAGGGTATTCCGGAGCTTACGCTCAATACCTCAAAGACCGTTGATATATTTGACAAGTATTTCGACCTTATGGATTCCGCAGGCAACATAATTTATCTTGAAAATACGCTTACAGGTCCCGATATGTTCAGCGAAGGCCGTGCAATGTTCCATGACGGCGGTCTCGGCAGCGCCCAGAGTTACAGAAGCATGGACGACAACTTCGGTATTCTTCCCTACCCCAAGTTCACGGAAGATGATGAATACGCAAGTGTTGTAAACGGTTATGCACACCTTCTTGTCATTCCGATTACAGTTTCCGACGAACACAGAACCGGTAACATTATAGAAGCTCTCTGCGCAATAGGTTCGCGTGACGTTGTTCCCGCTTTCTACGAACAGTCTCTTAAATCCAAGTTCAGCCGTGATAACGAGTCTGAAGAGATGATAGACATTATCAGAGACAGCATCATATACGACCTCGGTTATGTAGCGGGCGGTACATTCCAGTCGATCGGACGCGACCTTGCGAGAAACACAACTCATGACTTCTCTTCTACATATGCCTCGCAGGAATCTGTCGCACTTGTAGCACTTAAGAACTTCAACAAAGCTTACGGCGGAATCGAATAAGATACCAATAAATCAAAACTTTACCCGGTCTTTATGACCGGGTTTTCTTTTTAATTTTAATACTGACAGCATTTTGCAACAGAAAATCACATCGACATTACACGCATTGCATACACTGTTAAAATATACGGCAAAAACGGAAGTTTAAATATAAAAAAGAAATCCGGCGGAAAACCAAATTCCCATCGGATAACTTGTTGTATTTTACATATATATATCAGTTAAGCTCAACAGCCCAGCCCGCAAGATACTGCAAAAGCCTTACAATATCACGGCTGTCCACAAATCCGTCGGCATTGACGTCCGCACACTGCAATGCTTCTTCGGGAAGGTTTACACCGTCAAACCAAGCAAGATATCTTTGAAGCACCAACACATCGTTTGTATCAACTTTACCGTCCAAATTCACGTCACCCGGTTTAAATGTTTCGTAATCTGGATTTTCAAAGCTGTACTGTTGTACGTCAATGAGTTTGCCGTCGCGGTCATACACGGAAAAGCTTGTCTCTCCGTAGCATTTGTAACTACTCACGAGAAACTCCAAAGTCTTATACGGCGCAAGATCAAAATCAAATATCAGATGTTTCGGTCTGAAAGCTTTTATTGAAAGAGTATAATACTGAGTATCCGAAGTAGGATTATGGATATAAATTGATGTATCGCCGTCAAAGGAGACGTCAACCTTCGATAAATATGCTTTTTTTCCGTCCGCGACAAGTACCATTTTTATAAGTGCCTCTATATCGAGCATACCGGCACCCCAACTGTCTGAATCCGTCTGCGCTGTAATGTACGAAGAATCGGCAGTTTCCTTTAAGTAATACATAAAATCAGACTGATTCATAAGCGGATCGATACTCTTTACAAGTGCCGCGGCTGCCGAAACCACAGGACATGCAAATGATGTTCCCGTACCTCTGTAAACGCCGTTTTCATTATTATCAGCCATATAAAGATATGTGCCGGGTGCAGCTATATCAAGCTTATCATTTTTCTGTGATGTATCTCTTATATCGTAAGTATCGCCGCTTACCTGGGCATTGGCAACGCTTACCACATTATCATAGCTTGCAGGGTATCTGTACGGGAATTCCGAATCCGAACCGTCATTTCCGGCCGCCGCAACCATAATGCTGCCCTTGCTCTCGGCATAGTCTACCGCTTCTTTAAGTGCCAGAGGCGATGTCTTGAATCCGAAACTCATATTTATAACGTCGCAATCAAAATCGTCTACTGCACCGTATATAGCCTTGACAATGTATTCAAGCGGAATTGTGCCGGGAGAATCGTCATTTACTACTTTCAGCGGTACTATTTTAGCCTTATGCGCAATTCCGACAGTTCCTATATCATTGCACTGCGCGGCTATAATGCTCGCAACGTTCGTACCGTGCCTTACAGCATATCCGGCTGCGTCAGTATTGTTAAGATAGTAGTTATACCCTTCGGCAAGAGCGTCCTTAAGATCCTCATTCGGAAATACTCCCGAATCTATTACGCCCACCCTTACAGAGCTGCCGAAAATGCCTGCTTTCCATGCATATTCCGCTTTGACAGCCGGCAAATGCCACTGTTTGGAATAGTAAGGATTAAGTTCGGGATCATATCCGTAAAGTTCGGCGCATACGTTTTCATCATAGTATTCTACAATACCCGACTGCTTAAGCCATTCGAGCGTTTCAAGGCTATCTACCTTTACAAGACCTTTATCTGCGCGAACTTCGCTTACATCTTCAACACTCTCTGACAAAAGCTCCGCCGCATATTCGGCAGTATAGCTTTCCGTTATTTCCTCATCACCGAAAAGCACGGCGCATTGACTTCCGACATTTTCGGAAATGCTCTCCGACAAGCGCACAATATAGCCGTCAAAATTCTCATCGGCAAGTACGCCGCATGTCAAAAGCAAAAAGCATCCGGTGCAGGCAATCAAAATTTTCAATAACTTATTCAAGCGATAACCTCCTCGGTTTATTTTTTTAAGTGTACAAAAGCTTTTATATGAATTCAATACAACCGTGAAAACACATATTTATTATTTCGGAAAAATTGCTCTGTGACTTTAAAATTCTTCAATTACGTAGCAGTCTCGTCCGTTTTTCTTTGCTTTATAGAGCGCCTCGTCTGCCTTTTTGAGTAAAGCCGAGATGTCCTGCGGATATTTGAACCGGCATACGCCGATACTGCACGTCACTTTATGTACTTCCGGCAAAACATCGGATATGCCCGTCAAAAATTCGTCAAGACGTGATTCAATTTCATCCTGGGAAATTTCTTTATCAATAACCGCCGCAAATTCATCGCCGCCTATTCTGCCGACAGCACCGCATTCCGCAAAGCAGTTGTTAAGATGTACGGCAACATCTTTCAGGACTTTGTCCCCCGCAGTATGACCGAACGTATCATTTATATTTTTGAAATAATCGACATCTGCAATAAGATACCAGCCCGTGCCGCTCAGCTTTTCCTTTGTAACATTTTGAAACGTGTCGCAATATTGCATAAACATTCTTCTGCCCATGACGCCCGTAAGATCGTCCATTTCACCGAGGTACTCGCGGTAAGCCATATATTTATAAACAGAAGTAAGCAATATTATGGATATAAAATTGAGTGCAAGCACGGCGAAGAAAAACTGAAGATGCAAATTCAGCAGATCGGAATTCACAGCCGAAGAAACATTTATGCCGTGTTTTGTCAGCATATATGAAGCACGCTGCGAAAAATACAGTGCGGCAAGCGCGGTCATTGCGAGTATAAAAGCACCGAAAGCAGCTATCACATGATTTATTCTGCTTTGGATATACGGATTGTTTCCGCATTGATCAATATTGTGTTTAAGGTGCTTTACGGTACTGCTGTTATACGCTCTGTAACAAAGCTCCACAAGGCATATGCACAGCACAGCCATTGCTGCGTCGCCGGGTCTGAGTTTAAATGTATTCATAAAGGTATAGCCGTGTTCGGGAAAGAGAATTCCCATTGCAAGATAGACAAAAAACGCATTGAAACGCGTGGCTATTGCCGATATTGCCGCTCTCCAAAGTCCTGAATGTCTGCTCTTATTTGCAAGATCGTACAGAAGTCCTACAAGAAATCCGAACAGAACTCTTGAACCCACGCTTAAAAGTATGCTTTTAACAGGATATCCGCTCTGAAAGGGAGAAAATATCTTATCATCTGCCATAACATAATTTGCCGACGCCTTGAACATACTTGCAAGCCCGAAAACAAGTGATACATAGGTAGACTGCGCCGTTCCGAGCAAGCTTGCCGCTATAATTATAGGTATATAAGCTATGGTTATCGAAATAGGCGGCAGATGTATGTATCCGAGAAAGGTAAACGACATAAGCACTTCAAGCGCCAGAAGCAATTCAAATAAATATCTGTCAAAATATGATTTTTTAATATGTCTATGATTCTTCATTTCTAAACACCTCGGTCAAATATAAGCATAAATGCCGACTTTATCCAAAATATTATACCATATGCATTTTAAGTTGTCAACAAATGCGATTTATACAAAAACGCATCTTGCAAAAAATATGAATTTTGTTACGCTGCAAAAGTGTATGCAAGAAAAAAGCCCCGCAGATAATAAATCCGCGGGGTAAAAAGTTTTGAACAGAAAATCTGTTATCTCTTTGAGAACTGCGGTGCGCGGCGAGCTGCCTTCAAACCGTATTGCGCGAGTTTTTGAGCTGTTTTTCCTTGATATTCCGGGCTTTTCCGG
>URVJ01000030.1 GCA_900551295.1 uncultured Eubacteriales bacterium | reverse complement strand
TTTTTTTCTATACATAAAAGTAACATTCAGCCGTAGTCATCTCGCGTAAGCGAGCTGGTCGTAAAGGCAAGTCCTGTTGACTGTGTAATAACGCGTAAAAATTGCATTTTTTTGCACCAAAAACTAAGTTTACGCAGACCGTAACGTGACAAGGCATAAGAGTTGAACTGTGTTAGCCAAAACATTTACTTAGAAACCAACCCCATCGAGCAGTGCGGAGCATCTGCAAGCGATTTTGCCGTAAGTTATGTGGACGCACCGTAGTAACAAGTGGTCGTTTGGAGTAAGGGTTTTGGAGGGAAAGAATGTCATGTTCAGGGCATTTACGCTCTTTAGAGTGAAATCCTCCCGTCGGGGGATTGTCAAGTGGCGAGTAGTCCCTTGAACGGTTTATCCTCGCAGGGGACTTTTCCCTCGTAGGAGGACTTTTCTCCGTAGAAAAGCGTCAGTATAGACTTGCACATGGAAGTGAATTATCCGTTTCCGCCAAAGACAGGCAGCACTCCGCCTAACGTAAGATCACCTTTCCTCCCCTATTATGCCCTCAATTTTCCTGCATAATTCCTTTGCCGTCTCCGTGTTTTGCGCCTCGCTTATTATTCTGAACCCGGCAGCACGTCCGGGAATAACCGTAACAGTGCCGTTTGAAAGAATGAGCTTTACTCCGTCGTGACCGACGCCGGCTCTCTCACTGCTGTCTAACTTTGAAAGCTTTTCCATGATTCCTGCGCGGTTGTGACCCGTGATAAATTCGTCGGTGTATACCGAAAAATTCGGTATTCCGGAAAATAGACTTTCAAAATCCATTCCGGCTTTGTATAAAAGAATTGCATAGCATAAAGCCGCAAATACACCGTCAAATAACCAAAGCTCATTTAAAATGTCACGCTTTGACGCCGCAAAATCCGCACCGTTTTCAACGGCGGAATATCCCTGTATGCTTATTCCGCGCGACTTTGCAATGCGCTTGTATACGTCGGGACAGCGGTAGGGAAGAATAAGCTTTTCAAGCTTGAGCTTTGATATTAAAAGCGCGTTTAAGTGCACGTGATCCGCACTGTGCTCTCCGCTTTGCGCGTATGCGTTTGTGCCGTCGGGCGAAATAAAGATTCTGTTGTCGCAGGTGCTGTCGGAATTTATCTTCGCGCCGAGTTCGCATAAAACGCTTATAAGCAGATTTGACGGCGCAATGCTTTTCGGAACTCCGTCGGTGCTTATATAAAGCTCAAGTCCCGAAAGATCACCGTCGCCGATAAGCTCTTTCGCACATTTTATTAACTCGCCGTAGTATTGTAAGTGCATACCGTCAAAGTTTTCGCAGTCGTAAATGTTGTCCGGCTTTGAAAAATCTCTGTCAGAGAAAAATTCCTTTTCAAGTTTTCTCTCAAATTCCTTGCCGACAGGTAATGATAATCCGTTTGTGAGAATTGCCGCAGCACCCGAACACATAGAGCGCGTGTATATGAAAAAGTCGCAGACCGACGACGCGGCGCAGAATTTCGATAACGATTCGTAGCCTTTCCCGTAATCGCAGCAGCGTATTCCGCCCGACATCGCACCGTATTTTATTAAAGAGGAGTAAAGCGCGGAATTTAGAGAATGATCCGTCATAAATCCGAGCCTTGACGGAAAAGACGTGTCGGATATGCTCTGTATGGTTTTTGCCAAGGCATAGCCGAGCCGCGTGTAGTATTCGGGACCGTAGCTGCCGTCCTTGCATATTATTCCGTGTTCGCAGAACAGACCGCCCTCGCGGTTTTTGAAACTTGTAAGCATATTGTCGTCCTCCGGTATTTTTGACTTGCAGTGAATTTTTGTGTATCGCGGTATAATTTCTCCGTCGCAGACGCTGCTGCCGCAGCCGAGAACGCAGCCCTCGGAAATGACGCAGTTTTCGCCGACCGTGACGTTTTCGGATAATAAACTCGAGTATATTCCCGTTCCGTCGCCTATTTTGCAGTTTTCGTCTATGACGGAAAGCTCCGCGACGCAGTTGTTTCCTATTTCGCAGCCGCCGCCGATAAAGCTGTTCGCGCCGACTTTGACATTCTTGCCGAGATGCGCCTTTCTCGAAATGTATACGGGACTTGTAAATTCCACGCCCGATTCATACAGTTCGTTTTCGGTGTATCTGTCAAAGCTTATACCGTTTACTTTGCCCGACGCGCAGTCGCATACGCACTGAAAGTAGTCGTCAAGACCGCCTATGTCGCACCAGTACCCTTTTGGCTGCCTGAAAGCGTAAAGGGAAATGCCCGAATCCATAAGCTTCGGGAAAAGCTGCTTTGAAAAATCGTACTTTGTGTTTTCGGGAATGCTGTCTATAATATCTTTGTCAAGTACGTAAATTCCCGTGTTTACGACAGAGGAGATGACCTGTTCCCACGCCGGCTTTTCGAGAAAGCGTGTTATGCGCGAATCCTTGTCGGAGAGAATGACACCGTATTCAAGAGGTTCTTCGCTTTGGGCTGCAAGAATCGTGGCATGAGATTTTTTGCTTTCGTGAAATTCAAGCAGCTTGTTCAAGTCAAAATCAAAAATGCCGTCGCCCGAGAGAACAAGCACTTTGCCGCTTTTTTTGTCGTATGCGTTTTTGACAGCGCCGGCGGTTCCCAAAGGCTCTTTTTCGCAGACTACGTTTACAAGACCGTGAAATTCCTTTTCGAGATGTTCGCGTAACATTTCGGGTTTGTACATTGCCGTTACCGTAACATTTGTTATTCCGCATTCAAACGCCTTTTCGCATACGCGTGAAAGCACTGTCTTTCCGCAGACCTTTAACAGAGGTTTCGGAATTTCCTCCGTCAGCGGCGAAAGCCTTGTTCCGTAGCCGCCGGCTAAAATAATTGCCTGTACGTCCATTAAATCACGTCCTTTATACCGATATTATGTGCAGGACGGTGAAAAATATCAGAAAAACATAAAATATGCAAGAAAAAATTGTAAATACACCGCGATTTTGAAAAAATGACTTGAAAAATAACTTGAAATATAATATTATATTATTGTAAATGACAGGCATAGCCGGAAAACGGAGGATAAAATGAGAAAAACAAAGCTCTATCTGCTGATTGTTACAATTTTCTGCGCGTTTTTTATGTCGGCGTCGGTTTTTGCCGATACCGCGACACAGCAGAGCGTCGTATGTACATACAGTAAGGCTGATAATACCGTAAAGCTCAGCGTATATGTTTCGGGCGGAGATGCAATAGTAGGATTCTGCAGTTTTTCTTATGACAACAAGACGCTTGTTCTCACCGATACAAGCGGAAATCCCGTTCCGAACGATGTTCCCGCAACGGCAGCGGACGGCAAGACATCGTATTTGAAGAGCGTAGTATCGGCACACGGCGGAATAGTTGTTACCGATATGGGAAAAGGCGTGAAGAAACTTGTAAATCCGACCGACGGATATGTGCTTTTCGCGTGGTATCTTCCGCAAAGTTCAAAGTCGATAGACGCTTCCTCCGGCAGAGTGCTTATAGCTGAGATAAACTTTAAGCTTGCCGCCACAAAGGTTTATACAGATATTCAGAACGGCACCGTAAAGCTTGCCGGGAATAATATAACCGATCCTATCGGAAACTGGTACAGCGGAATACTCGCAATGAACTCCGCACATAAGCAGTACGCAACGTCAAACGGCACAATGACCGTCAATATAAAGTACGAATTCGATCTTTCGGATAACGGAGGAACAGCGTCGGAACCGTCTAAACCCGCCGAAACGGATAAACCCGATCAGCCGGAAAATCCGGACGGGAACGGAAATGCCGAAAATCCCGGTGAAACGCAGAAACCGTCCGAGCCGTCGCAGCCCGACGAACCAAAGGACGACGAAAATACCGGCAAACCTGACGACGGAAACAGCGGTGAAACTCTGCCCGAAAAAACGGATTTCGGAATTGTATGTACGCCGTTTGAAAATTCGGTGCGAATACGCTGGAACACACCCGAAGGTCACGGCGATGTGCTCGGATATGAGCTTTACGGCACAGATACAGACGGAAACACTGTTTTTGAAATAGACGATATATCTCCGATTTCAAATTCATATACCGTAAGAGATCTTGGCGGCGGATTTGACATGAAAGTGAGAGTAAGGGCGTATTTTTCGGACGGAACATCTACCGACTCCGAGTATTCCGACGCGTCGACACTCGGTATTTCCGAAGATGCGGAACTTATAAGCTTTGAAGTAAAGTATGACGTAAAGAACGGATTTTTATACGGTTTTGATACCGAGAAGGTAGTTTTCGGAAAGACCGCGGTAAAGCTGCCAGATGTTGTTCCGGTTGTCGGAATGAAATTTGACGGCTGGTCTGTTGACGGAAAAACCGTCACCGATGTGTCAAAAATCAGAATATATTCAGATGAAACATTTTACGCCGTATATTCGAGAAAGAGTGCAGGCGCGTATATGACCGGATATTCCGACGGAACGTTTAAGCCTGACGGAGTTATAACCCGTGCCGAAACTGCGGCGCTTATCGCACGCATATCGGGAGTTTACAACGCTGATGAAACTTACAACACCGATTTTTCCGACTGTGCGCAAAGCGCGTGGTTTACAAACTATGTCGGCTGCTGCATACAGAACGGATTTATAACGGGATATTCCGACGGTACTTTCCGTCCCGAACGCAATGTTACGCGCGCTGAATTTGCTGCAATCCTCTGCCGTGTGTTCGGATATAAGAGAACTTCGCAGAATGATAATTTCAACGATATTTCGGAGCACTGGGCAGCCGACAGCATAAACGCACTCTTTGATTATAACGTCGTATCGCCCGAAAGCGACGGCTCTTTCCGTCCCGATGATAAACTTCTCCGCAAAGAGGCTGTTTCTATGCTTAATGCCGCTCTCGGTATTGAACCCGATAAGGCTGAAATTGATAAGTATGTCTCTTGGAACGGTCAGCCTTTCTCCGATGTTTCTGAATCCTCTCCCTATTATTACGACGTTCTCTCTGCTGCTCTCGGTAAATAATGAGTACGAGGGGTACGAGGAATACGCGCTTGGAATACGCGCTTGGGGTACGCGCTTGGGGTACGCGCTTTCTTTTTAAAAAGAAAGCTGCAAAGAAAACGGCAGTCCTTAATTTAGAAAAGAATTATGGGATACTCCCTGCCGCCAGCGTGTACCGTCAGCCACCAAAAGGCAGGCGGCTGACTTAAATCTAAGCAGGTGCGTGAGCAAGCTATGGAAACCAAATACAAAGGATAATTTAATAAAAGATGACTCTGTGCGTTGTATAAAACTTCGTACAGAGTTTTTTACTAAGAATAGGGCTGCAAGTGGCAGTGATTTATCTTTTTACGCAAAAAATAAGAAACAGTCCGCCCAAAATAAAATAACCTGTAACTTCTCCCCCAAAATTAAAGTAAAAAATGTGTTGAAAAATGTAGAAAATTAATGTATAATAAAACGAATGTAAAATTTGATGAGGAAGAAATGTATGAAGAAAATCGGATTTGATAACCAAAAGTACCTTAAAATGCAGTCTGAACATATCCAGGAGCGTATAGAAAAGTTCAACGGTAA
Organism: uncultured Eubacteriales bacterium; assembly: GCA_900551295.1. Taxonomy (GTDB): domain Bacteria; phylum Bacillota; class Clostridia; order Oscillospirales; family CAG-382; genus UMGS1387. The sequence goes on along the minus strand of URVJ01000030.1, from coordinate 6,844 downwards.
ACTATACCTCGAACTCGGCGGAAAACTCTTTGACGATTACCATGCTTCGCGCGTCCTGCCCGGATTTGAACCGGATAGTAAAATTAAAATGCTGCTGCACCTCGCAGACCGCGCGGAAATAGTTATAGCAATCAGCGCGTGCGATATCGAGAAGAATAAGATCAGAGGCGACCTCGGTATTCCGTATGATAATGACGTTATACGCCTTATCGACGCATTCCGCGGTATGGGACTTTACGTAAGCAGCGTTGTAATGACGCAGTATGCCGGACAGTACAGCGCAGATGTGTTCAAACAGAAACTCAATAATCTTGGCATTAAGGTGTATATTCATTACCCGATCGTCGGCTATCCTAATAATATACCCGTAATAGTAAGCGATGAGGGATACGGCAGAAATGAGTATATCGAAACAACAAGACCGCTTGTTATAGTGACCGCACCGGGTCCCGGCAGCGGAAAACTCGCAACCTGCCTTTCTCAGCTATATCATGAACATAAACGCGGAATTATGGCGGGATACGCAAAGTTTGAGACTTTTCCGATCTGGAATCTTCCGCTTAAACACCCGGTCAATCTTGCATATGAGGCTGCAACCGCCGACCTTAATGACCTTAATATGATAGATCCGTTCCACCTTGAGGCATACGGTAAGATGACCGTAAATTATAACCGCGACGTTGAGGCTTTTCCTCTGCTTCGCGCAATGCTTGAACAGATACTCGGCACAAGTCCGTATAAATCGCCCACGGATATGGGCGTTAATATGGCAGGCAACTGCATTTTTGATGACGACGCAGTGTGCGACGCTGCAAAGCAGGAGATAATCAGACGTTATTATAAGGTGAGCTGCGACAGCCTTACCGGCAGAGTCGGAGAAAGCGCCGTAATCAAGGTAGAGTCCATAATGAAGCAGGCAGGCGTTTCGGGAAATGACAGAAAAGTCGTTAAATATGCAAACGATAAAGCCGCGTCTTCCGGCGCGCACGCAGTTGCGATAGAACTTGATGACGGAACAATAGTCACAGGTAAGACAAGCGAACTTCTCGGTTCGGTTTCGGCGTGCCTGCTTAACGCAATGAAAGTCATGGCAGGCATAAACGACGATGTTCCGCTGCTTGCACAGTCGATAATTGAGCCTATAATCAAGCTCAAGCGCGAGATCTTCCATTCTCATACCGCACACCTCGATTCAAACGAAATGCTTATCGCACTTTCAAGCTGCGCTGTTGTAAATCCTCAGGCAAGCCTTGCGCTCGGTACAATTTCAAGACTGCGCGGTGCTGAACTCCATTCCTCGGTAATGTTCTGCGAAGCCGATGAACAGGTGCTTAAAAAACTCGGCGTAAATTATACCACCGAGCCTGTAAGACGAACAAAGACGCTTTATTGATAAAACAGATGCATTTTGCCGCTTTTTAATATTGTTTATCTGCCCGATTTCTTTGCGATAAAAACAACGCAGAGTATCGGGTATTTTTTGTGCATGTAAAAACGCCGTTTTTATAGTAATGTTAATATAGTGTACCAAAATGAAAATATTGTTTATTTATTACCGTACTTTTCAATGATACAATGTATACACAAAGAGCAATTCTTTAATAAAAAATTCATTATTGAAAAGGAGAAGGCAATATGAAAAAACTAACAGCATTGCTTGCGGCACTTGCTTGCGCGTCGCTGCTTACCGCGGCGGCAGTGGACGTAGTTGAGACCGAGAATGCCAGCGAGCAAGACTATGCGAAGGACGTTACGGCACAGGCGCTTGAAGACGAGATCGCGGTTACGGTTTTGACAGGCAAAGGCACCGATGTTCCCAATATGCCGGCAAAGGCTTACGATAATGCGGGAAATGCCGGAAGCGTAACGCTTACCGCAGACAGAGCCGTAACCTGGGATTACTCCTTTAACGGTCCCTCGGAAAGCGACTTTGCAATAACAAAGAACGATACCGCGATAACCTTCACGTCGAATAAGAATATCCCGGCAGGAGAAATTTACGTTACCGCTTATAGCGGCCCCGTAAGCACTGCAACGACGGTTTTTGTTTACGGCGATAATAAGTGGTCGCGCGGAGAAGACCTTATCACAGGTACAAGAAAGCCGCTTGATTTTGAAAACTTTACTCTTGCCGACGGCGGAAACGGCGGCGTAATATTCTCGCAGAGTGCCGAAATAGTCAATAATCCCGGCACAGATGATGTAAATAACAGCAGCAAGGTAATGAAGTTTACCGCAGACCGCGGCGCTTTCTATACGACATACCATGCAGGACTCAGCGTTCCCAAGAACAGAGCGCTCAGCGTATATTATAAATATTATCTCGACAGAAGCAAAGCGCTCGGCACAAAGACGTTTTATTTTCTGCTCAATACCGCAGACTTTTCAACGGCAAATCTTAACGCCTCCGTTTTTGCCGAAACAAGCAGCATAAGCGGTACCGATCTCAGCAATGACGGCAAGTGGGCTGTGGACAGCTTTACCGTGATACCGGGTTCGGATACTCCGCACGGCAATTTTAAAAACGATCTTTCCCAGGGCGTGGCAAAAATAGGTCTTGATTCAAAATGGTGGAAGACAAACGGCGCTGAAATATATGTTGACGATTTCTCGGTCGTTCCAATGTGGAAAGTGACATATATGGACGCAGATAATGCGACAGCGCTTGAAAGCAAGTGGATATGCAGAGATGAGAACGGAAACGTGCTTGTTTCTTTCAATCCCGTAAGCTCTCAGCCTGAAACACTTCCCTCTGCCGCAAACAAATACTTTGCCGGCTGGTCGCAGACCAAGGGAGCGCTTGAAGCCGATACGGAAATCAAGCTTTCAAACAGCGATATTGTGCTTTATCCCGTATTTAAAGAAGTGTTCAAGGTAACCGCGTCTGCTCATACGGACGGTGCTTCGGCTGACGCCGCTGTTTTCGCAATTCCCGCAAAGAAAGCAAACAGCTATATCACACTCACCGCAGACGCAAACGTAACATGGTCGTATACTTTCAGCAAAAATATGATCTCAAGCCAGTTTACCGTAAACGAAACCGCAAATACAATTAAGTTTACCGTAAATACCGCAAACGCGAATGCCGGTGAAATTACCGTAAAGGCTTCTGCGACAGACGCAGGCGGCACAGAGCACGTAAATACATACACCGTTTATGTTTACGGTAATAATACCGCAGTTCCCGGACTTGATATTACAACAGGAACCGAAAAGGCTTTTGACTTTGAAAATATTTTTTCCGACGCAAATTCGGGCATGATGTCCGCAAACGGAAATATATTTGTTTCTTCAGGCGTCGCAATAGCCGATTCTCCCGACGGAAACGGCAAGGTGCTTGCATATAACTGGGCTAACGCAAACTTCTTTACGACATATCACGGCGGATTGCTCACGGAAAAAAGACCGTTCAATGTTTCCTATAAATATTACCTTAAAGCAGACGCGAGCGTAAATGCGCTGAACGTAATAGTAAATACCGATATGCCCTATCAGATATCGGGTCAGCCGAATACCACTTATCCTGCCACAACGGTTTACTGCAAAGCAGGTCTTGATACAACAAAGAATAAGTGGATAAGTGAAAACGTAAAGGTTGAAGTTACCGACGATTTCAAGAACCTCTATAAATTCGGTCTTTACTATAACGCAACAAATCCTAACGGCACGACGGCAATTTACGTTGACGACTTCGGCGTAATGCCTTACTATGCCGCAAAATATCACGCAGATACGACATTAACCGTTTACTTCCTGCTTGACGACGACGGAAACGTTCTTACGGAATATACCCCCGTTCTTCCCTCAGGAGCTGCTCTTACAGTACCCGATGGCAAGGTTCTCGCAGGCTGGACTACCGTAAACGGCGGCACCGAGGCTATGAAAACAATAGCGCTCAATAACGCTGATATTGACCTTTATCCCGTATTTGCCGATAAGGATTTTGCACCGCACTGGTACAATGACGCAACCGACGTTAAAGATGTTACCGAAATACGTGTTCAGAAAGACACCGACGGAAAGGTTATAGATACTAAGAGCGGCCTCAGGTTCAAGGGCTATATCGAGGATACGTACAGAAACGACGAAAAACTCTATGAGTACGGATTTATCGTAGCGCGTACAGATGTGCTCGGCAAAAACGAGCTTACCCACGATTTCAGGACCGACGCTGCAAAGAATCCGTATATTTCACAGGCAAACTACTCTAAGTATGGGAATATTGATCTCAAACTGAGCTATGATACCGATCTTGAAGCCACAGTATTCAGCTGCGTGCTTGTAAATATTCCGGTTGCTCATTACGGCGACAAGTTTACCGTGCGCGCATGGTCGAATTTGAACGGCGAATATAAGTACGGCACACAGATGAGCGTTTCTATTCTCGATATACTCAACAGTCTTGACGGTGAGAGAAAAGACGCAGCACAGCCTCTTATAGATAAGTATAACGAGTGGCTGTCCACACAGGCAGAGGGTTAAGGAAAGGGGAATAAAGCAATGAAAAAAACCTATTCTTCACCCGAACTTGAAGAGCTTTTAATGAGCACGGAGGACATTCTCGAAGGCAGCGGCGAAACAGCCGAGAACGAGAACCTTTTTGATACGTCAGACCTCTTCTGATAATTAAATACAGGCTGTTATGGCGGAAATGCGGTTTTTTTACTCTCCTATATCCGCGCCTTTCCGTGCATAAGGCAAACCGGGACGGGATTTGTTGTCTTGTCCCGGTATTTTTGTATATATTCGGGACGCGGTATAAAATGTATGTTGAAAAATTTGCTTAAATTCATTATAATAAATTAAGTAAGATTTCAGAGGTGAATACGGTGAAATTCTTTAATGTCTACGGTCTTGTTTTGTTGCGGTCATTATGATACCGAATATAGTGTTTGCAGTTAAGTGTAAAGACGGATTTGAGAATAAGTGGGATAACAGATATGTGCAGATTGCGGAACAGATAGGCAGATTCGGCTGTTTCGGATTTATGTTTATCAATATACCGGGAATTTGTTTCGGCTGGAGCACTCATTGTGCGTTTACGCTTTACCTTGCCGTAAAAGCTTTTATTTTGCGGAGTTACTGTTCCGTGACGGAGGTGTTTTGAATATATTTACAAAATGACAATATATTTCCATGCATAAATACGGAACAAAAACGCAAAAGCGCCGTCTTACAAAGTGTAAATCAAAAAACTTAGCAAGAAGAAAGGAAAAAACAATATGAAAAAGATACTTACTCTTATGCTCGCGGTTTTGGTCTGCGCTTCGGTACTTACCTCGTGCAAGGGAAAAAATAATGACAGTGATGTGCCGGATAAAGATGTTGCCGGAATTACGGATTCCGAAAACAAGAACGACGTTTCGGATAAGGCTGACGATACCAAAAAGGATAATGACAAAAAAGATTGAAAAACATCAAAAGTCAGGCAATTTGCCTGGCTTTTTACATCATTTTTCCGAATAAACCAGATTTACACCTTGCAGGCTTGAGATTTCAGGACAACTGCGCTATAATAAAATAGATTTGGAATGTTTACCGTTCCATGATGACGTGAGATCATAGGAGATATGAGGATGAAAACCGCTTCTATTTTGGGCGTGCATTTCCATGCAGTTACCATGCAGCAGGCTGTGGAGCTGGCGATGAGCCGCCTTCGCGCGCGGCAGAAGGGCTATGTGGTCACGCCCAACCCGGAGATTGTCGATCTGTGCCGCAGGGACAGCGAATATATGGGGATTGTCAACCGCGCAGCATTGGTGCTGCCGGACGGCATCGGCATCATCTACGCGGCGAAAATACTTGGCGAGGAGCTTCATGGCAAGGTCGCCGGTATCGAGTTCGCCGAACATCTGGTAGCCGCGATGGCGAAGGAAAACATGCGCCTGTATCTGCTGGGCGCCAAACCCGGCATTGCCGAGCAGGCAGGCAAAAACCTGTGCGAAAAGTATCCCGGCCTTGTGCTGGCCGGCGCGCATGACGGCTATTTTACCGATGCACAGGAGGCGGTCGCCGCGATCAACAGCTGCGGCGGCGCGGATGTGGTGTTCGTATGCCTTGGTGCGCCCAAACAGGAAAAGTTCATTGCCGAGAACATGGATGAAATCCATGCGACGCTGTTTTGCGGCCTTGGCGGTTCGCTGGATATCTTTTCCGGTGTTTCCAAACGTGCGCCGGATATTTTCATCAAGCTGGGGCTGGAGTGGTTTTACCGCCTGCTCAAGCAGCCCAGCCGGATTGGGCGCATGATGAAGCTGCCGAAGTTCCTGCTCATCGTCATCCGGGAGCGCCTGTTCGGTGGAAAGGGGACTAAGAAAAAGTGAAAGTAAAACTGCTTGCGTATACGCCTGATCCGGAAAAACTGGTGGCGGCAGCTGCAAAAAACTGCTATTCTTCGACCGACGTGGACAGCGTCCTGGAAGGGCTGACCGAGGAGAAAACGGCGGGCTTTGTCAATATGCTGTCCGAGATCGGACACGAAAGCCCGATTGAGCATGTTTCGTTCACCTTTGCGATTGAAGGCGTGTCCCGTTCGCTGCTTGCGCAGATCACACGCCACCGCATGGCGTCGTTTTCCGTACAGTCCCAGCGGTATGTGCGCGAGCATGGGTTTGAATACGTGGTGCCGCCTGAGATTGATAAAATCCCTGCGGCGCGGGAACAATTCATCCGTGCGATGGAGGATGACCAGCGCACCTACGAGGCGCTGACCGCCGCGCTCATGGAGGGCTATCTGAAAGAACTGCTCGAGCAGGGTGTGCCGGAGAAAAAGGCGCGCAGCCAGGCGGAAAAGCACGCGATTGAGGATGCGCGCTACGTGCTGCCCAATGCCGGCACCACGCGC
>URVJ01000029.1 GCA_900551295.1 uncultured Eubacteriales bacterium | reverse complement strand
CTGCAATAAGCTGTTCAGCCTTGTTGAATGCGTCGTGAATGTCTTCCGCCTTGTACATTGCAAGCACGGGGGAGAGTTTCTCGTGGGCAAATTCCTCGGAGAGGTCAACGCTCTCAACTTCGCCGATAAGTATCTTTGTGGGAGCAGCGCATCTCATAAGCGCCTGCTTATCTGTATTTGCCGCAATGAATTCTACGCCCTTTACGCCCTTTTCAACCATGTGGTTTACAGCGTTATTTCCGCCGCCTCCGACGCCTATTACCTTAATGACTGCGCCGAGGTCGAAATTTTCATCATATTCAAACGTCATTTTTTCTTGTCCTCCTGTTTTTTACTTACAGCTTACTTATTATATAATAATATTTTTTGCTTACTTTTTCAATAACCAAAACGTACAAATTACGTCTGTTAACAGTTTTTTTACATTTTTTCTGTCAAATATCATCAGAAATCCTTAACAATTCCCTCTTTGGCATTTTCATCCGAGACATCTATTATACCGCCGGAGTCGGAAGTCAGCTTTTCCTCGATAGCCTTCATGAAACGTACTTTCAGATCAAGGTTTTTCTTATCGCCGAGCTTTACGAGATATTTTGACTTATATCCGAAAGTAATATTGAACCTGTCGGAAATATCAATTTCGTCAACGTCGGAAAGAATCCCGTTTTCTTCAAGCTGGGAAAACAGTTCCTCGACGGTCGCGGCGTTATCCGAGTCGGTTTTGAGATACTCGCCCGCAATGCAGCTTGCAATATCGCTCATTTTTACGTTTATAAGCTTGTTTGTCTCTATATACTCAAAATCGTCCGTCATGGAAAGCACTCTGAGACTCTGCGACAGAACAAAGGCGTTTTCGCCAATTACCGTATACATCGACGGCACTGCAGGTTCTATCTTAAAGACCACTTTATCGGGCCATGTGCGCTTTAATTCAAAGCTGTCGACGTACGGGAGATTATACAGCACATTTTCGGCAATAGTGTCCTTATTCACTTCGTATAGCTTCATTCCGTAGTCGAGTCCCGCGCCTTTCAGCACCTCTGTTTCGTCATACGGCAGCGTTCCGTCGTATTCAAGCACGCATTTTTTGATTATAAAAAACTTATCGTAGCAGAACCACACGGCGCTTACAAGCACTGCGGCAAGCAGAAGAAAAGTGAAAATGTGCTTTTTTGCCGAGCTTTTAGTATTCTGCTTCTTTACCGATTCAAGGCTTTCGGAGCTGTTGCCGGCAGATTCGCGGTTTTTATTCCGTATACTTTCTTTCATGGCGCGTCACTCTCCGAAAATCCTTATTTTTTCACAAGTTCCTTTACTATCGAATATATTCTGTCAAGCGTATCCGTTACGGCAAACTCCCTTACGGCGTTTTCCATACCTGTTCTGTACTCTTTATCGTCAAGCTCATGCGACACGGCTTTTATAAGCGCGTCCGATGTCAGATCCTTTTCCTCTATCATAACGGCGGCGCCTTTATCGCAGAGCACTTTGGCGTTCTTATACTGATGATTGTTTGTAACATACGGCGACGGGATTATAACCGACGCTTTGCCCATTACGGCAAGTTCCGACAGGGTCATTGCGCCTGCGCGACAAATCACGGCGTCGCTTGCGGAAAGCAGTTCGGGCATATTATAGATATATTTTCTTACCGTTACTTTTCCGAGTTTAAGTTCGTCCTCGCCCGTTTCCTTAAAGCCAAGCTCCTTATAAAGTGCGCTCTGCACCTCCCAGCCGGCTTTTCCGGTTGCATGGAAATGAGTTATGCCCGTTTTAATAGAGTAATCGCGTATAAGCTCATACACTTTTTCGTTGAGAGGTCTTGCGCCGAGACTTCCTCCGCAGGAAAGCAGAACCTTTTCGTCCTTATCTATGCCGAGAATTTTTCTCGAATTATCTTTCGACGCCTCAAGCATCTTTCCCGAAACGGGATTTCCGACAAAAACAAGCTTTTTGGGGCAGTCAAATGCGCCTCTGATTTCTTCAAAGCTTATCATGACCTTATCGACCGTCTTTGAAAGTGCCTTTGTGGTAACGCCCGGAACTGCGTTCTGTTCATGTATACAGGTAGGTATTTTCATGGACGAGGCGGCTTTGAGCACAGGCCAGCTTACATATCCTCCCGTGCCTATGACGATATCGGGTTTAAAGGAACGTATAAGCTTTTTTGCCGCCGCAACGCTTGTAAATGCCTTGATAGCGGCGTCTATGTTTTCAAGCGACAGCTTTCTTTTAAAGCCGCGAACCTTTATATAATGTATTTTATAGCCTGCCGCCGGGACAAGGTTTGATTCAAGTCCCTTTTCGGTTCCGACGTATTCTATAACGGCGTCGGGCTGTTCTTTTTTTATCTTATCGGCAATGGCAAGCGCGGGATTTATATGTCCTCCCGTTCCGCCGCCGCTTATCAGCACTCTCATTGGCATTTATCTCCGTATAATCAATTTATGAGGTTTTCTCAACCGACGAATATCTTGAAACCGACAGCACAACGCCCATTTCGGCAAGCAATATCAACAGCGACGTTCCTCCGTAGCTGAAGAACGGCAGCGATATACCCGTACTCGGCAGCGTATTTGTAACAACGGCGATATTGAGTATAACCTGAATACCTACGTGCATTACTATTCCGAGAACAAGCATTGAACTGAATCTGTCGGGCGCTTTAAGCCCTATGACTATTCCGCGGTATATGAAAAACGCAAATATACATATTACTATAAATGCTCCGATAAAGCCCATTTCCTCGCAGAAAATAGAGAATATATAGTCGTTCTGCGGTTCGGGAAGATACAGGTGTTTCTGTCTGCTGTTTCCGAAGCCCACGCCCCAGAATCCGCCTGAGCCTATTGCATACAGTGACTGAACAGGCTGCCAGCCTCCCTCCTGAAGATAGCTGAACGGATCTTTCCAAACTTCCATTCTTGACGACGAATGTCCGAGGCTTTTGGCAAGTCCGAGCACCAATCCCGCTCCTGCCAATCCGCCGATGATTATATAGTACATCGGTGTTCCGCCTATGAACATCATTGCAAAAACTATGCCCGCCATGATTATAAGTCCCGATATATGCGGCTGAAGATACATAAGCGCGCCTACAACTCCGAGAACCAGAACATAAGGGATTATTCCGTAATAAAATCCCGGAAGATTATGCTTTATATCAATAGGATACGCGACCGCAACCGCAACTCCCAAAAGTATCAGCGCAATTATCAATGCAAGCGGTTTTGAATCTACAACGAGGAAGGCGACGGCGCCGAGCCCTGCAAGTGCGAGCGCTCCCAAAAAGCGCATAAAAACGCCGTGATAATTTTCCCTTGCGCGTATTTTATCGGCATACTTATCAGCATAGTCGGCAAAGAAAAGAACTATCGCAAACTTCATTATTTCGGACGGCTGAAAGCTTATAGGGCCTATCTGAAGCCATCTGACGGCGCCCTTTGCGCCCGAACCCACAACAAGAACCGCGCAGAGCATCAGTATTCCGACGGCAAGCAGCGGCTTTGCGAATTTTCTTATATTATGGTACGAAAAAATCTTCAGCTTTGCGACAAGCGTCATTCCGACAAGTCCGAGCCCTGCCCACATTATCTGCTGCCTTGCAAACTTATAGCTGTCGCCGTAATATTCTCTCGCATAAGGATAACTCGAGCTGAAAACCATTACGGTTCCTATACAGAGAAGCAGTATTACGGTCACGAGAAACGGTCTGTCTACTCCGGCAACATACTGCGTTATTGTTCTTTTTTTCGGTGTAAGCCTTGACTTTTTAGCTTTTGAAAAGCCAGGTGCGTTCTCTTTGGCTCTGCCGGCACTGTTCAACCGCGGTTCTCCTCTCAGAATATAGTGTAAAGCTGCTTATTTACAAGCTCAGATATTTCCGATAAATCCGAAACAGCCTATAAGGCTGAATACAGCCGTTACAAGCGAAAATACAAATACTATCTTTACTTCGTTCCAGCCGCACATTTCAAAGTGATGATGTATCGGCGACATTTTGAAAACTCTTTTTTTTGTAAGCTTATAGCTTGTTACCTGTATTATAACCGAAAACGACTCCACATAGTACATAATACCGACAAAAACGAGAATTAAGGGAATGTCGAGCATTATTGCGGCAGTGCTTACGGCGCCTCCGATGAAAAGCGAACCGGTATCGCCCATAAATACGCGTGCAGGGTGAAAATTATACACGAGAAAGCCAAGCATTCCGCCTATCATTGCTCCGCAGAGGTAAAGGCACTCGGCATTTCCGCTCTTTAAGCAAAGCACGGTGAGAAATATCATGACGACCGCGGTAATGCTTGCACAGAGTCCGTCTATTCCGTCGGTGAGATTCGTGCTGTTTACGGTAAATACTATTCCGACTATGAGAAGCAGGTAAAACAGTATTCCGAGGTCTGCCTGAGTTCCCGTAAAGGGAAGTTTTACAACTGTCGAGATACTTCCGTCAAGTCTGAGTGCGAGCACATACGCCGCAGCCGACGCAAACTGAAGCACGAGCTTCTGAGAGGCGCTGAGCCCCTTATTCTGCTTTTTGAAAAACTTCGTATAGTCATCTATAAAGCCGATAAGTCCGTTAAGCAATATGAAAATATAATGTATTACAAAAGTTACGTCCTTTTGCACTGCTGCGCAGAACACCAGCGGAAACGCCGTTGCCGCGATAAAGAACAGTCCTCCCATTGTGGGTGTTCCCTCTTTTGATTTATGCCAGCGCGGTCCTATATCGAGTATTTTCTGTCCCATTTTCACGCTTTTGAGCACGGGTATGAAAATTCTTGCGAATATGACCGTCAGCACAAACGAAACAAGTGCGCTTGCCGTAAGTATTGTATACATATGCCGTTATCTCCTGTATTTTCTGCTTTTGCTTTGATTTATCAGTCCGTATTATCCTGATGTCTGAATTCGACCGAAACGGTTGAACCGGGCTTTACGCTCTGACCTGCTTCGGGCGTTGATTTTACCGCAACAGAACCCGAAACGTCCTCGCGGTATGCGCCGTCGAATTTGATATTCAATCCTGCGTTTACAAGCGCCTTTGCGGCTGCCGACGCGCTCATTCCCGATACGTTTGGCACGGTCACGGTTTCTTCGTCCGCGTTCTCATCGCTTGTTTCGGTATAGAGTATTACAACTCCGCCTTCGGCAAGCTTTGTACCGTATTTCGGGAACTGGTCGAGAACTGTATCTCCGTTACCCTCTACCCTTGCGGTAAGTCCTGCGTTATGGAGCGCGTTCTTTGCGTTTGTAAGCGCAAGTCCCGTATATTCCGCAACGCTGACTTCGTTTACGGCGGCGTTAGGATCGTTTTCGGTAGGCTCTATTCCGAGATACGGAAGCACTTCTGAAAGCACCGACGAAACTACGGGAGCCGCTATTGTTCCGCCGTAATATTCTCCGACGGGTTCGTCTATCGCTATAAGTATTGCTATCTGCGGATCGTCCGTCGGCGCAAAAGCAACGCACGAGCCTATGTAAAGATTGCCCTCTTTATCTCGTTTCTGCGACGTTCCCGTCTTTGCGCCTATCTTATATCCCTTAACATAAGCGTTTTTGGTGGAACCGAGGCTTATGCCGTTTGCAAGGTACTGCATTATGGTATCTGTCGTAGTCTGCGAATTCACCTGTCTTACGACTTCGGGTTCAAATTCGGCAACGGTATTTCCGTCGTCGTCCACAAGAGCCTTTACAACGTGCGGTTTCATGAGTTTTCCGCCGTTTGCGACGGCGCTTACCGAAGTAATAAGCTGTATGGGCGTGATCTTAAAGGTCTGACCGAAAGAATATACCGAAAGCTCGGTTTCGTTAAAGCCGTTGAAATCGGAATGGTAAAGGCTGGACGCCTCTCCGGCAAGGTCTATGCCGGTTCTTTCGGTAAATCCGAAAAGCTCAAAGTATTTATAAAATCTTTCTCTGCCCAATGACTGCGCTATCTCGATAAAAACGGGGTTACAGGAATTTTGCAGTCCCTGTTCAAAGTTTTCTATGCCGTGTCCCGACTTTTTATGGCAGTTTATTGTAAATCCGCCGACTCTCTTTGATCCGGTACAGTTAAAAAGGTGTCCCGGCTGAACTTCGGGTATATTTTCCTCAAGCGCCATGGCGCTTGTTATAAGCTTAAACGTAGAACCCGGCTCATAAAGTTCTGTTATTGCTTTATTCTTCCACAGACCTTCAAGCAGCTCCTTGAATTTCGCGTTCTTCTGCTCATCTGTCGGGAGCGCGGTGAGTCCGTTTTCGTCCGTCAAGGGAGTTACGGTATATTCGTCATACAGTGCCTGCGAGGTTTCGTCAAGCGTATACGGATCGTTAAGATCATAGTCGGGCTTTGTGGACATTGCAAGCACTTCGCAGGTATTTACGTCCATGATTATGCCAAGAACTCTGTTTTGCGCCTTTGTATCGCGCAGCGCAGTTTCGAGGTTTTTATCGAGTATCGACTGAACCTGCCAGTCTATCGTCGTTACGACGTTTGTTCCGTTTTCCGCACCGATATAGCTTTCATACTGCTGCGGCATATCCTTGCCCTTTGCGTCCTGCGCCGTGATTATCTTGCCGGACGTGCCTTTGAGATACTTTTCATAGTACGATTCTATTCCGTAAATACCGACGTTATCCGAGTTTGTAAAGCCAATAACGTGGCTTGCAAGGCTGCCGTAGGGATAAAAGCGCTTTGTATCTTCTTCAAGATGTATGCCTTTTATATCGTTATCGTTGATAAACTTTCTTATCTCGTCCGCAGTCTCCCTCTCGACTTTTCTCTTTATACGCTGATACTTGGTCTTGGTCTTACTCATACGTTCGACAACAAACTCTCTGTCAACATCGAGCGTGCTGCTGAGAAAGTCCGCGATCTGGGAGCGCGTTTCGGGCAGAATTTCGTTTGGCGATATAAAGACAGTTTCAACCGTAGCACTGACTGCGAGAGCCTTCATGTTACGGTCGTAAATAGTTCCGCGATTGGAGCTTATGGGTATTTCGGTTGTATACTGGTCGAACGCGCCGTCCTGGTACTTTTTATAATCCACCATCTGAAGATAGAACACGCGTACGGCAAGTCCTGCCAATAAAACAAGCATGACCGCAAGAACTATAATAACTCTGCTGAGATACGGTTTTGCGGTCTTGTTATTCATTTTCATGCCTCCGAAAAATGGATTTTACTCAAATATTTTGCCTACCGAACGCTTAAAGCCGTTAAGCGTTGTTCCGAGATTATAGCTTGCGGACGAACCTTCGGAAACGACGGTCTTATCGCTGCCCGAAAGGCTTACGTACTGTTTATAAACGTCGGTTGATTTTACCATTCCGAGCTTTTCAGACGCTATTTTCTCTATTTCCGCAAGGTCGTTCTTCTTTTCAAGCTGTACGGAAAGCACTTCGTTTTCCTTTGTATAATACTCTATTTCGTCCTCAAGATCAGCGGTTTCGTAGGAGATCTCGTTGACAACGGAATAGTTATAAGCTATAAACATAAAAGTAACCGTAATAATTGCGGCGCTGAGCACAAAACCGAACGGGAACGGCTTTGCCTTTACCTTATGGATAGAATACGACGGTTCAAGGCTCTTTGCGCGTCTTGCGTTTCTTACTGCGGTTGCGACAAGCTCTCCGACAGCCGCGCCTACGGTATATTCGCTTTTGGACGCGCTGCGGTTATATGCGCTTCTCTTTACCGCACCGTTATAACCCGATTTATAATCGTTATAAACTCTTTTCTTTACCGCAGCGGGAGTCTGGATATTTCTTTTTTTAGTATTATATTTTGCATTGTTTAAATTTATGAATTCGTTTTCTGCAAAGCTTCCGTTCATGTTTTTCACGGCTCCTTAAATTTTAATATCCGGAATTTTTTCTACAACTCTTAGTTTGGCGCTCCTCGAACGCGGATTTTCTTCAAGCTCGCTCTCCGACGGCAGGATAGGCTTTTTTGTTATCACAAGCCCCGTCGGCTTTTTGCCGCACACGCACACCGGAAAATCCGGAGGGCATTCGCAGCCTTTTGTAAATTCGAGAAACGTATGCTTTACTATTCTGTCCTCGAGAGAATGGAACGTTATTACCGCCATTCTTCCGCCGCCCGACAGTTTCGGAAACAGCCCGTTTATCATCTTGGGTATTGCGTCAAGCTCGCCGTTTACCTCGATGCGTATTGCCTGGAATGTTCTCTTTGCGGGGTGCGGACCGTCTTTTCTGTTTTTGGGAGGTATTGCCGATTTTATTATCTCGGACAGCTCGGCTGTCGTCCTTATCGGCGACGTTTCTCTGTGCTTTACTATCTTTCTTGCAATCGAAGAAGCAAATCTCTCTTCTCCGTACATATTTATTATCTGCGAAAGTCTTTTTTCGTCGTATCCGTTCACAACGTCATAGGCGCTGAAAGAATCGTCGCGCGACATTCTCATATCGAGAGGCGCGTCATGCATATACGAAAAGCCTCTGTCGGCTTCATCAAGCTGAAAGGAAGATACTCCGAGGTCGGCGACAACGCCGTCAATACTCTCTATTCCGAGACTTTCGAGCGCGTCGGCAGCCTCCGAAAAGTTTCCTCTGTACGGGATAAATCTTTCGCCGTACTTTGCAAGTCTTTCCTTTGCTTTTCCTATTGCGAAATCGTCCCTGTCTATTCCGACAAGCTTTCCGTTTTCCGAAAGCCGCGAGAGTATCGCGTTTGAATGCCCGGCTCCTCCGAGAGTGCAGTCAACATAGACTCCGTCAGGCTTTATGCAAAGCATATCCACGGTCTCGTCAAGAAGAACCGAATAATGTCCGAAATTTTCCTGCAACTGTATTTTCTCCCTAACTGAGTCCGAGTCCCTTTGCAAGGCTCTTGAACTTTTCTATGTCATACGTACCCGTCTCTTCGTCAGCCGTATCGCTGCCCCAGATCTCGACGTATTTTCTCATTCCTATAAATGATATTTCTTTTTTAAGTCCGGCAAAATCACGGTGATCGGCGCTTATGCTTATTCTGCCCTGATTATCGACCTCTGTCGGCATTGCGTTCTTCATTATGTAACGCTTCATATTGCCGGTTTCTCCGTCGTCTCCGAGCGCGTCGAGCTTTTCCATGAAGTTTTCCCATTCGCTCTCCGAATACATTACGAGAAATTTTCCGAAAGTCTTTGCCACCACAAGGTTTTGTCCGAGGTCGGCACGGAATTTTGCCGGAACGAAAACACGTCCCTTTGCGTCGAGCGTATGTCTGAACTCACCCGTAAGCATATTTTCCGCACCTGCCTTTCCTTAACCCTGATATTTTTAAGCGGAGTCAAAAACAAAACCGTAAATTCTGCGGTTTATACTGCAATCTTAATCCTTTTTAATCCAATTTAAGCTTTTTTGCACCACTACGGTTAATATTATAATATAGCGGCAGGCATTTTGCAAGTGGTTTCGGATAAAAGATAAGAATTTTTTGTGTCTTATGTGAAAATATTATGTGAAGCAGGGAACTTTTTCCAAAAACTTCCAAACAAAAATACCCGGCACGCTTTTTAATACGTACCGGGCTGTGTTTTACGGCAAGAAGCCGTCATATGAAATTTTAAAACCTCGCTTACGCTTTTTTCTTAAACCAAAGCAGTTTTTCGAGAGGAGACGCGACCTTGCATACCGTAAGTCCCTCATATTCGCGTCCGTTTTCGTCAATCCATGTACCTTGCGGGAATACAACTGTCTTTTCGAATTCTCCCTTGACAACGGACGGGCAGACAAGTATATCTTCCCCGAGCATAAACTCATCTTTTACATATTCAAATCCGTGTCCGGGACAGTTATATTCAAGGTTTCGCAAAATAGGTTCTCCGTCGGTTTCGCACTTATTCACAAGCTGCATAATATAAGGTGCGAACTTTTTATGGAGCATTGCCGCATTTCTTACGGCTTTGAGTCCGTTTTCAGACAGCACTCTCCATGGCGCCCACGAAAACTGCATCATGGGACAAAGCGCAGAGCATTGCGCCATTCTTATAAAAAGTTCCTCATCGATTACAAAATTCTCCCCTTTTGCGTGCGACCATTCTCCGCCGCCTATCATATCCGGACAGATAAACGGCGTACCCATAAGCCCCTGCATTACCGAGCATGGAATAAGCGTGTCTATGCCGCCGTTTTCCCACCGGTGTCCCCTGTCGCAAAGTCTCTGTATACAGTTTTTGCCTGCACCGAGATATGTATCTTTGTATTCATGATAATCATATTTTCTTCCAAACTCATTCCATGCAATATTCATGGCGTGAGCGTCGTGGTCATCTCTGACGAGACCGTTTATTACGTTCCCGATATGGTACATTGCGACGGATCCGCCGTCAAATTTAAAGCCGTCAATGCCGTAGTCGTTTATAAGATGTTTGAGCTGCCTGTCAAGAAAATCGGCATCGCACTGTTTTCTGAAATCGAGAATTGCGGATCTTCCGTTCCACCAGTTTACTATTGCGGGCTGACCGTTCTTTGTGCGAAGGAATATTTCCTTTGCGTCGCCGCGCTTATTGAGATCGGGTCTTATATTCATAACAAAATCGTATCCGTCTGCCGTTACAAGCGGAACAACCCAGAGCATCACTTTAAATCCGAGCTTATGCAGTTCGTCAACCATAGCCTTGGGATTCGGAAAACGAGCCGCGTCAAATTCCCAGTCGCCATATCTTCCGTGCCAGCCTTCGTCTATTATAAATATACCAGGTTCAAATCCGTTATCAATTATATCATGTGCGTATTCAAGCAATCCTTTCTGCGTCGGGAAATACGTAAACTCCATCCAGGAGTTATACTGCGCCGTCGTAAAAAACTCTTCCGGCAGCTTTTTGCCATCGAACGGAAAATGCTTTTTCATTGCAGCAAGATATGCTTCTTTCAGCGTATTTCCGGCTTGTGCAACCTCAAGCTCCCCGTCCGTTTCAATGCTTATAACTCCGTCTTTTATATCAACCTTAAAGGGTTTATCGCACCAGATATATCTGCCCTTATTTGAAAGAAATAACGGCATGGTCTGATTTACACATTCCTTGCGAAAGTCCTCAGCGTACTCGCTGTTTCGGTCTATCGGGTTGTCACAGCCCCTTACCGTCGTTCCTCCCCAAAAGCATTCTTTTTCGTACATTTTGATATTATGTAACATTTTATTTTTCCTCCTCATATTCATTGACACATGACTTTATTTATATTATAATCATAAAAACACATTTGTAAATCCGTTTTCAGTCGTATATTTTTATATTTCGGACACAAAAAGGAAATGAATAATGGGAAAAGAAGTCGTTGTTAACGAAATCTTAAAATTTTATCATTTTGCACGTCACGCCGGTTATGTTTTTGACGGTCATACGCACGCAGACAGAGAGTTCAAATTCGTAATAAACGGCAGTCTTGAGGTGACATACGAGAACATTATCCTCATAATGAGCCCCGGCGACTGTCTGTTATGCGAGCCGTATGCATTTCATCGCGAAAAAACGCTGTCGGATGGCACGGAGTACATAAACATACACTTTAAAAGCGACAGTCTTGAGATCACGGGCAAGGCAAAGACTGCGGTTCTGCGCGGAAACGATCTTATTCTGATGAATCTTATCCTTTCGGAGCTTGAGGCGCAGAACAGTGCGTTTACAAACACGAACTACGATTTTGAAAAGTACAACTTCACAGTGAAAAAGCTGTTTGAGGCATTATTATACCGCATAATACGCAGCAACGACATACCTGTTTTCAGCGTCGGAAAAAAATCATTCATATACAATCAGGCTATAAATTTCATGCGTGAAAACCGAAACAAGAACCTTACCGTTGAACAGATTGCCCATCAGTGCGGCGTTTGCCCGACGGTGCTTAAAAGCATTTTCAATGAATTTACCGGTCACGGCGTCGGCAGGCATTTCCTGAACATGAGAATTGAACTTGCAAAAATGAAATTATTGCAGAACGTCCCGGTTTCCGCTATAAGCGAATCAATGGAGTTTTCATCTCAGGCGTATTTTACGCAGTGTTTCAAACGCGAATGCGGACTTACCCCGAGTGAATTTAAAAAGCAAAACATGGTTAAAAAGAAAGGTGAGAAAAATGAAAAACAATGAAAAAAACAACCGTGTAAGAAAAATATGTGTAGCAGCTATGTTCGCGGCAATCTGCGCTGCGGCTACAATGATACACGTTCCGATAAGCGCGACCGGCGGATACATGAACCTCGGCGACGTTATTGTTCTGCTCTCAGGCTGGCTCCTCGGCCCGGTTTACGGCTTTGCCGCAGCAGGTATCGGTTCTGCTCTTACAGACTTATTTCTCGGGTACACGACTTATGCGCCTGTAACGTTTATCGTCAAAGGACTCATGGCGGTTGCCGCGTTCTTTATACATAAGGCTTTCGGCAAGGACAATTTTGCCGCAAGAGCCGTTTCCGCTCTCGTCGCGGAAATTATCATGGTCGGCGGTTATTATCTCTGTGAATCTACTTTCCTCGGTTACGGCTTTATCGGCGCTCTCGGCAGTATTCCCGGCAACACCATTCAGGCTGTCGGCGGTCTTGTTATCGCCTGCGCTATCTATCTCCCCATCAAAACCGCTTTCGTAAAAGCCGGCAGCGCTTTCAAAAACTGACTGGGAATAAAAAAATACGCGCTTTCTTTTAAAAAAGAAAGCTGCAAAGAAAACAATAGCCCTTAAATAAGAAAAAGGCTATGGGATACTCTGTGCCGCCAGCTTATACCGTCAGCCACCAAAAGGCAGGCGGCTGACTCAATTCTGGGCAGGTGCCAAAGCAAGCTATGGCAACCAAATACAAAGGGTAATTTAATAAAAAGATAACTCTGTGCATTGTATAGAACTTTGCACAGAGTTTTTTACTAAACATAAAAGTAAAATTTGAACCAAGTTTCTTGCCGATAGGCATGCTGGGCAGAAAAGCGTGTCCTGTTGACTGTTAGAAAATATAAAAAATAACCCTTGCTTTCGCAAGGGTCAAAGTTTGTACAAGCCCCATTATCGAGCAGTGCGGAGCATCTGCGAGCGAAGATTGCAGACTTCAGAAGTGCGGAAAAGTTATACCGACGATAGTTTGATGTGTGGAGAAGAAGCCGCGCTTTCGCTGCGGCGTTTG
>URVJ01000028.1 GCA_900551295.1 uncultured Eubacteriales bacterium | reverse complement strand
GCGTACATAGGTACGTCGAGAGGTGAGATTCGCTTATAGCAAAAAGGCTCATTCTCCGTTTTAGGAATAATAAGAAATAAAATAATATTCTGTGCATAAAGACATATCACTTGTAATATCTTATTTTTCGATTTTTTGCCTTTTTGCGGTCTGGGCATTTTTAACATCCCTTTGGAAAATACAAATAAAACTTACGCAAGCGCAGCGCCGAGTGCTTTGCATTCATCCTGTGCCAATTCATCGGGCGCTTCATTGCAGATAACGCTGTCGCACGCAAGCACCGCTCCGTCCGATTTGCATCTGTCTTCCCAAGAACGCATCCATTCGCCGTCGCCCCAGCCGTAAGACCCGAAAAGAGCAATCTTTTTGCCGTTCAATGCGGCTTCGCAAGCGGTGAACATGGGGTCGAATTCCTCTTCTTCAAGCACTTCTGCGCCCATGGCGGGACAACCGAACGCTATCGCGTCATATTCCGCAACCGCCGCAGCGTTGAATTCGCCTGCGGTCAAAATGGAAGAGTCCGCACCTTTTGATTTGACGCCCTCGGCAACCGCCGCAGCCATTGCCTCCGTGTTTCCCGTTCCGCTCCAGTAAATAATTGCTGTTTTGCTCATTATTTGTTCCTCCGTAGTGTAGAAATATTTGGTATTACAAACTATCTGTTAAGATAATAAGTATTCGTAATTGTTTATGCCGCGTGAAAGATGCGTGAAAGCGAAAGTCCCGACTGCACGCGCTTTAAAAGTGCAAGTCTGCAAAGCTTGTATCGCCTGAACATTCGCGCCGCGGCCTCGGGCTCGGCATATACCTTCCATTCGCCCGTAAGCAGACAGCCGTCGTCCTTGTGGTTGATAAAACCGTATATGTCATGCGCCGGATAACCTAAAAACGCACCTATTTCGTGCGGAAATTCACGTTCCGACAGCCTGCTTTTCAGCATTTTAAGCTTTTGTTCGAGAGACGCACTCCTTTTGTACCCGAAATCCTCAAGCAGCTTTGATATTTCGGGACGTGACAGATATTCAGTAAGGACTTTTCTTCTGTAAACCAAAACAAGCGCTCGTCTTTCGCAGCTGCAAAGAATCCTTACGTATATGTCCTTGCCGTTTAACTGACCGTTAAGCTCCGATATTTGATTTTCAATATTGTTATACCGTGTTTTTGAAACAGAAACTATATTTCCAGGCTTTATACCTGCAAGGGCAGGGCCGCAGTGCCGTGCCAGAAGTTGTTCAAGCATATATGCTCCTATAAGTTAGGGAAACTAACCACGTATCAAAAATAAATGTTAGTCAGAACTAACCATGCGATAAAAAATTAAGCGTTGCCGCCGAAATATTCCGTTAAAGCTTCGTTTAGAGCGCAGGCGCTCGAAGAATGACAGTGTTTTACGAATGTGCCTGCTTTTTCAGCCTGCTGTGATGCAACGGCAACCATTTTGTGCGCTACCGTGCCGGTAAAGACCACCATCATGTCGGGAGAACCGATCTGGTTTCTGAAATTTGCGGGGAATTGTGTAAAGACTTTGCATTTACAGCCGTACTTTTTGCATATTTCCTTGTATCGGCAATGCATTCTGTCGTGGCCGCCTATGATTACGACGCTCATTTTGTACCTCCGTCGCGTAATGTTTGTTTGTGCGCCGCAAAGATTATTGGACGCTGCCGTTAAGAATGTATTCTGTCATCGCGGCTGCATTTTCATCAGACATTGCGCAAAGACAGCATATTGCGTCGGCGCGTGCGTTTGTGTCGCTGCTGCCGAGAGTGTGTGAAAAAAAGCGGTGCAGGGTAAGGTATTGAAGATAGAGTCCGCTTGCCATCGAGGCGCCGATCTTTGTAAAAGTAATTATTCCGTTTTCCTTTTTCTCAATCAGACCTTCTTCGATGAGATTGGGAAGCATGAGGGAAATGCTTGCTTTTTTTACGCCGAGCGACTTTGCAATGTCGATACTTCTTACGGCGTTTCCCGTGTTGCCGAGTTCATATATGATAAACATATATTTTTTCTTTGTGGCCGAAAGCATTTTTCTCCCTCCTTAGTCCGATCAAGAGTTTGGATTAACCGTTTTCTTCACTTTTGCGGCTGAAATGATTTACAAGCCGCAGACAGAGATTTTTGACGTAAGCTATTGCAAAAACAAGAGCAAAGCATACGGTAAATGCGCAGATTCCGTAGAGAAAGTTTATAAATGAAGCAGACATCTTTTAATCACTCCTTGCCGTTGCGGCACGATCCTCCGAGAGCGCAGTGGCTGCACGAACCGCCGCAGGAGGATTTTCCTTTTTTCTTATCATTTCTTATTGAGCGTATCGCAAGTACAACAATGCAGATAAGTATTGCGAGAACGATTACGGTGGGTAAATTGCCTGTAAGCCATGTCATTTTGAAAAATCCTCCTTTTTGCCGGGCGGCAGCAGAAACATTATTTAAATCCGTGCCGTCCGGTATTTGTGCGGTTATACTTGTTGTTTGATTTGATTACTTTGTTGTCTTAACTTTGCCGGAGAAATTGCTTGCCTCTTTATAGGGCTTGAAGAGCATATAGATTATACCTGCTATAAGTACGAGCGAAACAATTATTCCGAATATGTTTGCGTTGCCGGCGAAAATCTGACCGATCTGATTGATGCAGAGCGCAACCACATAAGCAAATCCGCACTGATAGCCGATTGCAAACCATGTCCACTTTGCATTGTTCATCTCACGCTTGATAGCACCGATTGCTGCAAAGCAAGGAGCGCAGAGCAGGTTGAATACGAGGAACGAGTAACCGGTAATGGGTGTAAATGCTGCGGAAAGCGCCTGATATACCGTTCCGTCTCCGCCGCCGTAAAGAATACCGAGAGTACCGACGATATTTTCCTTGGCAACAAGACCTGTGATAGATGCGACGGCTGCCTGCCAGTTACCCCAGCCGAGAGGAGCAAATATCCAAGCGATAGCTCCGCCGATCTTTGCGAGTATACTCATATCAAGTTCTTCTTCACCGAGCATTCTGAAACCGTCTGCTGTGAATCCGAAGTAAGTTGTAAACCAAACAAATATTGTGGAAAGAAGAATGATTGTTCCGGCTTTCTTGATGAAGGACCAGCCGCGCTCCCACATTGAACGGAGAACGTTGAGCAGGGTAGGCATATGGTATGCCGGAAGCTCCATAACGAACGGAGCGGGATCGCCTGAGAACATCTTTGTCTTCTTGAGCATTATACCGGAGATGATGATTGCAGCCATACCTACGAAGTATGCGCTTGTAGCAACCCATGCCGAGCCGCCGAATATAGCGCCTGCGATCATTGAGATAAACGGAACTTTCGCGCCGCAGGGGATAAAGGTGGTAGTCATAATGGTCATCTTGCGGTCGCGGTCATTTTCAATGGTACGTGACGCCATAATGCCGGGAACGCCGCAGCCTGTACCGATAAGCATAGGAATGAAGGATTTACCCGAAAGACCGAACTTTCTGAATATACGGTCAAGTACAAATGCGATTCTTGCCATGTATCCGCAAGCTTCAAGGAATGCGAGCAAGAAGAAGAGTACCAACATCTGAGGAACAAATCCGAGTACCGCGCCGACGCCGGCTACTATACCGTCAAGGATAAGTCCGGACAGCCATTCGGGAACTGCGGGATTGTCAGAGTCAACTCTGAGAGCGTTTCCTATAAGTACCGGAATACCGGGAACCCATATGCCGTAATCTGCGGGATCGGGCTCGTCGCCGATTTCCTCAAGCGTTGCCTTTGCATTTTCGTAATCAGCGATGGTTGCGGTTTCTTCGGAAACTGCGAGTGTTTCTTCGTCTTCCACTTCGTAAGTAAATTTGCCGTCTGTGGGCTCGCCGTTTTCTTCGACATATGCGTCATATCCGTCTACTATTGCGGAAGCGTCGCCGTATTCTTCGGCAACTTCATTGTATGCTGCCGAACCTATTCCGAATAAGTGCCAGCCGTCGCCGAACAGACCGTCGTTTGCCCAGTCGGTAGCGGAAGAACCTACGCCTATCATTGCGATCCAGTAAACAAGGAACATGATAACCGCGAAAATCGGAAGTCCGAGCCAACGGTTTGTTACAATCTTGTCTATCTTATCTGATGTGGAAAGCTGACCTGCGTCTTTTTTCTTGTAGCAGCCTTTAAGGATTTCGGCTATGTAAACATATCTTTCGTTGGTGATGATGCTTTCTGCGTCGTCATCAAGTTCTTTTTCGGCAGCTGCAATGTCAGCCTCTATGTGAGCCTTGACATCGGGTGCTATATTGAGGGTCTCGGTAATCTTTGAATCGCGTTCAAAGATCTTTATTGCGTACCATCTCTGCTGTTCTTCGGGCATATCGTGAAGAACTGCCTCCTCAATATGGGCGATGGCGTGTTCAACAACTCCGGAGAACGTGTGCATCGGAACGGTCTTGCCGTTCTTTGCGGCGTTGATTGCTTCTTCGGCAGCTTCTTCAATACCTGTGCCTTTGAGTGCCGATATTTCGACTATCCTGCAGCCGAGTTCTTTTGAAAGTTCGGTTATGTTGATCTTGTCGCCGCTTTTCTTAACGACGTCCATCATGTTGATTGCAATAACTACCGGGATACCGAGTTCGGTAAGCTGAGTTGTGAGGTAGAGGTTGCGTTCGAGGTTTGTTCCGTCGATGATGTTGAGTATTGCGTCGGGACGTTCGTTGATGAGGTAGTTTCTCGCAACTACTTCTTCAAGCGTGTAAGGGGACAGGGAGTAGATACCGGGAAGGTCTGTAATTATAACGCCGTCGTGCTTCTTGAGTTTGCCTTCCTTTTTTTCAACCGTAACTCCGGGCCAGTTTCCTACGAACTGGTTTGAACCGGTAAGGGCGTTGAATAAAGTGGTTTTGCCGCAGTTGGGGTTTCCGGCAAGTGCAATCCTTAAATTCATTGTTGATTCCTCTTTCTGTGATGTTGATTACTGTTTGAAAATTAAGTTTGAGTTACTTGACTTCGATGTTTTCGGCATCGGCTTTTCTGAGTGAAAGCTCGTAGTTTCTTACGGTAACTTCAATAGGATCTCCCAAAGGTGCAACCTTTCTTACGTAGATGCTTACGCCTTTTGTTATGCCCATGTCCATGAGTCTGCGTTTAACAGCACCTTCGCCGCAAATTTTGACGACCTTTACGGTTTCGCCGATCTTTGCTTCTTTAAGATTCTTCATAAACTTTTCCTCCGTTTATATAATTATTATTTAATTTTTCAGATCATTATTTTCTGTGCCATTTCTTCGCTTATGGCAATTCGCGCTTCCTTGACGTTCACTATGACGTTGCCGCCGAGACGGTTGATTATCTGTACATTTCCTCCGACGACAAAGCCTAAGTTTTCAAGGTGCTTTTTTACTTCGGGATTTCCGCCTATTCTCTTGATTATGTTGTTTTCTCCGGTGTTTGCTAAAGTAAGCGGCATCATTTTTTGACCTCCGTATTTGGTTAGGTAAGCCTAACCCGTGTTCAAAATAATTAGTTAGCCTTTGCTAACTTTCGTGGTTAGTTTATCATAACTAATCGAGCTTGTCAAGAGTTTTTTTATAAAAAAATACGTTTCGGCAAAATGTATATAAGCAGCTGCAAAAAACAGGGGATAAATTGTGCAGTGATGATAAAATCGCCGGTTTACTTATTGAAGAACCGTAAAGTCTGTAAACGTGTAACCCGATTTCATAACGATTTCGCGTGCCTTTTTCTCGTCTAACGGCTGTTTTGTGTATACGTAGGCGCACTTTTCTTTGAGCTTTACATTGGCGGCGGTATCGTCCTGCGAATTAAATGCGTTTTCGACTCTTTCTTTGCAGTGTGAACAGGTCATGCCGTCAACGCCGACTTTGTATGAGTATTTGTAATGCGAAAGATTTCTGTCCTTGGGTTTTACTTTGGGATCGGATTCGGCGCCGCAGCAGCCGCTTGTCAGTTTCTTTTTGTAGCTTATCGCGGAATATACGCAAATGAGTATAAGTACGGCGCAGATTATAAGTGTAGGAAGATTCATGGTTATTTACTCCTTTTAACGAATTAGTTATCTCTAACTAACCGCATTATATATCCGCATTTTGCTTTTGTCAAGAGGGAAGACGCAAAAAAGTACCGGACGCATTAAAACGCCCGGCATCAATTTGAATTTTATACCAAGTCTATGTATCTTGACGATGAAAAGCCGAGTATTCCTCCGTATTCGACGACATACCAAAGACCTGTGCTGCAATAGACGTTTACGTTTTCGCCGTTCGGAATCTGTGCAAGCACTGCCGCGTCCATGGACGGACGTTCTCTTATGTTCAGTCTGCCGCCTTCCGTGACGACAACACCCGTTTTTACTCCGCTGTATTCTTCAGGACTCACAAAAATCACTCCCAGATACTCCGCAACTCCCTGAGAAAGGTTGCGGGCAATTTCTTCAATGTTGTTTTTTATCCATTCCGCGTCCTCGGGATTGTCGTGATAGGCAATTTCTATGAGGACGGACGGCGCTCTGGTGCGTACAACTTCCGCAAGAGACGTTGTCGGCATAAGTCTTATCTTTGACGGATCGGGATACACGCTCATAAAATTGTCCGCAAGAACCGTCGCGGCGTCTCTGCCTCTTAGACTTCTCGTGTAGTAGTAAAAATCGCTGCCTGTAAGCTTCCCGGCAAGCGCTTCGGGCGACGCGTTGGAATGAAGCGCTAAATGCAGGTCATAATTCCCGGCGTTTGAATCCTCTATCGACTGTCGGACGGTCGCATTCGGATTGTTTCTTGTGTAACTTATTCCCGATGTCGTAAGGTACGGCTCCATAGCGTCGGCAATGAGGTTCATGTAATAGCGTTCGGAACCGGAATTGTCGTAATACTGATTAAAGTCCTGTGTAGAAGGACTTAAAAAAATTGATGGCATATTATCCCTCCGTTTTTTGTTTTATTACATTGTATTCCGAAAGCCGCTTATTTGACACCGATTTTTTCTCATATACCTAAATGTGCGGCAATATAATAAAGAATGAACAATGAATTGCAGGGAGGGCGCGGAGTTTGCTCGGTAAGGTTTTTTCGTGTATGACGGTAATATCGTTTATATGCGCCGCCGCAACGGGAAATATGCAGCGAATGAGTATGGCGCTTGCGTCGGGGGTGGGCGAGGGAGTGACGCTGTGCCTTGCGCTTATGGGCACAATGTGCTTTTGGAACGGCATTATGAAAGTATTTGACGCAGTCGGCGCAACAAAAGTGTTTTCAAAGCTGTTAAAGCCGCTGCTGAGACTTATATATTCTGAAAAGGTACTCGAAACCGATGCGTGCGGCTGTATATGCGCGAGCATGGCGGCAAATTTTTTCGGTTTGGGAAACGCCGCACTTCCTCTCGGAATAAAGGCTATGAAAAGCATTGAAAAAAGTGAAAATTCTACGCGTGCGGGCAAAGACATGATAATGTTCGCGGTTCTGAATACCGTTCCGTTTCAGCTTGTACCGACGGCGCTTATTGCGCTGAGAACCGCACATGGCAGCAAAGCTCCGTTCGATATAATCTTACCTGTTTGGATATGTTCTGCGATTACGATATGTTTTGCGGTGTTTTTATGTAAGATGCTAAGCAAAATCGCGGATATTACGGAGGCTAAAAAGTGGTTTTTGAAAAAATAGGATATTTCGCGGCACCGGTAATAGCGGTTGTTGCGGCGCTTTTAATGTTCTTCTCGAAAAAAGATGCCGGAAAAGAGTTTCTGGACGGCGCAAAAAGCGGAGTTACGCTATCGTTTGAACTTATACCCGGCATGGTAATGCTTGTGAGCGCCGTTAAAATGTTCTGCGCCAGCGGCGCTGTCGATGTGCTGTTAGGCTTGTTCGGAAAAGCGCTTGTATTTTTGGGAATACCGTCGGAACTGCTGCCGCTGCTGCTTGTAAGACCTTTTTCGGGAAGTGCGTCAACGGCTCTTGCGGACAGTATGTTTGCAAATTACGGGCCTGACAGCTTTTCGGGACGGTGCGCAAGTATACTTATGGGCGCGTCGGACACGATAGTTTATACTTTGGCGCTGTATTTCGGCGCCGTGGGCAAAAAAAGAACGCGGTATGCACTTGCCGCGTCGTTTGTAATATTGATTTTCTGCACTTTTGTTTCGGTAAAGCTTGCGGAATACTTGTTTTCGTAAACTTATTGAGCGTTGTGCTGCGAAATGGACGCACGGTACTTTTTCGGCGTCATGTTTTTATGTTCCCTGAATTTTGAAACAAAGTAGCTCGATGAGGAAAATCCCGTGCTGTAAGCAATTTCAGTGACGGTCATTTCGGTGGTTGCAAGCAGACGTTCGGCTTCGCGCAGACGTATGTAGTTTACGTAGTCGTTAAAGCTTTTGCCGGTGATTTCCTTGAATATCTTTGAAAAATAGCTGTAACTCATAAAGCAAAGCTCCGCCATTTGGGCGACCGTTATGTTCTGCGAGTAGTTTTCGGATATGTACGAGAATACCTTTGACATACGGCTGTTGTAGTTTTCGAGAGATGAAGAATCAATGTTGAGGTTTACACCGTTTTTATGCCAAAAACGCAAGATCCACAGAAAAATACGGCATATATCCATTTTTATCGCGATTTCAAAGCCGTAGTCGCGGTTGTTGTTTTCCTCGACAAGCTCGTACATTGACTCTTTTATGCAGCTGCCTTCGAGAAACGGAGCGGAGATAATTTTTTGATGAGTAGCCGAATCGAGTATAAACGGCAGTATGTATTTTATCTCAAATATGCTCTGCTCGGCACTGTATATAAGCTCAGGAGAGAATTTCAGCACGATGTAGCTGTTCAGCCCGTCCGAAAGCGTGTCTATTTTGTGCACCTCATGCGAGTTGATTACAAGCAAGTCTCCGGATAGGAAATAATGGCGCTTGCCGTTTAAAAATACCGCAAAACTGCCGCTTGTTGCATAAATAAGCTCTATATCGTTGTGAATGTGCGCACCCGACATGGTACCTTTGCCGTCCTTGAACTGATGTGAAACGTAAAACAGATATGAAGCAGTTTCTTTGAGGTTTCTTTCAACGCGATAGCTTTCGCTCATTTTTATCACCGCCGGATATTTTATGTTGCTATTGTATCATATGAAAAATCATATATCAAGCATTTGCGGAAAAATAATATAAAAATTTTGTTTCAGTAACAGCCGTACTTATATGTAAATACAATGCCGAAGGGCAAGAAAATTACTTTTTATGAAAAACACGGATTTTTTTGTAAAATGCTATTGACAAAATCAATATATAGTGGTATAATATTACCGTTGTCGAGATGAGGCAACATTTGTTCTGGGTGTGGCTCAGGTGGTAGAGCGCTACCTTGGGGTGGTAGAGGCCGTGGGTTCAAGTCCCGCCACTCAGACCATTTTTGAAACCGCTGTAATAGGCGGTTTCTTGCTATATATACGTATTTACGTAGCTTTTGATGTTTCTGCACAGTATATAACATCTCTGCAAAAAGTAAAATATGTGCGGATATTATGACAAAGTAGACACGCAAGTAGACACAGGATTACTTAAATAAATCGTCAAAATACTTATTGACGTTCTCATTTACTTCTTTTTCTTTTTCACTCATCAAATGCTGATAAACATTTTTAAGCATATTATCTGTTGCGTGTCCCATACGTGCTTGCGCGTATTTATTCGGAATATTAAGCGAAAGCATTACAGAGGCGTTATAATGGCGCAAATCGTGAAATCTGAAGTGTTTAATTCCAAGTGTTTTAAGTGCCTTTGAAAATCTTTTATATATTGCGGTTGCAGTAAGCTGAGTCACATATTCGGTATGTCGCTCGGCTTTTTTTAATTTCTCGGCGAGTTCTTCCGGAACCGAAAGGTTTCTGTTGCCTGCGGTTGACTTCGGCGCTTTTTCAAAAAGTTTATTATCTTCACCGCTGACTATTGCACTGTCAATCTTGATTGTTTTACAGTCTTCAGAAACGTTTTTCCACTTCAGTCCTACAATCTCGCTTTGTCTCAACCCGAGAAAAGCCGCAAGCATTATCGGTATTTCCATTTCGGTATCCTTAAAATGCTCAAGCAGTTTTTTTATCTCTTCGGAAGTCGGAATATATATTTCCGGCTTTTCTTTTTGCGGCAGTTTTACGGTATACACAAATTCAGGCCGATACGCTTTCAGGACAGCTGAAAGTGCGCCGCTTATGTTACGCACGGTTTTGGGTGCATGATCCTTTGCTTCGACGTTTATCGCGTACTGTATGCCTTCCTCGGTTATATTTGACAATTTCAGTTCGATAAGTGATTTTAAATATGTATCTCTCAGCTTATATCTTTCTGCGGGAAAAGATGCACAAAACAACGGATATATTGTCCGTATAATTACAGACAAAGGCAATACGGAAATCAAAGATGTTGAAACAATATACGCGATTGGCGCAAAAAAAGAAGCAGTCGCGCATAACCGCCAAGGATACGGGGAAAATACTCCCTTCGCCTTTACTGCTTCCAGTATCAGTATATCCGATTTACTTAACATTGTCAAGAACAATTATTCGGATATTCTGTCAAATTCCGTATTGGAGCATTTTGGGATCGAACGCGGTAAAAGCGCTGTTTCGGGTGATGTTGTTTATTCATTTGCGAATCAACCCGCTGTTGACGGGAATACTGTGTCGGAAGCAACACACGCCGAAAATTTGAAGAATAATGAAAAAGGAAGCAATACGGAAACAAAACAAAATAAAGAGAATCTATCGCAAGTGAATCCCCAGCTGAACGAAATGCTGGCAATTATTAACGATAAATCCTCTTTCGATAATAGTATACACGACGACACTCAAAATGTCAATAGTTCCGCCGAGGAAACTTCACAGCAGAATACCGGCGTATCCTATCCTTTAGCCAATCTGCCGGCGCACACAATCACAGAGGATACGGACACGAGAACGGGAGAAACTATCTACACCCTGAAATTCAACGAGCATTTGACGCCGGAGCAGTTCAATTCCGCACGTGACGAAATCAAGCAGAACGGCGGTTACTATTCGAGGTTCAAAAAAGGCTTTATTTTCAAGGACGATACGCTTTACAAGGCGTACAATGAGGTGTATAATAAGGGTACAAACACCGCAGACAACAAAACTGCCGACAGCGCAGAGATAGGAGTACAAAGCAATGACACGGGAAGAAATGTTAAAGAAACTGCCGCAGGACTTCTTCAAGGAGTTTCCGGATCTGGTGAACCATCTGACACCGGAGCTGTACGAGGAGTTCGGGAAAGTTCCGGCGACGGTGGAGGCAATGGAGAAGTTTCTGGACACACACAACGACAGACAGGTGAGAGCGTTTTATCTGAACATGACGCCGGAACAGCACGAAGCGTTCATGGACACAGCGAACATGTTATTAAGCAAGTTGCCGCGTTTATAAAAAAGTACGCCGCAAAGAGAAACTACGCCAAGAAAAACTATGCGCCCACCACGGAAATGGGCGCAAGGGAGTTTATAGAACAGGAAACCAAGAACGGATATACCCTTATTGATGAGGGCGGAGCGATAATATCTTATCTCAAGTCCGACGGAAAAAATCTGAGCGACGAAGTTAAAAACTGGGTAAACAGACTCGGTAAGCTCGGTATTACGGTCAATGTATCCGACGGCAAGCTGAAACGCTTTATTGAGGGGTATTGCGCCGAATTTGACGGATTTTTCCACAAAAAGCTTAATGAAATATTCCTCAGCGCCGACATTCTCAAAGAAGATATTGACGCGAAGAACCACGAACTGTTTCATTACATCTTTCATAACTATCCTGAAATTGCCGACCGCTTTGTAAACACCCTTTTCTCGAATTTATCCGACAAGTTTGATCCGCTTATTCAAAGTGAATTGGAATGGATTTTTGACGGATATGCAGATGGGGATATTTACTCGGAAAATAACCTTTTGAAGCTTACGGACGAGATTACCGCTTATTTTATAACGTATCTCAATTTCGGGCACAAAAACTCGAACTTATTTAACTCTATTATTAACGACAGAGCGACGGTAGAGGAAGCTTTCAATCAAATGCTCGACGAGCTTGAAAGAGCAAGAAGCAAGACCGACGGCGACGCGGACTTGTCCCGTACACAGGAAAACATAAGCAAAGGAGAAAACAGCGATGTTCAGCAAGGAGTATTGGGAAGACAAGATTCGGACAATGATTCAGTACGAGAATCCGAGTCTGTACAGAAAGTTGAAAAAGACGGGGACACTGGAAAAGAAAATCGAAACGCTGACGGAATTAGCGGTAACGAAAATGGAGTCGATGTACGAGATACGCAAGAGATCTCATCTTCCGCAGGATCAGAGTCCGGAGGAACTGTCGACGACGGAGTACGAAAATCAGACGTTCGCAATGGAAATGACGGAACAGGACATAATGGAACTGATAATGTCGATGTAAATACGGAATACAACCATTTAATAGAAAAAGCAGACGTTGGTAGCCAAGTGCCGAATGCTGATAACAGCCTACAGCCTACGTCCAAAACGCCCCTTGTCTCATCGTCTGCTTCTGACAGCAGTGTAACACAGAATTCGGATTTTGTCAATGATGAGAAAGAAAACGTTTCGGACAGTGATGAGACTATACTCAAGGCAATGGAAGTTGCGGTTGAATCCGGTTCTCTTTCGACGGCACTTTTACAGAGAAAACTCCAGCTCGGGTATTCCGAAACTGCTAAAATTATGGACAGGCTTGAAGAACTCGGCGTTATCGGAGCGTATGAGGGTTCAAAGCCGCGCAAAGTTCTTATTTCCTACGACGAATACCTTGCAATGCGGGAAAAACTCAAAGCCGAGAACGGCACAGACAGTACGGACGGCGACATATCATACTCATTTAACGGAAGAAACAACAGCACTGACAAAGAAAACGCAGAGATAACCGAAAGCGATGTTATTACACTGCGCTCAATCGGCAGGAAAAGTGTCAACGATTTTACGGCAGAGGACATAAAAAAAGCCGAGCCTTTTGCCCGGAAGTATTATGCGGAAATGGGTGCAAAGTCCCCGTTTTTAAGAGCATGGTTCGGTGATTGGAGAGCGAGAGACAATACAAAAGTTTCGATAGCAAACGTCAAAGGCAATGAGCGCGGAAAAGTTAAAAACACGGATACCGGTTGGGAAATTCAGGTTTCGAGTAAAGTCTTTAATGAAACGAAGTCGCACAACAGCACTCGAGCTACGGGAGCTATAACTTATCTTGACTATATAAACGACATTGTTAAGAAAGCCGTGTTGCTTGACAGTTACATTATTCCGGAGGGAAAGACCAAGTCTGTTAACTCTGCTATGATGCACAGCTTATACGCAATAGCTGATATGGGCAACGGCAATGAGCTTATCAAGCTTTATGTGGAAGAACAGAACGATATAAACAACGACGGAACTATTAAGAGGGCTTATCAGTTACAAAACATAGTAAAGGCGCCCGCTGCAAGTGTTAGAGTTCAGAATAATATTCCTAGCTCCCTCACAAGTACAGCAAGCACCGATACATATACTGTATCACAGTTATTTGATCTTGTCAAGTCATACGACAAAAATTTTAAGCCCGGCAATGCAAGCAAGGTTGTAAATGATGATGGCACGCCGAAGGTTGTATATCACGGAACAAACAGCGATTTTTCGGTTTTTGACATTACAAAATCACGCAGTTATGATGAAACGTCGGATTATGATTTGCCCGGTTTCTATTTCTCGGAGAATTCAGAAGAGGCGGGTTCTTACGGAAACTACGGAGAATACTATCTTGATTTGAAAAATCCTTACAACGGCGACATTTATTCATTGGCAAAGGAAAAGGGCAGTTACAGGAAAGCTTACGACTATCTTGTGTCACAGGGTTACGACGGAATGATTGTTGACGACATGGGCGAAGGTTTTACGGAATACATTGTTTTTCACCCAAATCAAATTAAATCTGTTACCGGAAACAGCGGAACTTTTAACGCTGAAGACAGTGATATTTACTTTTCCTTTAACGGAAGAAACAACAGCACTGACGAGGAAAACAAGTATTCATATAATAGGCTTACTGCTCTTGACGATATGAGTGTTACAAGAATAGTGTCGAGTATTCCCAAAAAAGAAGATGGCAAAATTGATCGTGAAGCAATAATATCTTCTGGTTTGAATAATGCTTTTAAAGTGGGAAGAAGGGTTAATTCAGATACAGCTGTTGTCAAAAACAAATACAGCGGTGAAGAAATTGCAATTTCAAAAAGGGGGTTGAAACATAGCCTTGATAGAAGAAGTGCGGTTGCTCTTGCAACTCTAAATATCGGCGAAATAGTTCAAAATGCTCTCAGGGTTAATGAAATGAGTCCAAGGAATGAACATGTGGCGGTTTCTTATCCTATGGTGGGTTATGCCTCAGATGCAAACGGCAACAAATATGCTGTTCTACTCGTGGTAAACAGAAACAATGATAGTTATCCTACTATTGACGGCGTTTCAGTATATGAAACACTATACTCGCACAATGCAAAAAAAACAGAGTCCGGTGTGCATAGCACCCGAAGCTACGACGATAATTCGCCGCTCTTCCCGAACTCTACAATCAGTATAGCAGAATTAATGAATGTTGTCAAGGATCAATTTCCCAATGTGCTTTCAGATGATGTTCTAAGTCATTACGGAACATCAAAAACCGAGTCAAACTATGACGGTATTTTGTATTCCTTTAACGGAAGAAATTCAGGTGAGACGGAGCAAGCCGGGCAGAGCGAGCAAACCGACAAGGGCAAGTACATTCCGAAAGGCGAAAAGCCATTCCGCGACGTGAACATTCCCAAAGAGGACGCATACGGCGGAAAAGTAAGCTACGGCATAAGAACATACGCCGAGGCGGAGAGCACGCCCGACGAAAGAATTGCAACGGTTCTTGACGACGTTAAGCGCGGCAAATATTCTCACAAGGTCATAAGCGACGAGAGCGCGCTTATCAATGCGGAAAACCTAATCAACACAAAAGGCTATGCCGAGGCTATGCAATCTATTCTCGAAAGAGTTGACTACGAAAAGTACACCGAGCGCGGATACTGTCCGATATATGCAAGAGAGCAGCTGACGCGGGTATACGAGGCGTACCACGGAATGGGCGGAAACGGAACCGGCACG
>URVJ01000027.1 GCA_900551295.1 uncultured Eubacteriales bacterium | reverse complement strand
ATAACCTCCTGTGCGTCCATGTATGTGTCATTTACACTTAAAATTATGCACTCCAACGTGCCGAGCCGTATTCTTTTCCTTTGCGGTATTTCCGTGCTTCAAGCCCGCGCACATACATCACAAGGACAATCAGCCCCGTACCGAATACGGAAACCGTCAAATCTATCAGGTTCTGACCGATACAGCAACCACTTTTTCGTTTACCTGGTCTTGCATTGCGTTCCTCCTTTCGTGTAGTAAAATGATTTAAGGCGGTATTTCCGAAAATCGCGCGGTCATGCGGTTAGCCCCCCTTGTCAATCTTTTTTGAAACAGCCCGCCGCCATATCGTGAGCGACAAGTGCGGTATAATAGTTATCAATGGTGGACGGTGCGTTGAACAGAACCACCCGCAGATATTGCTTGATGTTGCGGATTTTGCTTGTGTTCTGCTTCATGCAGCTTAAAACGAATTCAATGTGCGAATGGTCAAGATTCAAAAACTTCGATTTGACAAGCTCGGTATGGTAGTCATCGCCGGCTATGCGCAGCGTCTTTCTTGCGGTGCAGACCGTTTCAGGAATGAGGTCTACAATCTCATCAACCCGATCACCGTCAAGGCGGTTGCTTTGTTTGAGAACGTCATAGTCGATATTGTCCTTGATGATCTCCCGATAAATTTCTACCGCGCTTTCGGTTGCCGCTTCTTTTCCATTTCGTTCCGTCGGCTCTGCCGCATTCCCATCGAAAGGAAAGGGCTTTGAGGAAAGGATCGGTATTTGATAAATCCGTAATTGATTTATCTTTTTTGATAAGTCGGTTTTTGATATATCTTTATTTAATTGTGTTGGATTTTCCAACGTAGGGTTCTCCAACATTGGATTATCCAACACAGGCAAATCCGATGCAGGCTGTTGCGGTTGCTCATAGATTATATAGTCGGCTCCGCGCAGACGTCCTTTGTCGTCGCGCTCTCTTGTCCGGATGACATACCCCGCCTTTTCAGGCTCATGTATCGCTTCGCGGATAGCGTCAATCTTTTCCCGGTTGATATAAGACAGTCCCGCAATGGTAAAATCCCAATCTTCGGGCAGAGAAAGCATTTGCGACAGCAGCCCTTTCGCCTTTAAGGATAAATCCTTGTTTCGTAGGTGGTGATTGCTCATAACGGTGTAACCCGCCGTTCGCTCCACCCGAAAAACTGCCATTGTGTATCACTCCTTTGCAATAGAAAAAGCGGAAAAATCCAATAAAATCAAGGGTTTTCGGCACTTCGTTTTCACAGGTTGTTCTTTGGTGGTCGTACTATCTGCTGCCAGATCTTCGGTAAGATCGGTTATAGCGTCGCCCTTTGACTGGAACGCAACGGCAGAGAAAGGCACGCCTCCAGATGACTGCGGCCATATTCCGGGTCCGTGATCGACGTAGTAGGGATAAAATCCGCTGTTTTCAATCTGTTCGTCTGTAAGGCTTCTTGTAAGCTGTCGCATCATCGAGCTTACAAGTTCCATGTGGGCAAGTTCCTCGGTGCCTATGTCAGTAAGCAGACCCGAAACATCGCCGTAGGGCATGCTGTATCTCTGGGAAAGATAACGCATTGACGCGCTTAACTCTCCGTCGGGACCGCCGTACTGCAAATGTTTGAGTATAGAAAATGGCGGCTATTTATTCAAAAAAACTTTTGAAGGGGCTTTGCTTGCAAAGCTTCTTTTTTATGCAATCACACACGGAAAGGAGGCACAACAATGTCGATACAATTTGAATATTTTTACGGGAGTCAAGCGGAGCAGTTTTCGTTTTACCGTATTCCAAAAATCCTATTTACCGATGAAACGCTTTCCGGAATTTCTGTTGAAGCAAAGGTACTGTATAGCTTTATGCTTGACCGTATGAGCCTGTCGGTAAAGAATTGTTGGTTTGATGAAGAAAACCGAGTATATATCATCTACACTATTGATGATATTTTATGTGATTTCGGTTGTGCAAAGCAAAAAGCATTAAAGCTTTTGGACGAGCTTGAAAACGGTATCGGACTTATTGAACGCAAACGACAGGGGCTTGGCAGACCAAACATAATTTATGTGAAAAACTTTATACATAATCCTAAAGAAAAGCGGTATGAAAATCAAAATACCGAAAGTATGAATATCGAAAATCAAGAAGTATTAAATTCAAACTTGCAGAAGTATGAAAATCATACTTCAAGAGATATGAAAATCGAAATTCAAGAAGTTCCGAAATCATACTCAAATAATACTAATAATAACTATACTGATTTTAACGATACTGAAAAGAATAATACTGAATCGAGCGATACTGAAATCATATCCTATCCTATCAATCGTGGAAATGAGAATAACTCTCCTCCCTTGCCTGCACCAAAAGGCATTGATGCGATACGATGGATAGAAAATCGGCGAAAGTATGAAAAGCTAATCAAGAAAAACATTGACTATGACATTATCTCGGAAAGGTACAGTAAGGCGTGGCTTGATGAAATTGTGGCAATTATGGTCGATGTGGTATGCAGCGACGAGCCGACTGTCCGCATCAACAAACAGGAATATCCACACGAGGTTGTAAAGAGCAGATTTCTTAAAATCGACTCGTCGCATATTGAATATATAGACTTCGCCCTGCGGAGCAACACTTCAGATGTCCGGAATATCCGGGCATTTTTAATTACAACGATTTATCGGTCGTTTGAAACGGCGGATAATTGGTTTTCGGCAAGAGTAAAGCACGATATGGCAAATATATGAGAAACGGAGGCGGTATGTGTGGAAAATATAAAACTGCTGGCAAATGCCATAATTCTGCAAGCGGTGAAAGACTTTCGGCATACATATTCGCCGCAGACAAGAGCAGAAATTAAGCGGTTTTTCCGCTCGGAGTGGTTTCGTGCTTTAACACCGCTTGACGGAGAAAAGATTATTACAAAATTAGAAAATGAAAGGAAAGGTTTTTATGAGTAAAATAATCGCAATATCAAATCAGAAAGGCGGAACGGGCAAAACAACAACTGCCGTAAATTTAGGTATCGGACTTGCAAACGAGGGCAAAAAGGTGCTTTTAATCGACTATGACGCACAGGGCAGCTTAACGCAGTGTTTGGGTTATCCAAAC
This sequence comes from uncultured Eubacteriales bacterium, assembly GCA_900551295.1. Classification (GTDB taxonomy): domain Bacteria; phylum Bacillota; class Clostridia; order Oscillospirales; family CAG-382; genus UMGS1387. Next base: position 22,133 of record URVJ01000027.1, on the reverse strand, counting down.
CCCGATGAGTTATCTGTTACAATTTCAAGCCTTATGGAAAAGGTTATCCGAGAACAGCCTATTGCAGAAAATGAAGGCATATTTCACCACAAAGAGGGCGTGGACTTCATTCCGGCAAACATAGAATTATCGGGTATGGAAACAGCACTTGTAAACATTATGAGCCGAGAACGAGTGCTGAAAGATTATCTTGCAACCGTTAAAGATAATTATGATTATGTGCTGATAGACTGCACTCCCTCGCTCGGTATGCTGACAATAAACGCACTCACGGCGGCAAATGAGGTCATTATCCCTGTGCAATCGCACTTCCTCCCGGCAAAAGGCTTGGAGCAGCTGCTCGGCACGGTCGCAAAGGTCAAACGGCAGATAAACCCTGCACTTAAAATCAACGGAATACTTCTCACAATGGTTGACGGTCGGACAAACCTTGCAAGGGATATATCTCAGCTTATCCGAAACACATACGGCAATCACATTAAGGTTTTCAAAACGGAAATACCGCTCTCGATAAAAGCGGCGGAAACTTCGGCGGTAGGCAAAAGCATTTACAGTTATGACAAAAATGGCAGAGTTGCCGATGCGTACAGAAATCTGACTAAGGAGGTTATGAACAATGAGCAACGGACTAAACATAAGTCTGAAATCATACGATAGTATTTTTCAGAATGACGAGCAACGAAACACCGAGGAAATAAAGCCTATTCCCATATCGGAATTAAAACCGTTTACGGAGCAGCCGTTCAAAGTGAAGCTTGACGAGGATATGGACGCACTTGTGGACAGTATCAAGCAATGCGGTGTATTAACGCCCGTAATCGCAAGACCGCACAAGGACGGCGGTTATGAAATTCTTTCGGGGCATCGCAGAGTAAAAGCGTGTGAGCTTGCCGGAATAACCGATATTCCCGTTGTGGTTAAAAATCTTGATGATGATACGGCAACAATTTTGCTTGTAGACAGTAATCTGCAACGAGAACATATCTTGCCGAGTGAGAAGGCATTTGCCTATCAGATGAAGCTGGAGGCTATGAAAAGAAAGGCAGGCAGACCGTCAAAAGAAAATTCAGACCAAATTGGGCTGAATTTTCAAGGTAAGCAGTCAAGCGAAATTTTAGGAGAGCAAGTCGGGGAAAGCAAAAATCAAATACAACGATATATTCGCTTAACAAATCTCATAGATCCAATTTTGGATATGGTGGATAACAACCAAATTGCAATGAACGCCGCCGTTGAAATATCTTATCTCGGCTCAAAGGAGCAAGCGGCGGTTATGCAGTCCATTGAAAAAGAGGAAACCTCTCCTTCTATCGCACAGGCACGGAAAATGCGAAAATTTCATCAGGACGGAAATTTAAGTAATGCCGTAATTGACAGTATTATGATGGAACAGAAACCAGAAACGGTTAAAATTACGCTCGGCGAGGACAAACTAAAAAAATACTTTCCGAAAAGCTATTCAAAAGCAAAAATGGAGGAAATCATCTTGAAACTTCTTGATAAATGGCACAGACAACGGGAAAATGAAATGGAGCGATAATTATGTTAAAGCTGATATTTGTATTTATTTTGGGACTTATAACAGGCGGACTGTTCGGAGTCGGAGCAATGTGTTGTTTTATCTCCGCCGGGAGAGCCGACAGAGCAGACGAAAAAGACAGACAAAGGAGGTCGTAACCTTATGGAATGGCGAAAAAATCAGGGCTTTATTATAACAAATCAAATGATGGTCGGCGGCACGGAAATTGTGCTTGGCGTTCACGAAAAGAATCCGAACAGTTTTGTAACTTGGCAATGCAAGGGCAAGGACGATTATTTTTGGGGACATTACTTTACAAGTCTGCTTGTGGCTCAAAAGGACTTTTGCAAGCGTACACTTGATGAAATCAAGGCTATTGAGGTTATGAAAAAACCTAAAACTAATGAACGGTGAGGTGAAGTGATTGTGCAAACGGGAAAACGACAGACTTAACAGCAGCGGTTGTACCGATATTACCGCTTATGAAGCAATGAAAGCCGTGCGGCGTGAGGAACGGCGAAAGCTGATAGCCGAGTTAAAGGCTCTTGCAAATGAACACGGTTACAGAATTGTCAGTACGATACGGCTTAAAGATATGGACGGTGATTACAAAAATGACTTGTAAAGACTGCTTTGCATATAAAAGCGAAAATTATTGCACGGTTTTAACCGAGGTTGTATGCAGACGCAGACAATGTAAATTCTACAAAACGCATAAACAATACAGAGATGACCTTATAAAATATCTGCCCTGTGATTATGCGGATATTTACGCAAAAAGGCACAAAAACGATATGAAAGGATACGGATAAAATGGAACAGAAAGAAAGATACGCCGAAAGCTATAAAATTACACAAGCAATACATATCGGAACATCTGAAATTGTTATTGGTATTGATATGAAAGCAAAAGACAATATGTATTATATGGTTGCTGATTATGAAAACAACGGAATCTTTGAAAAATACAATAATGCTCTTGTCAGCGACAGTTATACGGAAATACTTTCGATTTTTACCGAAAGAATAAATAACGGACTTGCTCAAATACAAGAGATTGAAAAAACCTTTTCCGATAAAATGATTACAGCCGATATGTGCGACAGTATCAGCGGCAAAAATTTGAACGGAGAAATTATCGTTATAAATGCTGATGAGTTATACCCCGAATACAGAACACAGGCGTACCAAATTGTGAGGTGTACGGGCGGAAACGGAGCATTGGCAAACGCAAGAGGCAGTGCTGTTTTTTGCGAATATTTTTACACGGACAGACACGCAAGATACGAAAGATATGATATTCTCGGAATATTGAAGCCGGAGCATTACCCCGAATGGCTTAATAAAAGGCTTGAAGTCGAAAAAATCAAGAAAAAATCGCACAAGGAGGTTGAACGCTGATGGAACAGAAAGAAATTCGCTTTATAGACAGTCATTACAACGAGCTTTTCCGAATAAAAGACGGCGAAAGCATTACTGTTAAATTTTCTGACGGCTCTATGTCAGACAGGAAATGCACATATATTGACGATTATCATACCAAAATCGGTTACGATGTCTTTCACATCTGTGAATTTGCCGAACTTATGGAGCGTGGCGGCAGTACATACCGCCCGAAAGATACACCGGAATATACGCTTGAAAAAATTGAGCAATCGGAATTTGAATATACCTTTGCACAACCGACAGGCGATACATTAAACCGTGGCTGTATCTGCTATATCCGAGGATATTTTGATAATTCCGTATATGAGCGTTTCCAAACAGAAGCAATGGTTGAAAACACCGAAAACTATAACGCATACAAAACACCCGACTTCTCACTTGAATGTGATAATGTTGTAAACTATCTCCGGCATCAGGCGGATAAACCGATATTCAAAAGCAGAGTTACAATGCACAATGCGGCTTACGACCTAAAAGCCGAACGGCTTGCAAGCGATAACGATATTTGCGGATACAAGGTTACGACCGATAAAAATGTATTTTTCATACGGTGCGACCCACGCAAAAATACATATAACGCATATATCTATTGTTATGATAAACAGGCACTGCAGACCTACAAGGATTTGAAATTTGTTGAGCAGAATTATGACGCTATCGACAAGGACAAATTTTTCAAGACAACAAACGGTGTTACGGAGATTTATTATAACCCCGACTCAAATGCCGGAGGACAACTCGTTGAGCTTACAATATCCAAAGATGATATTTTGGAAGCTGCAAAGCTATATAAGAAACCGCAGGACTTCTTCTCTCACATTGAGGGAATTTCCAAAGGCACATTATGTGATGTCGGGACAAAGAATTTCAGAGAAACGGCGGAACACTTTATGGAAAGTAAGGCGGATTTTGAGGGCTGCACGCTTAAAACAATGAACGCACTCAGAAAATATGCCGCACCCGAAAAGAGCAAAACCGAAAAAGAGCCGGAGCGATAATTTTTTGCAAGGTGATATAAAATACAGTATAATAAAAGTACAGAAAAAGAGGAGTGTGATTTTTATGATGACAGCGAAAATAAACTTTATCACAAATAACTTGCTTGTGGATATGACTTGCAGAGAAAACGAACTCCGCAGCAGCTTGCAGAACATCGGAATACTTATTGTGCCGAATATGATATACCTCGATAATCGCCGCACACTTCAAATCCAGCTTAACGCAAATGATGAGGTCGGCGAAATCGTGAAAACGCTTATCAATACCGAGCGTGATACTCTCGGAACGGTTCAAAGGCTGTGCCGGAGCGTGTATTGCTTAAATGCAAAACACCGTGCGGAGCTTATCGAAATGATAGAAAACGGCGAAATCACAACCGCCGCCGAGGGTATCGAAATGGCAAAGCGGCTTCGTGAGCCGATGCAGATGTGCAGATGAAAAAATAAATAAAAATCCATACAAGAGCATTGAAACCAACAACTTCAATGCTCTTTTTCTATGCAAAAAATCAAAAGGAGCGATAAAAAATGAATGATGATAAAAAACAATTATGTCCGAACTGCAAAACAGGTGCGGACGCATTAAAGCTCGATCCAAACGAGCCGATGTGTCCGTATATGGAATTTCATAACGGAAAGGCTTGCACAAAGTATGTGCCTATCGAAAAAGAGAACAAATAATATTTGCAAAAATAAATTGTTGGAGGTGAAATGCAAATGGCGAGCAAGCTGCAAAATATTAGTGCATTGTCAAACGAAATCGGCAAAAGCCTTGCCGATTATGAAAATTGGACGGCATTTCTGAAAAGTGCGGCGTGGCAATACAAATATCCGTTTCAAGACCAAATCTTGATTTATGCCCAACGCCCGGACGCAACGGCTTGTGCAAGCATTGATGTTTGGAACAAAAAGCTCAAAGCGTGGATAAACCGTGGCAGTAAAGGCATTGCCCTGCTTCGTGAGGGCGACCGTGGCAAATACCTTGATTATGTTTTCGATATTTCCGACACGCATAGTAACAATGGTCCGATACGGCTGTGGCAGTACAACAGCCGCTTTGACAATGCCATTATCGAAACGCTTGAAAATTCATTCGGTGAGCTGAAAAATAAAAGCAGTATTACGGACGCAATTCTTTCAGCGGCACAAAATGCAGTTGAGGACAGTAAAGCCGACTATCTTTCGGAGCTTAAATACGCAAAAGAAAACAGTTTTTTGGACGGCTTGGACGAGCTTAATATTGATGTGGAATTTCAGCAGACTGCGGAAGTGAGCATTGCATATATTGTACTTCAAAGACTCGGAATTAACGCAGATAATGTTTTTGAGCGTGAGGACTTTCCGCATATTATGAACTTCAACACGCCGGAAACGCTTTCGGTTTTGGGTAATGCGGTATCAAGCATTTCGGAGGAAACGCTAAGGGGCATATCCGAAACTATCAGAGCCGAGATCAGAGAGGAAATACAAAACCGAAAAAATTTTGCGGAAAACAGAGATACGGTATATAATGAAGTCAGAGAAAACGGTATAAATACAAAAATCAATGAAAGGACGGATAATTATGACAGAGATAACCTACACACAAGTGAACGGATACCTGATTCCGAACTTGACGACAGAACAGACGGAAGTACGGATAGGCAAATACGGACAGATGAGGCGGAAATTTCTCAAGCAGAACCGACCGAGCCTATACACGAGCTTGATGATAACGGGCAAAATAACGGAGCATCTGCTGGAGGTACAGACATCAGCGACCGAACAGATACAGAAAATAGTCCGGGAATTGGCACAGACAGAGGGCGTGAGCGAGGAACTGAAAGCGAAAGACCCGATGATGTGGACAGGACTGATGAACTCGGCTTTACACTCAGCGGAAGAAATCGTACTGCCGGAGGTAGTTTACAGTTAAGTCTGTTTGACCTCATTCCGACAGAGGAGCAACAAAAGGAAATCGTACAGAGAGCAGCACACGAAATTTTCGGTGCTGCTTTTTCTATGCCGCAGCAAGTAATTGACGAGGTTTTATGCGACGGAACAAACGATAAAGACAGCGTAATTGAAACTTGCATAGAGTTTTCAAAAGATAAATCGCTTGAAAACAAAGCTGAATTTCTGAAAAATCTGTATAAGACGGACGGCAAAGGTTTTGTATTTGACGGACGGAAGGTATCAGCTTGGTGGAACTCTGACGGAATACGAATATCCTATGGCGATAGTGCGAACAAAAATACAGCACAGCTCATTTCTTGGGAAGATGCCGCAAAGCGCATTGACGAGCTTTTGGACTTGGGAAGATTTGCACCCAAAGATACGCTTTTGCAAATGGATAAATATGAGCGTAAAAAGGCTGCGGATGCAGTGTGGGAAATGCGTCGTAATTTGAATACGGAAGATTATCCCGAATTAAAAGACTATTTTACGGCTGATGTGTTTTCATTTGTCGGAGGATACCCTGAAGAAACAGATAAAATAGCCGAACACTTGAAAACCTCCGCCGGCTTGGACGAGATAAAGTCGGTTACGCAAAAACTGTCGGATTTGTATGATGAAAACTTGGATATTACCCGATATGAATGGTATAACCCACACAAAACAAACAATGTTGTTGCGGAGTTGTATATCACAAGAAAAACTTTTACGGCACAGGAGCTTACCTATACCCCGCCGGAGCGTTTTATTTCAAGAGATGAAATTGACAATATGTTTAAGCGAGGAAGCGGTGTTTCGGAAGGAAAATACCGAATATATACTTTCTTTGATACGCATACAGACAAAAAAGAAAGAATAACTTTTCTTAAAAACGAATACGGCTGGGGCGGCAGCTATACCGGGTTATACAACGAAAATCACGATGCCAAAGGGATAACCTTCAGTCACGAGGACTTGACAAAACCGTATGCAAAAATACAGATTTCGTGGAGTGAAGCCGAAAAGCATACTGACAGGCTCATAAAAAGCCGAAACTATCTGAATGAAGCGGAAATTAAAAACATTCCGAATTATGAAAAAGAGGAGCTTATTCTCAAAATCCGTCAAGCCTATATGTATGATACCGACGAAAATACAATTATGCCGTACCCGTCTGATGCGGATTATTATAAAACAAAAGACATTTTAATGCAAAAGCTGAACAATAAAGTCCAAACGCAGACAATGCTTACGGACTTAAAAAATCTGCTTGCGGAAACATCGGCTGATTTAAGAAGTTATCCTTTAAGGCGAGCAGCGGTACAAGACCTCGAACAATATGCAAACGGCGAATATAACCTGTTTCCGCATATCGACAGAATTGAGGAGGTCAAAGAAGAAACCATACCAGAACAGCTTGCAGAGATGTCGGACGAGGAAAAACAAGAACTTGTCGGCAGCGTTGAAATGAAGCTTGACTATGGCGAAAATTACGATATAACCGAAAACGAGATAGAGTTATACAATGCCATAACAAAGGAACAACCCAAGCAGCCGTTCTCCGAATATCTTGCAGAGCTTCACAAAGACGATAACGGAAAAACCGTTGTCCTTATTCCTCTCGGTGATTTTTACGAAAGCTACGGTGAAGATGCGGAAAATGCGGCACAGGTGCTTGATATAGTCTTAACCTCAAAACAAATCGAAGATAACACATACAAAATGTGCGGATTTCCGAAGTATATTCTTGACGAATACGCAAATAAGCTGCTCTATGCCGGGTATGATGTTGTAATTGCCGATGAAAACCGGAAATATAAAAGGCTTTTGTCAGCGGATAAGGTTATACCCGAACAGGCACAACAGACGAAAACAGAGCAAACACAGGCAGAAAAGCCAACCGAAACCGCCGAAAACCTCATCGGAACGGAACTCACTATTGATGACCGCAAATTTGTTGTAGACAGCGTAAATACTGACTTTAACAAGGTGTCATTAAAGGATATAACCTTTCAAAACAGTACGGGTTTTCCAATATTCCGAAGCGAGAGCATAGATTTTGTCAAGAGCATAATTGCGGAACAGGCAAAACCGCAGCTTACGGCGGAATTTCAAAAGGCAAAGCCGCAGAGAGTGCAAAACACGGTTATATATCCCAAAATACCGTTATCGGAAAGACGCAATTTCCAAATTACAAATGATGAACTCGGTTACGGTACACCGAAAGAGAAATTTAAGAGGAATGTTGATGCCGTAAATTTACTTCATAATCTTGAATTTGAACACCGTCTTGCCACTTCAGAAGAACAGGAAATATTATCACAGTATGTCGGCTGGGGCGGTCTTGCAGACGCATTTGACGAATCCAAAGAAATTTGGTCGGAGGAATTTAAGGAGCTATATACAACGCTTTCGCCCGATGAGTATGAGCAGGCAAGAGCATCAACGCTCACGGCACACTTCACTCCGCCTGTTGTAATCAAGGCAATGTATAAGGCGCTTTCCAATATGGGATTTACGCAGGGTAACATCTTGGAGCCGTCGTGCGGGATAGGTAATTTTATGGGACTTATGCCGGAGAGTATGAGCGACAGTAAAATGTATGGTGTGGAAATTGACAGTATTACGGGAAGAATTGCACAGCAGCTTTATCAGAAAAATTCCGTTGCGATACAAGGCTATGAAAATTCCGAACTTCCCGACAGCTTTTTCGATGTAGCAATCGGCAATGTGCCTTTTGGAGATTTTAAGCTGCTTGACAAGAAATACAACAAACATAATTTCCTTATTCACGATTACTTTTTTGCGAAAACTTTGGATAAGGTGCGACCGGGCGGCGTTATAGCCTTTATCACCTCCTCCGGCACTATGGATAAGCGTACTTCAAAGGTGCGCAGATATATTGCTCAAAGAGCCGATTTAATCGGCGCTGTCCGCTTGCCGAATAACACCTTTAAGAAAAACGCCGGAACAGAGGTTACGGCGGACATTCTTTTTTTGCAAAAGCGAGAGCGTATGACGGATATTATGCCCGAATGGGTAAATGTCGGTCAACACGAAACAGGACAACCTATAAATCAGTATTTTCTTGATAACCCCGATATGGTTATGGGTGAATTAAAGGAGGTCAGCGGTCCTTTCGGTCCGGAGCTTACCTGTGTTCCGAATGAAGATACAACGCTTGCCGAGCAGCTTGATGGTGCAATTCAAAATATTCACGCAAGCATTACCGAATACGAATTTGACGATATTTCCAATGACGAGGAAATAACAATCCCGGCAGACCCGAATGTCAGAAATTTCAGTTTTACGGTTGTTGACGGTGATGTGTATTTCAGAGAAAACAGCCTTATGCGTAAGGTTGAGCTAAACGCAACGGCTGAAAACCGTGTAAAAGGTATGATAGAACTTCGGGACTGCGTGAGGACTTTAATTGAGTATCAGACGGAAAATTATTCCGATGATGAAATTAAGGCACAGCAGGCAAAGCTCAACACGCTTTATGATAACTATACAAAAAAATACGGTCTTATCAATTCCCGTGGCAATGCTCTTGCCTTTTCGGAGGACAGCAGTTACTTCCTTTTATGTTCTCTGGAAATTCTTGATGAGAACGGAAACCTTGAACGCAAGGCGGATATGTTCACCAAAAGAACTATCCGAGCCAAACACGAGGTAACAAAGGTTGATACGGCAGATGAAGCGTTGGCGGTGTCATTGGCGGAAAAGGCGAAAATTGACATACCCTTTATGGAAACACTGTCGGGCAAGACCGAACAGGAGCTTTATGCGGACTTAAAGGGTGTAATCTTCTTAAACCCCGAACACGAAACATTCTCCGAAAGCGAGCCGAAATACCTAACCGCCGATGAATATTTATCCGGCAATGTTCGTGCAAAATTAAGTCAAGCGGAAAGTTTGGCGGAGAACGATGCCGAATACCGCATTAACGCCGAATATCTTAAAAAGGTACAGCCGACGGACTTGACCGCAAGCGAGATTTCTGTAAAGCTCGGTACAATTTGGATACCGGAAGAATACATCAAGGAATTTGTATTTGAACTGCTCTCTCCCAATTATTACGCAAGGAGCAAAATTGATGTGAAATACTCGGAATTAACAGGCGAATGGAATATTCAAGGCAAAAGTGCCGACAAGGGCGTTAAGGCTACCAATACTTACGGTACAAACCGTATCAGTGCCTATAAAATTATCGAGGACTCTCTTAATTTGCGTGATGTGCGTATATTTGATTATGTGTATGATGAAAACAACACTAAAAAGGCGGTATTAAATGTCAAAGAAACGACCATTGCCCAGCAAAAGCAAACGGCTGTCAAGCAAGCCTTTGAAGATTGGATATGGAAAGACCCTGCAAGGCGTGATGAGCTTTGCAAAATCTACAGTATTCGCTTTAACTCTATCCGACCTCGTGAATATGACGGCGAGCATATCACCTTTAACGGCATTAACCCCGAAATAACCTTGCGAAAGCACCAAAAGGACGCTGTTGCAAGAATTATGTACGGCGGCAATTCGCTTTTAGGTCACGTCGTGGGTGCCGGAAAGACTTGGACAATGGTTGCCGCCGCTATGGAATCAAGGCGGCTCGGACTGTGCAACAAATCTCTTTTTGTTGTACCCAACCATTTAACCGAGCAATGGGCAAGCGAGTTTTTGCAGCTTTACCCTGCGGCAAATATCCTTGTTGCGACAAAGAAAGATTTTGAGATGAAAAACCGAAAAAAATTCTGCGGTCGTATCGCAACGGGCGATTATGATGCGGTTATTATCGGGCATAGTCAGTTTGAAAAAATACCGATGTCGGCAGAACGGCAGAAAGCAATACTTCAAAAGCAGCTTGATGAGATTTTGAACGGCATAGCCGAAGCCAAAGCCGAAAATGCGGAACGTTACACCGTAAAGCAAATGGAAAAGACCAAACGAGGACTTGAAGCAAAGATAAAAAAACTTAATGACCAAGAACGCAAGGACGATGTTGTTACCTTTGAAGAAATCGGCGTTGACAGAGTATTTGTGGACGAAGCACATTATTACAAAAACCTTTTCCTTTACACAAAAATGCGAAATGTCGGCGGCATCGCACAGACCGAGGCACAAAAGTCAAGCGACCTGTTTATGAAAACACAGTATCTTGACGAGCTTACGGGCGGCAAAGGTGTCATATTCGCAACGGGAACTCCGGTGAGTAATTCAATGGTTGAGCTTTATACTATGCAGAGGTATTTGCAGTATAAATCGCTCCAAGAGCATGGATTACAGCACTTCGATAGCTGGGCGTCTACCTTTGGCGAAACCGTATCGGCAATGGAGCTTGCACCCGAAGGCAGTGGTTATCGTATGAAAACAAGGTTTGCAAAATTCTTTAATCTGCCCGAACTCATTGCAATGTTCAAAGAGGTTGCCGATATTCAGACGGCGGATATGCTGAATCTGCCTGTGCCGGAGGTTGAATATCACAACGAGGTTGCAGAGCCGACCCAATTTCAAAAAGATATGGTTGCCGAGCTTGGCGAACGAGCTGAGGAAGTGCGTAAAAGGACTGTTGATCCGAGTGTTGACAATATGCTGAAAATAACAAACGACGGCAGAAAATTGGCACTCGACCAAAGAATGATAAATCCTATGCTCCCCGATGATGAAACCTCAAAGGTGTCGGTATGTGCCGACCGTGTGTATGATATATGGAAAGATACTGCCGATAGAAAAGCTACACAGCTTTTGTTCTGTGATTTATCTACACCGAAATCGGACGGAACATTTTCCGTGTATAACAGCATACGGGAAAAGCTACTCCAAAAAGGCATACCCGAAAATGAGGTTGCTTTTATTCACGACGCAAACACAGAGGTTAAAAAAGATGAATTATTCAAGAAAGTGCGAAGCGGTGATGTTCGTGTGCTTCTCGGCTCTACCTCAAAAATGGGTGCCGGAACAAATGTGCAGAAACTGCTCTATGCCTCGCACGACCTTGACTGCCCGTGGCGTCCGGCAGACCTCGAACAGCGAGCAGGGCGTATCATCAGACAAGGCAATACAAACGAGAAAGTGCATATCTACCGTTATGTAACCAAAGGAACCTTTGACACTTATATGTGGCAGACGGTGGAGCAAAAGCAGAAATTCATATCGCAGATATTTACTTCAAAATCTCCCGTCAGAGTTGCGGACGATATTGACCCAACCGCCCTGTCCTTTGCGGAGATAAAGGCACTCTCGACAGGTAATCCGCACATTAAGGAAAAGATGGAGCTTGATATGGAGGTATCCAAGCTGAAGTTGATAAAATCGTCTTTTATGTCGCAGATTTACGACCTTGAAGATAAGGTTGTGAAATTCTACCCCAAACAAATTGCGGAAATCGCAGCAAGAATAAAAGGGCTTGAAAAGGATATTGAAACAGTCAAGCAGTATCCGAAGGCTGAGGATAAATTCAACACAATGACAATTGACGGGTTTGGATATTTTGAAAAGGAAAAAGCGGGTAACGCACTCATTGAACGCTGCAAAAAGATGACCTCGGAGGAGCCGGTGAACATCGGTGACTACCGAGGTTTTTCTATGGAACTTTCCTTTGACAGTTTTCAAAAATTATTCTATGTAACCCTTGTCGGGAGCTTGTCGTACAAGGTTGAACTCGGAACAGATGTGTTCGGCAATATCCAGCGTATCGACAATGCTTTGGACGGTTTTGAAAAACGGCTTGAAACCGAAAAAGAAAAACTCGCAAACACCAATACGCAGTACGAAACCGCAAAGGTTGAAGCAAAACGGGCGTTTCCGCAGGAGGCGGAATTGCAGGAAAAAACAAAACGCCTTGCCGCAGTTGAAGCGCTGCTCAAAATGGATAAAAAGGACGATAATGTTATCGACACCGATGTTTCCGATGCACAAGCGCCGCAGCAAAAGCGTGAATACGCTATGGCAAGGTAAAATACAAAAAAGAAAGGTTGATTTTAATGGAACCAAAAGACACAATTAAAGATTTACTTTACGAAAAAATGAGTAATGAACAGAATGATTTTGTTGAAAACCTAAAACATTTATCGCCGGAGAAAATTATACAGTCGGCGTATGAGAAAGTTATGCGTGATGATATTCTAATGCTTTTTGAGGACGACTTTCTTGATGACAAGCAGATTAAAGCGTTGCTTAGACTCGAAAGACCACTATCGGCTTGCTATGATGAATGGCTTAAAAATGACTGTTCATATATGGATATGCTCAGAGATACGGTTGACGACTTTTCAAAAGACCTTGTAAAAGAACACGAAAAGGCAAAAAAGGAAAAACGATCCGAGCCGGAACGGTAATACACGCAAATCAGTCTGCCCATATGGCAGGCTTTTTTGATACAAAAATTTATGAAAGATGAGGTAATCAAAAATGAAAACAAAACAGTACACGGTAATGGTGGAAACAAAGGAAATTCGCAAATTCTGCGTAGTTGCGAACTCTGCCAAAGAAGCCGCAGAGCTTATGTGCAATGTTGTGGCAAACACAGATATTTTGCAGACAGATTTATCGGAGGACAGCGAGGTGTTTACCGAAATTGCAGCTTATGGCAAAAACGAAAATGATGTTGCAAAATTACACTTATACCGTGTTGGTGTCCCCTGCGAGGATGACGAGGCAACGCTCGGCGGAATGATAACGCCGGAGGACTTATTTGAAATGTTCATATCAAACAAAGGAGATGATAAAAATGACCGTGGGCAAAGTAATACGCAAATGCCGAAAGATACGGAAAATGAGCTTGACTGAATTGGGAAAAGCCGCAGGCTTTACAAAAGGTGCAGATGTAAGAATTTCGCAATATCAAGCCGACCGTGCCGTTCCGACAACGGCAATAAAAAAGCGGTTGGCATCCGCACTCGGCATAAGTAAATATGCTCTCTCACCGCCGTCGCTTACAAGCAACATAGAAATTATGCACACGCTTTTTAAGCTCGATGATAAATTTCCGTTATATATCGGAAAACATAACAACCGTGTTTTTATGTTTTTTGAGCCAAGTGATACCGAATTAAAAAGTATGCTTGAATGTTGGCATAACAAGCAAACCGAATTGAAAGCCGATAAAATATCGCCGGAGGAATACGATTTATGGAAGTATAGCTTTGAAAGCCTATCGGACGGGGCAAATGCGGAGCATTTGTATTAGCAAGCACGGCATTTTGCTATAAAAAATGCCCGCTTGTTAGTGGCTACACCCCTAATACCCCGCCTGTCGGCAATGAAATGAGGTGATTTTTAATGGATAGGACTACTGCCGTTTTGGTGCGTCTTTCAGAAAAAGAGAAAGAACACCTAAAATCACAAGCCGCTGCTTGTGCCTTAAAAATGGAGCCGTATATCCGTAAACTGATTATGGGAAAAGAAGTTCGCCCACGCCCGCCCGATGAATATGTAAAGCTCTTGCGAGAGATAAACGCTATCGGCAACAACATAAATCAGATAGCGCATATCGCAAACGCCGAAAAGCATATTTCAGCAGATAAAATTGAGGAAGTCCTCAAAATGCAAGATGAAATTATGCGGCTTGTAAGGAGTGTACGCTGATGGCAATTACAAAAATATGGTCGGTCAAATCAAGACTTGACACAAGCCTTAAATACATTGCAAATCCCGATAAGACATCAATCCAACCTAACATTGAAGCGGTCGAGGGCGTAATCAAATATATCAAGAACAATGACAAGACGGAACAGTGCAAGTATGTGAAGGCGTACAACTGCACGGTAGACAAAGCCTTCTCAGAAATGATGGAAACACAAGAGTTTTTCGGAAAAAGCGGTCGCAAAAACGGTGTGCTTGCCTATCATTTGGTGCAGTCGTTCAAGGATTTTGAAACCACGCCCGAAATTGCTCACAGGTGCGGACAGGAGCTTGTCGAACGGTTATTTGCGGATAAATACGAAGCCGTCATTGCAACGCATCTTGACCATAAGCACTTGCACAACCACATAATAATAAACGCCGTTTCATATATTGACGGTTACAAATACCGAAATAATTTCAAGGACTATTTCATAGACATTCGAGGAATATCGGACGCTATTTGTATTGAAAACTGTCTTTCGGTAATTGAAAATCCACATCGGCGAGGTATGCACTATGCGGAATGGCTTGCGTTAAAGGAAGGCAGACCAACCATTCGTGGCAGTATCCGCCGTGATATTGATGAGATTATAAAATGCTCATACACAATGGAGCAGTTTTGGCAGAACCTAAAAAAGCGTGGGTTTATTATACACCGCAAGGGTCCAAACATCAAATATACATCAATAATCGCACCGAACGCAAAACGCCCGATGAGGCTCGATAATCTCGGCAAGGGTTACAGCGAAGCGGAAATATTGCAAAGAATTATCGCAACCCGAAACGGCATTATCACCGCCGCACCCTCCGAAATGCCGAAGAAGCAATATAAATTCAGAGGTAACATTAAAGATGTAAAGGGCAAAAAGTTAAAAGGCTTTGTTGCCCTCTACTTTCACTACCTCTATTTATTCAAAAAAATTCAGCGTAAGCAGACACCTCAAAGGGTGTCATTTTTTATGCGTGAGGAAATGATTAAATTTGACCGTTACCAACGGCAGTTCAAATTCTTATTTTCGCACGATATTGAAACAGGCGAAGATTTGCAAAAATATCAAAAATCCAAGGAAACCGAGGTTGACGATTTAATCGCACGGCGAAAAACGCTCTATAACGAAAGGAATGATGAAAATTGTGATGAAGTCAAAGAAAAAGCGAAAGAAATCAATGCGGAGCTTAATGAAATCCGAAAAGAAATCAGACTTTGCAAAGCAATATTTAAGGACTCGTATAAAATTGCCGAGAAAAAACGGCAGGCACTCGCTTTGCAGAAACAGGCAGACAAGGAGCTGAGAGAAAATGAACACAAGCGGAGAAGTCGCTGATTTAATGGCAAAAGAAGCGATACAAATGACAGAATCGGCGGTTAAATTAACCGCACTCGGCGTTAAAAATCTTGCGGCAATCGTTATGGCACTTGCCAACGATGACGGCAAGACCGAGGGCATTGCAAAATTAAAGCAAATGCTGAAAACGGGCAAGCAGCTTTGTATTATGCAGATAAAGGAAACCGACCTTAAAAAATTCAATGCCGAAGCGAAAAACTACGGCATTATGTACCGCCCTGTTGCGGACAAGACAAATGATAACGGCTTATGCGATGTTATCGCCTTTCAAGACGATATACCCCGGCTTAATTACATTATGGAAAAGCTCGGATATTCCGCAACGGAACACGAAATTGAACCGGAAGTCCCCGAACAGACGGAGGTTACATCGGATAATACAAAGGACGAAAACTCAAAAAACCGTCCGTCCCGTGCGGAGAAAACAAACGAAAATCTGCACGGGAGCAAATCTATCTCATTCGAGGATACGGCAAAAACGGGCAACGGTACTAAACCCTCGGTCAGAAAGAAGATTGAGGACATAAAGGCTGATTTGGAAGAAAAGAAAAAGCCTGCTCCCGAAAAGGAAAAGGCTATACAACACAAGCAGCCGCAGCAGAAAAAACGCAAGAAAAAGCAGAAAGGACGAGAGTAAATGATACTTACATATCCACGCTACCGAGAGCCGCCGTAAATATGGCGGCTCTTTCTATATCAAAAATCAAAATACAAATCGAAAAGGAGAATAATTTTATGAATACCAAACATTTTTCTATGAAATCGGTTATTTCAATGTTGCTTGCGGTGGTGCTTATCGCCGGAACACTTCCCGTTTCCGTGTTTGCAGCACAAAGTAACACTTATGTTGACCCGGCAGATAATTGGCTTAAAACCAACAACAGGACAAACGAATTGGACGCAAATGCGGTAGTTACCTCCGGCGCACAGTATTGCCACGTTTGCAAAAAAGACACGCTTGCAATTTCGTACAGAGTTCCCGAATATACAAAAAGCGGCGAAACGGCATTAAACCGTGGCATATTGTATTCGGACGGAACCTGTCGAGATGATGTTTCAAAAGGTAATCTTAATGACGGTTATCCGGGTGTTGATGCATACTACACCGGTTCACATTGGACAAAGGCAATATGTCAGATATGCGGTACACTTAATCCCTCCGATGGTCCGGGAGCATATTGCTTTAATAAAAATGTGTATAGCTTAAATCCGTGCGACCACAGTTTTTATATTGATTTTGATAACACCACCTATGAGCCGTATGACGAGCATCAGCACACAACGATACTCAAAAAGGGCGAATACTGTCAGTTCTGCAAAGGCACTTACGCAAGAGCAACCACCAAGAAGGAGTCGCACGACCTTTCAAGCACGATTGACGGACAGGTCGGAAATAACCGTTTTTATCTCACGGAAAAGTGCGATGAGTGCGGTTTTACTACAAGTGAATATGTTGCGGCAAAGTCGGTTGTATCTTCATATTACGGAACAGCGGACGGGGACGCACATACGGTAAGCGTGTCCGACCTTTCCGATAGCGGAGTGCATACCAAAATTCGCTACGGAACATCGGCTTCCGATTGCTATATGACCTCTGCACCGAATTACACCAAAGCCGGATATTACCCTGTTTACTATGAAATCAGCTACAAATATGACGGCGAAACAATGGTTGAAAACGGTGTTAGTTATGTGTGGCTTTTGGAGGATAAAAAAGATGATGACAGTACAATAATCGTACTTCCCGAAAAGCACGAACACGATTACAGATATCTTGAAACCGTTGCCCCCTCTTGCGATAACCTCGGTTATGAACGCTGGCAATGCGACGGCTGCGGAAATCTCGACAAGAGAAATTACACAAAGGCAACCGGGCATAACTACAAGGCAATCACAATAAGAGAGGCTACTTGCAAACAGGGTGGTTTGAAATTAAACCTCTGCGACAAATGCGGCAGCTTTTATGAGGAAACAACACCTGTCGGCGAGCATAAATACAAAACTGAAAATGTGCAGCCGACTTGCAGAAGTGTGGGCTATACAAATCATATTTGCGAAATCTGCGGCAATTCATATATAACCGATATGACGCCGATTATTTCACATTCCTACGAAAGAATTACCAAAGAGCCTACTTGCACGGATAAAGGCTACACAACCTCGACTTGTTCGATGTGCGGCTTAAATTATGTCAGCGACTACACCGAGCCGACAGGTCATAATTGGGACGAGGGACATTCCGTTACTTTCTCCACTTGTACCGCTGATGGCGTAATCGAATATCACTGCACAAACAAGAATTGCAAAGAAAAGATGATAAAAGCTGACTCTGCAAAAGGACACACACCGGGCAAAGCTGCAACTTGCACCGAGCCGCAAATATGTACCGTTTGCGAAACTGTACTTGAACTTCCGAAAGGACATCATTATTCCGAAAATGTAATTTCACCGACTTGCACGGCTATGGGATATACGGAATACAAATGCGATAACTGCGATGACAGTTATGTGGGCGATTATACGGATAAACTTTCGCACAATTACAATACAAATATTACAGAGCCTACTTGTACCGAACACGGTTTTACAAGATATATTTGCGTAGACTGTGATGATAGCTATATTTCGGACTATACCGAAAAGATACCGCATAATTACAAGGCGAAAATCACAAAACCGACTTGCACGGAGTTTGGATATACCACATACACCTGTGCCGACTGCGGCGATAGCTATGTTGCGGACTACACGGATAAAACCGAGCATAACTATGACAAAAAGGTTATTCCTCCGACTTGTACCGAACACGGCTACACGGTTTACACTTGCCCCGACTGCGGCAAGGAGTACATCGGTGATTATACCGAACATAAAAATCATAATTACACAAAAACCGTAATTGCTCCGACCTGTACCAAAATGGGATATACCATTTTCACTTGCGATTGCGGCGATACCTACAAAGGCGATTACACCGATAAAATCGCCCACAGTTATATTGCAGATGTAACCGAGCCGACTTGCACGGCATCGGGATATACTGTCTACACTTGTGAGAACTGCGGAAAGACATATACTGCCGACTACAAGGATATGTTAGGTCATAAACCCTCCGATTGGATAATTGATGAAGCGGCTACTGTCGAACACGCCGGAGAAAAGCATATTGAGTGCCTAACTTGCGGTGAGGTGCTTTCAAGAGCCGCAATTCCTCAGCTTGTGGAGAAAGACCGCACCGATGAGGACGGCAATTCAAAGGTCGGAGATTTCTCTATCCTTGTAACCAACGCAAATGGCAAACCGATTTTTGATAGTGAAATCAGCATCGACATCAATGATAATGTAACTATCAAACTGCCGGGCGGCAGACTTCTGGACTACGAGGATCAGATGGTTATAACGGCAATAAACACCGAAAGTCAGCAGCCAAAAGCGGACTTGCAGATTTTTGTTTATGATGAAAATAACAATGCAGCAACAGGCAAAACAGACGAAAACGGTCAGCTTAAAGTGCCGAACAATAAGACCTCCACAGGAGATAACAGCGGTACTGTCGGCAAAGATGATGAGGACAAGAAAAACACCTTTGTTGTCAAAGTAACCGACAAGATGAATGTTGTTATCCCGAATTGCGATGTGTATATCGGTGAGAGCAATAACATTGTTGTTGACTTGCCGGACGGCATTAAGCCGACAAGTGATGCACCTGTTATCATCACAATAACCGACCAGCACGGCGAACCGAAAATGGGCATTACTGTTATAACTCTCGGCGATGCGGACTACATCGAAAAAGGTGTAACCGATATGTTCGGAAAAATCACACTTCCGACCGCAAAGGACGGCTTTACCGATGACACGGGCAAAGTGCGAATTGACGGAATGTATGTTTTCGTAAATGATGAAAACGGTGCAATTTCCAACGCTTTTGTAAAGCTGAACGATGATGACACTGTTTCAGTAGCATTGCCGGACGGAACGAATATTGACTATGCAAACCGCATTACAGTAACCGTAACCGACAAAGACGGAAATCCGCTGAAAGATATTTCCGTTACCGTTTCGGACAAAACCGAAAAGAGCTTGACAGACAAAACAGACGAAAACGGTAAAATGGTAGTTCCGCCGCTTTCCGAGGATATGACGGACAGCGAGGGTAAAGCAAAGGTGAACGGCTACAATGTTGTAATCACTGATAAAATCAAGCCTATCGAAAACGCATTTATCACTATCGGCGAGGGACAGATAAATGTTATGCTGCCCGAAGGTAGCCTAATCGACATCAGCAACCGCATTACCGCAACAATTACCGATAGCGAGGATAAACCTGTTAAGGATATGACCGTTATTTTCACTGATAAAGCAGATAGAACGGAAAGCAATGTTACGGACGAAAACGGCAGAGCGACCGTACCGCCGACAAACATTGATGTTACCGATTTTAACGGTTACGGCGAAGTCAGCGGATATATCGTCATTGTAAAAAATGCTGACGGAGCTATCGAAAAGGCAAGCATCAAGCACAATGCGGAAATCAAGAACGAGGACGGCAGTGTAAAAACCGCTGAAAACATTTCTGTTGAACTTCCCGAAAATATTAAGTTTGATTATGCAAACAGAATTACCGTAACAGTTGCGAAAAAAGCCGATAATACGGCGGTTAAAGATATGATAGTTATTGTTTCGGAAAAAGCCGTTGAGGGTGCAGAAACAAAGTCTTTGACAGGAACAACTGATAAAGACGGAATTGTTATACTTCCTCCGACTTCCGAGGGTGTAACGGATAAAGACGGTAAAACCGATATTTCCGAAACAACACCGGGCAAAGATACGGACGGTGACGGCAAGACTGATACCGAGGAAACCAAAGCCGAATACAACATCACGGTTGAGGACACAAAAGGCAAAATTGAAAATGCCTTTATCGAGATTAAAGACGGCAAAATTACCGTTACACTTCCCGATGATAAGACCTTGACTACCTCAAATCAGACAACCGTAACCGTTACCGACAAAGAAAATAAGGCGGTTAAGGGCGTATCGGTTACAATTAAAGATAAAACAACCGAAAAGAGCGGCACAACCGACGCAAACGGCAAGGTTACGCTCCCTGTTAAATCATCGGGCGGCGGCTCATCTTCCGGCGGTGGCGGCAGTCGTGGAAACGGAGGCGGTGGCGGATATATCAGCACAAATGTTACAAATATAACCGTAACCGACAAAAACGGCAAAAATGTATCTGTTTCAAAGTCAACCGATAAGGACGGCAAAATCACGCTGACACTTCCGAACGGCACAGACCTCACGGGCGATAATTATTACACAATTAAGGCAACAGGCAATAAAGGCAACGCAAAGGCTGATGTTTCTATCGTTTTGAAAGACAAAAAGAACAATTCCGCTAACGGCACTACCGATAAAAATGGTATGTTGATACTTCCGGCATCAGAGCATAAGGCATATATTTTCGGGTACGATGACGGAACATTCCGACCCGATAACAATATGAGCCGTGCCGAAGCTGCGGCGATATTCGCAAGGCTGATTTCCGAGAAAAAATGTGAAAACATCAGCGGCAAAGCGACATTCAAGGATATTTCATCAAAAGGTTGGTTTGCAATAGAGGTCGGTTATCTTGAAAAATACGGTATCATCAAAGGTTATTCCGATAATACATTTAAGCCGAACGAAAGCGTAACAAGAGCCGAGTTTGTGGCTATGACGGTTAGATTTAATTCTCTGTTTAATGATGTTAAGAAAGGCAGCTACACCGTAAAATACACCGATGTTGCAACAAATTATTGGGCATATTCCGATGTTGCCTACGCAAAACACGCAGGCTGGCTCAACGGATACGCTGACGGAACATTCAAGGGCGACAATGCTATCACAAGAGCCGAAGTCGTAACGGTTGTCAACAGAGCAACAGGCAGAAAAGCTGATGAAAGCTACATCACAAAGAATGTATCCATACTCAACAAATTTACGGATATTCGCAACAATTCTATGTGGTATTACACAGATGTGATGGAAGCAGCCAATACACATCTTGCAAACTCAGCAAACAACACTGAAACTTGGGTGAAATAACATTTGTGCAAATGGGAGAAAGCAGTCGGAAACGATTGCTTTCTCGCTGTTTCTGTGGTATAATATTTGCAAGATAAATCGGGATTTATATATAAAGGAGAATATTGATGAAACTGTTTTTATGTTCGCACTTTTCAAGTGTAGGAAGTCTGATAAAGGAAGAAATTGAAAATAAGAAAGTCGCATTTATTCCAACAG
>URVJ01000026.1 GCA_900551295.1 uncultured Eubacteriales bacterium | reverse complement strand
AATTAAGGGCTACTGTTTTCTTTGCAGCTTTCTTTTTAAAAAGAAAGCGCGTACCCCTCGCGTACTCATCAATACTCAATGGGTATGCATTTAAGTGAATCAAGAGAGGAGAAGGCAAAGAGTTTGAGAGTACCGGAAACAGAGGACTTTACGGTTATGCTGCCGGAATTAAGAGCGACACCGAGAGAGACAGCCGCAGTGGAAAGTCTGCCGTCGTCACCGTAAACAGCGGCTATAATATCGGCTTTGCCGTCATATTCGGAAGTAACGGAAATGTCGCGGACAAATACGGTGTCTCCGTTTCCGATTTCAATAACGGTTTGGCTTTTGCCGACAAAACCGTATGTAAGAGTTGCGGTTCCGTCGGAATTTATTGCCGCACTGTCAAATTTTTCGCCGTTGAGAGTAAACAGATACAGCATATCTTCGGAAGTTGTAAACTCATATCCGTCGTTCGGTTTCAGCGTAAGCGTAAGCTTTGCGCTGTTGGATTCAAACACGCCGCCGGCGTCCCACTTTACACCCGTTACGGCAAAGTTTTGGCTCTGTTCGCTTAAAGTTACGCTTGTATCGGGCTTTGCGCCGATCTTGGGCGCAGTCACGGTAAGATCAGCCTTAAAAATACCAAGCTTGTCGGTAAATACAAGGTAATCCGTCATGCCGTTTGCTCCGAGAGTTTCAAAAGGATCGTATCTGAGCGAAATTATATTGCCCGTCCATGCGTCTTTGCAGGAAGCCTGCGAAGTAATGTCGATCTCAAAAATCTTCATTCCGTCAGCCTGTGCCGTTTCCTTTACCGCAAGAGGAATTCTCGATTTTCCCCACGAATATCCCTGCGCCGCTGTCGCAAAATATATAGAATCTCCGCCGGTTGTGCCGTTAAATCCGGCTTTCAGACGTACTATCGGGTACTTTTCCGCCGCAAACGACAGATTTTTTATTTCAAAGTTCAGGTCCGGACTGCTCTTGCCGCTGTTGTCATAGTACAGTATTCCGTCTTTAAGGTGGCTCTCCGCAACATTTCCGTTCGGAATCCACCCCGACATGTTTTCAAAATAAAACTTGGGATCATCACTGTAAACCGCATAGAGCGTCGTGTCACCCTTTATTTCAACCGATATATCGGCTCTTGAAGCGTCTTTCGACGTGCTCCAGCCCATAAATATCTTTCCGTCAAACTTCGGAACATACGAGCCGCTGTATGGTGTGTAAATTTCGCCGACTACCGCCTCGCCTTCGGGTATATCTACGCCGTAACCGCCGTTTAAGTCATACGTCACCTTTACGCTCGGGAACGCATCTTCGCTTACGCACGACGCATATGCTCCGTCGGTATAAGTTATTCTCAGCATAAGCTTTCTTCCGCCGAATCCGGGAAGTACCTTTACGGTGTAAACTGCGTCATTGCTTACAACATTTCCGTTCACTATCCATTCGGTTTTTGCGCCGTCCGGCAGTGCGTTTCCGTTGTCGAGAGCCGTCACCGTGCTACCGTTTTCAAGAGAAGAATAAACCATTGATGGTTCGGGAGTTTTCAGCCCTGCACGTTTTGTTTCTATAATATAAAGCCCGGAGGATACAAACTTGCTTTCGGACATGAATTTTCTCGCCTTGATAAGCACCTTGTCGGAATAGATTTCAATGTACTGTCCTGTGGAATATTTTTTCTCGTATTGCTGTCCTATACTTGTGTCGCCGGACGCCCATACAAGACAGCCCTCGTTGTAGTGAGTGAAGTTCCTGCCGTTTTCATAAGGTCTTACAAACGTGGAATCAAGTCCGAGATTGCTGTGGGTATGTCCCGACGCAAAAAATACGTTTTCGTGGCGGTTGAGAATTTCCGCGACCTCATTGGGATTCTGTATTCCGCTTGAGGTAAACGGTATAAGCTCGCCGAAACCGACATGGCTTATTACAAATGTAACTTTTCCCGACTTTTCCGCGTCATACAGTTCTTCGTCAAGGAATTTCAGCTGTTCGTCGGTGACCTTGTACGTAACTCCGCCGATGTCGGCGGGAGCCGTCGGATAAGGCACGGCGATCATTATAAATTTGTAATCCCCGACGGTCGCGGAATAGAATATGTTGTCGCCGGTTCTCTTTATCTTTATGCCGTAATTGTCAGAAACAAAGTTTGTCTGCTTTGTAATAAACGCCTTGAATGAGTCAAAATCGTAGCCTATTGTCTGGTAAGCCGAGTTGTCGTACTCATGGTTGCCTATGCCGGCTATCGCGGGTATGCCCTTGCTGTTAAAGCTCTCGTCAAACCAGCTCTCAAGCGTTGTGTAGAACTTCTCGCCTACGCCGTTGTCGATAAGGTCGCCGTTTGCTATAACAAGATCGGGTGCATTTTGCTGTATATCCTTTACGGCGTTTGCGCGGTTGACGGTCATTTCCGGCCAATAGTCGTTCGCAAGATGAATGTCGGAGATCGAATATACCGTAAACAGCGGCTTTTCTTCGCTGTCCATGCGCTTGCTTTCGGGAATCGTGTACCAATAGCTTATATCGGGGCTGCCAGCTTTCTTAAAGTTCACACAAAGCCTTGTCGCCTCTTTCGGGAACGCACGTCCGTAAGGCTGATTGTAGTAGGCTGCGCCGTCGGCTATTGTTACGTCGCACAAAGGCGTGTAGCCGGAGAGTATGCCGTCGTCGTCAGCAAAGCATATCTGTACGCTTGTATAGTCCTCGGTTTCGTCGGTGGTGTATATGTTTATGCTTCCGTATGCGCTGCCCTTTACGCTGTCGGCAAAAGTATACTTCAAAAAGCTCTGAGCCGAAACGGGAGTCCATATTGCATAGAGCGTGACGTCTCCGTTTACTTCGACACTGCTTACGGCGTTTGCCGAACCTTTTTTAAGCGCCCAGCCGCCGAATTCAAAGCCTTTTCTTACGGGAATTGCCGTGCTGCCGGGAGTTACGCTTTTTTCAAGCGTGAAATAATCCTCCGGAGCGCCGCTGCCGCCGTTTGCGTCATAGGAAATTTTGTAATACGGGATTATGCTCGGTTCGGAAATGTAAACATCATACGGATTGCCGTTGTACGGATCGGCGAAAATGCTGAAAAAGTCCATTGATTCGGTCGGAACATAGTTTTCCGCCGTAAAATCGAGATCCTTTTCAAAAAGCGTCCACTGCCCTGCAATAAAAGGTTTTAAATATACGCTGTGGTCGCCGGCACCGCTTGTTTCGGTGGTTGTGTAATATCTGAAATTACCGTAAACATCAGAATTTGCTTCGTCGGCTCTCATGTAAAATTTGAGCTTGTAACGTCTGCCGACCTCCCACTTTACGGGTATCTGAACCGACGCGTATCCGGAACCTCTGACGTATTTTACGACTTTTCCGCGCTCTGCGTCATTGAAAAATTCCATATAGCCGTTTGACGGGCGCAAACCGTAATATTCGTCAAGTCCGAGATATGCATTCTCGCCGAGAGCCGTGTTCTTTACAGGACGCCACAGCGCATAAAACGTCATATCCTCTGTCGGCGTAAAGGTATATTTGTATATCCTGTCGTTCTTATCGGTAGTCCATCCGGCAAGATAACTGCCGTTCTTTATCACGGGTTCGCCGTAATATGAATAGGTCTTTCCGGTTTCCGCACTTGCCTGTCTCACTAGTTCATCTCCGTCGTAAAACTTGAGATTGCAGTCGGCAAAAACACCGAGTGTCACAAAAAGTGTACAAACCAGTGCCGAAAAAAAGATTTTTGAGATTTTCACGTTTCCCATTTGTTTTGCTCTCCTTAAAGGTTTTGCATGGCATAAAACCATAACATTTTATAATATAATTATAAACTCGCACATTATATTTATCAATGGATTTTTGTGACTCTTTACTGGACAAAACAGTAATAATATGGTAAACTGTATGCAGTGCAATATACCGGCAAACTGAACACAGGTAAACAACGGCGGTGATACCATGATAAGAAACAGACTGACATCTTTCGGCATGGAGCAATGTGAACCCGGCAAAGCTCCCGTAAGCTGCATATCCACCTTCTATATGCTGCACTTTGTACTTTCCGGCAGCGGATATTTCTGCGGCAAAAAAGTATCCGCAGGTCAGGGATTTCTGTGCAGGCTCGGAAAATACGTCACATACCGGCCCGACGAAAAAGATCCGTGGAGATATGCGTGGATAAACTTTACGGATCCCGAAATTCTCGAAGAACTCGGACACATAATACTTCCGCAGAACGCCGACATATTTGCTTTCGACGCCGAAAAACCCTACGGCAGTCTGATTGCCGACGCGGAGAAAATACACGACAAAAGTCTTGCCGACTTTTCATACAGCGGCTCGGCGCTTTTATATTCTCTGTTATCTTACTTTTACGTTGACAGTCACAGATTTACCGCAGGAAACGAGAAATCCTCAAAGGAAATTCATGTCGAACGTGCAAAACAGCTTATAGAATCCGAATTCAACAACCCCGATTTTACAATATCCTCGCTTTCTTCGCGGCTCGGAATAGACCGTGCGTATCTGCGAAGCATTTTCTGCGAGATCTGCGGAGTTTCCCCAAAAGAATACCTGACGCAGATACGTATGGCTCATGCGCGGGAGTTTCTCGCCTCGACGACAATGCCCGTAAACATAGTCGCGCAGTCTGTCGGATACAAGGACGCGCTCTGGTTCTCAAAGATGTTTAAAAAGCTGTATACGGGGACTCCGACAGAGTACCGCACAAAGCACGGACTTAACGCGGGAAAGAATTGAACAAACAAAAAAGCCGCGGCAAAGCAGACCGCGGCAATATATTTTCCTTTATAAAAAAACGTTATTTAATTTTGTTCTTTACATATTCTATAATAAGCTCGGCGCAGCCGTCCCAGCCGATTCTGTCCGAATTCAGGCACAAATCGAACTGCGTGCTGTCACTCCAGCGCTTGCCCGTATAGTAATAGTAGAAATCGGCGCGCTCTTTATCGGTTTTCTTTATGCGCTTTTCAGCCTGAGCAGGGCTGAGCGAAAATCTTTCGCATACCGTCTTTACGCAAACGTCAAACGGAGCCTGTATGTTAAAGCTGAAAACATTGTCGAGATCCGCCAGCACAAAATTCGACGCTCTGCCGATAGCGACAAAGGATTCCGTTGCCGCAAGCTTTCTCAGTACCTGAGCCTGATAGTTGAACAGGTTTTCCTCCGACGCAAATTCCTTGCTGTCCGGCGGTATCACTCCGCCCTCAAACACTCCTCTGCGCGCAAAAACGGGAAGCTTTACCTTTTCGTCGTTGCGTATGAAATACTTTTCATTAATTCCGCTCTCGTCCGACGCCATTTTTAGTATTTCTTCATCGTAATACTTGATTCCGAGCTGCTTTGCAACAGACTGTCCTATTGTCTTTCCTCCGCTGCCGAATCCGCGCTCAACGGTAATAACGAAATTTTTCATAAACAATACCTCGTTTTTGAAATTATGATGTACTTTCATTATTATTTTATCACCCGCCGCAAAATAAATCAATAGTATAAGAAAAAATATACAATTTCTACTCATTTTCATAAATTCGGCGCAAAAAATACGTTGCAAATGTATATTTGTTAATAAATTCTGTGGTAAAATTCTTATATAATTTTTCATATTTATATTCAATTTTCACAAAATGCAAAATACATATCACAGGGGAGAGTATTCGCATGAAAAGAACAAAACTTATCGCGGCAGGGATAGTTTCGCTTTGGCT
This sequence comes from uncultured Eubacteriales bacterium, assembly GCA_900551295.1. Taxonomy (GTDB): domain Bacteria; phylum Bacillota; class Clostridia; order Oscillospirales; family CAG-382; genus UMGS1387. The sequence continues at coordinate 22,069 of URVJ01000026.1, read as the reverse complement.
TTCGCTTTTTTGCTTTACAGCTCAGTCCGCAGAGCAGGCACCGCCTGCTGACAGCGCCAAAACTTCGGCATACGCCGAAGAACAGCAGACGGCATATCTGTTTTCGGATCTCGATAACGCCGCAAAGCCGTCCGATCCTTTAAGCACCGACAACGCCGTTATGCTGTGCGCGCGCTTTTTTGCAAGCCTTAACGGAGAGCTTACGGATACGGTGATAACCGACGCCGCCTCGGCAAAAAGCTATGCGCTTAAAAACGGACTTTACGACAGCACCGTAATACCGTCCTTTGACGGAAACATAACAAGAGCGCAGTTTGCTTATATGCTCTCAAAGGCTTTCGGTGAAAATCCGCCCGAAAGCATAAATTCCGTTTCCGACATTCCCGACACGGCAGGCGTTTACAAATCGGCGGCGCTCATGCTCTACAACGCCGGGATATTTACCGGAAAAGATTCATACGGGAATTTCTTTCCGTCGGACACAACAACCTATTCGCAGGCAAAAACAGTTCTTGAAAGAGCCTGTATTCCTCAGAGCAGGGTGCGTTTTTCGATAGGCGGCAAAAACCGCGAGGCTTATTATCTCATAGACGACTTTATAATGAGCATTCCCGTAAGATCAAAGCCGCATCTTGCGTCCGGCTGGAACAGCGATTATTCGGGCGATATAAGCTTCAGCGGAAAAACCGCTTTCACAAACAAGCTCACCGACGTAAGCACAAACAGCGGAGTTTCGATATACCGAAAGTTTTATCCGCAGTATTCGGGAGTTCTTTCTCTTGAAACAATTATCTCGCTCAATTACGGCAAAAACGGACTTGAATTATATTTTTCGGACGAAACAGACAGCCGCGTTTTCGGAATCTCCACCTACGGCGGCAGAATCTGGGCGAACGGCAAAAGCGACAATGCAACGTCGTATACCTCCTTTGAGACAGGCTCGGTTCTGCGTATAAAGCTGGAGCTTGACACGGACAGTCAGAAAGCCAAGGTCTACGTCTGCGGAAACTATCTCGGAGAGTTTGAAACAGGCAACATAAACGGCGGAATAAACAAGCTCACGGTAGGGACCACCGACAAGGGTATTGTAACCGTGATTGCCGAACAAGTCCATCTTTACAGAGACTATCTCGTAAACGACGTTTTCAGAATGTACGAACCCGGTTCGGGTATAAGCGCGTCATGGGACGTTACGGGAAATATCGCAGTCGAAAAGATACTGTCTAACGCCGTAAATACGGGCGACGTATACAGTGCAAAAATGACCGCGGCGGCAAATCAGACGTCAAAAGCGTACAAATCGTTTGAGAAAACTTCGGGAAAAGTTGTTTCGGAAGTTTACATACTGCTGCCCGACGTTACTGACGGCGCTTACATCTCCCTGCTTGCCGACAGCGGCACGGTCATAAAAATTAACACAGCCGACAGCAAATTTTACTGCGGAAACACGCACCTTCGCGATTTTTCAAAGAACATCTGGCAGCTTGTGCGCATTGAAGCCGACTTTGACAAGGGCACGGCTCTTATAAAGATAGACGGCAAGACGGCCGCAGAAAACATCAAGATTTCGGGTACATACGCAAACGGTATCGAAATAGGCTTCTGCCCGAAAACCGACGCCGTTATGTGGTTCGACGACGCCGAAGTTTTCCGCGCATACGAATATGACGACTATGTCCCCGTTCCAAAAAGGCTTGAAACCGACTATCTTCTCTCCATGAGCGTCTGCAACCTCTGGAGAAACGGTTCCCACTACGGCTGGGACTACATTTCGTCATACGACGAGCTTACTCCCGTTCTCGGCTACTACGACGAGGGCAGTCCCGAAGAAATAGACTGGGAAATAAAGTACCTTGTCGAACACGGATTTTCAGCATATCATATGTGCTGGTACACTCCCGACGGAAACGCGGTCGAACCCATAAAAAAGCCGCGCATGGTTGACGCTTTCCACGACGGATATTTCAACGCAAAATATTCCGATATGCTTGACTTTTCAATAATGTGGGAAAATGCAAATTCTCCAAACACCACGCTTGAAAACTTCAAAAACAACATCTGGAACTACTGGAAAGAATGGTATTTCTCCGACAGCCGATATTTCACCATTGACAACAAGCCTTATCTTACAATATACAACTCCAATTACTTTATGGATATGTGCGGCGGAGAAGATGGAACAAAAAAAGTCATAGCGTGGATGAAAAACGATATTAAGTCTCTCGGCTATGACGGTCTTATAGTCACCTTCACGGGACTCGGAAACAATGGTACTCAGAACGCAAAGCTAAAAAACATCGGCTGCGACGGACTTATGGGTTATGCGATAGGCACTATGGGGTATGACCTCGGCGTAAACAAGCAGTTTATAACCACAGGCTACAATCTTGCAAAACAAAGCGGACTTGACGCGCTCGCGCTTGCCGGAACCGGCTTTAACATCATCGGCTGGAATCAGTCGCGCACGCCTCTCATGTCGCCTGCGGATTTCACAACGCTGCTTACATGGTTCCGAGACGAACAGATGGCAAAATTTTCGTCAAAGCCGTACAACGAACAGTGGAAAAGAAAGTTTATTCAGTTCGACACCTGGAACGAATACGGCGAAGGACACTATCTGTTCCCGACAAAAAAATACGGCTTCGGTTATCTTGACGCTGCTGCAAAGGTTTTCGCAAAAAATCCCACTCAATATTCCGCATCAGTAAATACAGTGCCGACAGCTGCGCAGAAAGAACGCATAACAAGGCTCTACCCCGATTACTACACGCATTTAAGACGTGAATTTCTTACGGAAGAAACCGCAGGAGTGCCGAATGAAACGGTTTTGGGTCTTAATCTTACCGATTCCGACGCAAAAAACAAATTCTCATTTTCCGATTTCAAGGCAGGCGCAGGATTTTCTGCCTCCGACGGTTTTACAGGTACTGCTTCAAGCAACGACCCGAAAATATGGTATAAAAAAAGCTCGACTTACGAAAAAATCGTAACCGCGCGCGACATTGACGTTATTCACATACAGATGAGCTCATCTATTGCGTCTAACGCAAAGCTGTATTTCAGAACAAGCACCGACAGCGTATGGAATGAGGCAAAGGGCTTTGATTTCAGCGTCGGAAAAACTCCAGAACTTACGGATTATTATATAGAAACACCTTCAAATTCGCTTTGGACGGACGATATTTATTCTATCCGTCTCGATCCCGGTGCAATAACCAATGCTAACGTAAAAGTGACAAAAATCGAATTTATGAAGTATTCCGATTCACAAAAACCGTTTAACGTAACGGTTGACGGCACGGAAGCTTCTCTCAAGTTCGACGAAACGCGCGAAATTCTCCCGTCGGAGCTTTATGTTGCGCTGCGCGAGGATTCTCACCTTTTGACTCTGCTCCATATAAGCTTTGAGTGGAACAAAAACGACGGAATTTTAAAACTCAGAGCACCCGACAGAACCGAGTACGTCTTTACCGTCGGCAGCAGCACAGTCTACATAAACGAAAAGCCGTCAAAGCTTGACAGAGCCGTAGAACTGTATGACGCAATGCCTGTCATTCCGATTATAGGTATTCTGAAAAAGTCGGGATACGATTATATCTACGCACCCAAAGACAGAAGCCTTGAAGTACGTTTGCTGTCAAAGAGCATAACGCTTGAAACTGTTTACGGCGGCGACGCGGAAAATCCCGACAGCACCTCATTCTATTCGGGAAACAACAATATCTCGGTAAAATCGGTTCTCGATCCCGAAAACAGCTCTAACCGCATATGGAAAGTCACGGGGCAGAATTCGCAGATATGGTCATACATAAGAACCCATTACCGATTTACCGCCGGAACAACCTATACCGTCGACTTTGACGCAAAGCTTGACGGACTTCATAACGGCGACACCTCGGTAAGCTGCGGTCTGTATTTCAATCCGAGATACGCTGACACTGCCGCGACCGATCCCGAAAGGCGCTACGATCACGCGAAAAACGTAAAGACTCTCAGCGTCTCGGACGGCTGGGTTCATATAAAATACACCTTTACCGTAAACGATACGTACTATTCCGACGAAAGCAAGGTCAAAGACGAACTTTCAATTTTCATGAATCCGGTACAGCTATCCGACGGGACCTATTCGTCAGCCGATTTCAGTATTGACAACTTCGTTCTGCACAAGCACACAAAGCCCTTTGAACTCAGAAACGGCGACGCCGAAAGCGACGACAGCACCGCATTCTTCGGAGGCGCAAGCATCTTGAATGTCGAACGCATACAGGATCCGGGTAACGCGCAGAACCACGTCTGGTCAGTTACCAATACCAATACCTCGGACGCGTCATGGTCATACATACGTCAGGAAACAGCCTTTACCGCAGCCTGCACGTACAAGGTTTCGTTTGACATAAAGCTGCTTTCCCTCTCGGACGGTTCGGATATAAAGGACGCGTCGGTAAATCTCAATCCGAGATACTATGACATACGGCAGCTTGACATACAAAACAGATACGACCACCCCGTTTCAGCATCAAAAAGCGTTTCCGCCTCCGACGGCTGGGTTCACCTTGAATACACCTTCACAGTCGCTCCCTACTACGATCCCGAAATACACCCGTCGGGTCTGCCAAAGGATCAGATCACCGTATTTGTAAATCCTCTAAAGAATCCTGCCGGAGTTACTCTCGGAGTAAATTTCTTGCTTGACAATTTCAAGGTAAGCATGGTCTGAAAATATAAAACAATAAACAAAAGTCCTGCACGAAACTCAAAAAACGAGCCGTGCAGGATATATTTTTGCGCTTTTATTATTGCTGTTATCTGCGGTTTGTGTCTATGCCCCAAAATTGAAACTCCGTCCGACAGGATAAGTTTTACCGTATCTCGATCTATCTTAAAATTACAGATTTTGATACTGTTCCACCGCAAGCCTGTCGCAGATCTCGTTATATTCGTGTCCAGCGTGTCCCTTTATCCACTCATACGTTATTTTATGAACTTCGGAAAGGCAAAGCAGTTTTTCCCAAAGATCGGGATTAAGCGCGGGTTTTCCGTCCGACTTTTTCCAGCCCTTGCTTTTCCATGATCTTGCCCAGCCCTTTGTCATGCCGTCAACAAGATATTTTGAGTCTGACACAAGATGTACCTCGCACGGCTCTGTAAGCGCCGAAAGCCCCTCTATTGCGGCGGTAAGCTCCATTCTGTTGTTTGTGGTCGATCTTTCTCCGCCGCTTATGCGCTTTTCTCTGCCGTTGTATACGAGAACCGCACCCCAGCCTCCCGGACCGGGGTTTCCGCTGCAAGCGCCGTCTGTGTAAAGTGATACCTTTTTCAAATTATTACTCCGCTATTATTCTGTCTCTTATAAAGTCGTAGATTACCTTTTTGCCGGGTATTCCGCACTCTATATATCCGCTGTCCCATACGCTCTTTACGTAAGGGTTATTGTAGGTAAATCCGTAAGGATATACGTTTTCCACGCCGTTCTGTGAATTTCCGTGATACCAGACCTTTGCTCCGTCAAATTCAACGGTCTGCTTCTGTCTGTCATAAACCACGGGAAGGCTCTTTATATGTTCGATAAACGCATCAAACGACGCGTGCGCCGACTGCTTTTCAACTCTTACCACAACGCAGTTCTGTCTGCCGGGACTTATAAACTCTATGCCCTTATAGTCGGCGTCGTCGGTTTCGGCAAAACCGTTGTCAAAGTAAACGCTTATATAAAGTCTGCCCATATACGACAAGAACATATACTTTCCGTCGTCAATTCTCTTATCGAAATATTTTACCGGTATGCAGGCGTTTATATACTCAAACTGGTTTTGCTTTTCGATATTGTATATGCTTACAGCCGTATTTTTATTGCAGTAATGCGTGCTGCAAAGACAGCCGTAGTCGCCCGTCCAGCGGTTATGTATGTGATGATAGCCCGGATCTCCGGGATGATGTGAGAATATCTTATGATCTCTGCCGCCGCAAAGCGTAAGGTCCCATTCGTGCTGCTGATGATGCGCATACCATCTGTCCGGGCTTTCTTCGGGATACTGATCCTGGTGGTTTACGGCTCCCAGAACATAGTCCTCATCTACATACGTATACTTGCATATAGCCTTTCCGTCAAGCATATCGAGATAATCATGCCGTATTTCAGCACCTACCCAGCTTTCGGTGGAATGTAGATGTTTCTGCTCAAAGTTTTCATACGGAAATCTTCTCATGCACTCAATGTCGTACACGATTTGAGACGGAACATAGTCCGAAAGCAGCATAAGCGGCGCTATATCGACGCTCTTTGCATACGGAGAACCGAAATAGTAGTCATATAGATTTGTAAGTCCGCCGACACCCGAAAGCGCCGCGCCTTCATATATTCTTCCATGTGCTCCGCCGTATATTCCGTTTATTCCGTCGCATATCATATCGAGAAGAATTATATCCATTGTCATATACGCGCGTTTTCTGACAATTTCATCATCGGTATACTTTGCGAGAATTGCGGTTATGAGCATAATTTCCGCACCGTATCCAAGCGAGTCGAACTCACCCCAGCCGCGGCGTGCGCGGAAATCGTAAAATTCCTTGAAATATGCCGTATCTTTCTCATGAATTTCTTCGGCGGTCATGCCGAACTGCTCAAATTTGCGTCCCTTATAGTAAATAGACGCAAGGTATCTTGCCGCTCTGTACATAAGAGAATGGTTTTCGGATTTATACAGCGCCGAAAAGTCACGAACAAGGAAAAAGCGTTCGAGAGAGGCTTTCATTTTGTCGGTAAGCGCGTCGGGGCACTCGAAAAACAGCGGCACAAGACGTATAGCCTCAAAATCCGCCTCTCCCCTGTGCTCTCTGCCGTAAGGATGAGGATGTTCAAACCAGTCCGCAGCGTAAACTATCTCATCTTCATAAATTTCTCTCTTTGATTTGTCCTTGATATACGAAAAAATTGCATATTCACGGTATACGTTGTCCGTAGTGTCGTTAATCAAGCTCGGTTTTCCGCCGGTATAACTGTAAATCTGCCCTGTATATTTCCGGGTGAGTTTATCATTGATTTCGTCCATGTGCCGCTTCGCATTTTCTCTGTTCACGATCTTTTCTCCTTTTTAAGACGGAAATTTATATTTCGGAAATTAATTATCTGTTTTGACGCTTTCCGAATACGGTTTGTAAACAAGCGTTCCGTTTATGACAAGATTGCCGTCCTTTATCTCATATTTAACCGAGTATTCCGATTCGGGAACGTCTTCTATATAGTATGTGATCTTTCCGGACTTTACCTTATAGCGCGTCTTATCCGACGTAAAGCTCTCGTTTGTATATTCGTAAAAATATCCGTCGGCGGTATATTCGTATATCTGCTCGGTATCCGCGTCTATCCACTTTCCGACAACGCTGCCGCCCTTTGACGAACAGCCGTAAAAAAACACAGCCAGTGCAAATAAAGCAAGTACGGACATTATCTTCTTAATCATATGAAGTTTTTCCTTTCGTGTTTCAATAAGTATAATGCAGCAATGTGAACAATATGTTAATTCGGTAACAATTTATACGAAATGTATATAAATATACTATATGTCACCTCTTGAGTATTTAAGCGGCGTGGTTCCGGTGGTTTTTTTAAAAGTTCTGATAAAGTGGCAAGTATTTGAAAATCCGCATTCTCCTGCTGCGGCGCTTACGCTCACGCCCTGTTTAAGCAGCGTTTTTGCTTTTTTTATGCGTTTTGCCGTGATAAGCTCGCCGATCGTAATTCCGGTTGCCGCCTTGAAATCGCAGATAAGCTTTGCACGGCTGACAAAGAAAACCCCGGCAATGTCGGAAATGACAAGCTTTTTGTCAAGATTATCCGTTATGTAGCGTATGACGTCCGTAATGTAGCTCTGCACTACGCAGTCGTTTCTGTGCCCGGAATCCTTTCCCATAAGAGAGGCTTTGGCAAGTATGAGAGCGGTTAGATTTTTTCTCATGCCGTCATAGACCGTCCCGCACTTATCTGAAAGAGAGCACAGCGAGTCAAACAAAAAGAGCAGCTCTGTCTTGTCCTTTTCGGAATTTACGGCAAGTATACGGCAGTCGGGTTCGAGAACGTCCCTTACGTCGTCATAGTCAATACAGTCGCTTATATCGCCGTAACGGAAATTGAGATTGTATCTGCGGTAGAGCTTTGACGGATCGACGTCCGTCGTGTGCAGCTTCTTTTCGCGGAAAAATATAAGACAGCAGCCGCTGCAATTATATATATCGTCTGCACAGAGAAAATTGAGATGCCCCTCAAGCACAAACAGCACCTCGCTGTTGTTGTGTCTGTGCATACCCAAGTTTTTCCGTCCCGTTCCGCAGAAATAGTCGGCGCTTATTCCGGAGGATACGTGCGCATTTACACCGTTTTCCATTTTCCGAGCCTCCTTTTACAGAAGTATAACATAATTTTTCGGCAAAGTCTATACTATACGCAAACTTTTGTCTTATAAATCATTGATTTTTGCATTCAGCTTGCTTATAATTGTTTTATAGAATACAAGCAAACTATACATCGGAGAAGAGATATATGAATACACCCCCTACTTACGAACACTACGGCTCGATTCTGAAAAACACGCCGTTTGAAAACAAAACCGACAGCACCTCCTATATTCCGTACAGCGATGATTTTTCGGCGCTTTCCGAAAAAGTATTCCTCGGCAGAAACAAATATGCGCCCAACAGCATATGTTATCAGCCTATGGAGGGACAGGACGCAGAAAACGGCACTCCCACCGACATAACCTTTAAGCGCTACACCGAGCTTGCAAACGGCGGCGCGGGACTTATCTGGCTTGAAGCAGTAAGCGTATGTCCCGAGGGAAGGAGCAACCCGTATCAGCTTATGCTGACAAGCAAAAACCGCGATGAATTCTCGCGCCTTGCCGAAAGCATAAAAACCGAATGTTTAAAGCAAAACGGATACGAACCCGTTATAATACTCCAGCTTACAAATTCGGGACGCTATTCAAAGCCTAACGGCACTCCGTCGCCCATCGCGGCATACGTAAACCCCGATATTGACGGTTCAGCCGCCCCGAAAACCGCGTCAGACGAGTATCTCGCCTCACTTCCCGAAATGTACGCCAAAAGCGCCGCTCTTGCCGAAAAGTGCGGATATGACGGCGTTGATTTAAAGTGCTGCCACGGTTATCTTCTTTCCGAGCTTTTAAGCGCGTTTGACAGAGACGGCATTTACGGCGGCTGCTTTGAAAACCGCACAAGGCTTTTATTTGACTGCGCAGCCGCAATAGACGGTGCGCTCGGAGAAAATATGATACGTGCGTGCAGACTAAACGTCTACGACGGTTATCCCGGAAAATACTGTTTCGGAAAATCTTCAGAGGAAGGGCGCGAATACGACCTTACCGAACCCAACGCCGTAATATCAAGGCTCGAAAAGGACTTCGGATTTACGCTTATCAACGTCACAATGGGAAGCCCTTACCGCAATCCGGACGTTTCCCGTCCCTACAAGCGCGGAATTGATATGCCCAAAACAAACGCCGTGCAGGGACTTTCGAGAATACTCGGCGGCTGTGCCGAGATCAAAAAGGCGCACCCCGATACAGCCTTTGTCGATACGGGAATTTCGGCTCTCGGCGCACTTTCTCCGTTTGCCGCGGCAGGACTTAAAAAAGAGGACATGACGGACTTTGTCGGATTCGGCAGAATGTCATTTGCATACCCGTCCCTCGCAAGAGATATTATAAACGGCAGTTTTGACGGCAAAAATTCCTGTGTTGCCTGCGGAGGCTGCTCATACTTAAAGAAAAACGTTCAGAAAAGCGGCTGCATTATAAGAAACCGTTTCTATTCGGAAATTTACAAGGACTACAAAAAGTCCCACAACGATTAAAAGGAGATAACAGCAATGAAAACAGCTCTCGTAACCGGTGCGTCACGCGGAATAGGCTTTGCGACAGCGCTTGCTCTTTCAAAAGCGGGTTATCACATCATTGCCGCAGCCTCATCTTACAGAGAGGACACCGAAAACAGCTTTAAGCAGGAATTTGAAAACGGATATACTTACGTATACGGAGACTTAAAGGAAAAAAGCACGCTCGACAGCTTTATTTCGGCTGTAAAGGACTGCGGAAGAATAGATCTGCTCGTCAACAACGCCGGTATCGCTCCGCCGGTAAGGCGCGACATACTCGAAACCACACAAGAAAGCTTTGATCTTGTCATGGATACCAACTTAAAGGCGGTTTTCTTCATCACACAGGCAATATCAAAGCTTATGATAGAGTACAAATCCTCGCTTGAACCCGAATACTCTCCGCGAATTATCAATATAGGCTCAATGTCAGCCGACGTGTCCTCTGTTTCGCGCGGAGAATACTGCATATCAAAAGCGGGCATCGGCATGGTGACAATGCTCTTTGCGGACAGGCTCGCGGAGTACGGTATTCCGGTGTTTGAGATACGTCCCGGCATTATAAAAACCGACATGACAAGCGCTGTCACCGCAAAATACGACGTGCTGATCGCCGACGGCATTACTCCGACAAAACGCTGGGGGCTTCCGTCCGACATAGCCTCTGCCGCGTGTGCGCTTGCGTCGGGTGCGTTCGATTTTTCGACCGGTCAGGTATTCAACGTTGACGGCGGTTTTCATCTGCGCAGACTTTAAAATACGGCTCATTACTTTTTAATACTTTTTCCGTCCCGGACAAACGCGGGGCGGTTTTCTTTTTGCACAAAAAAATTTGCCGCATATAAAAACGCCGCTCCTTTTGGGAGCGGCGCTCAAAGCTAATTGCCGAGATCAAACGGTCTCTTGTTCATACAGATCGGATACATTGATTATTGTATCTTCTCCGCTGGCAAGCAGTATGTCGGCGGATTTCAAGATAAGCATTTGAACTTCCGGTTCGGTGTAATTCTTCTTCATGCATATTCTCCTTTCAATCAGCCTTTATATTCGGGAAGTGCTTCGCCTTTTATGATTTTGTTTACAACTTCGAGAACATCGCCTGTTGCGCCGTCTTTAAGACTTTCTGCAACTTCAAGTATGCTTGCTTTCATTGTATTGCCGTAGTAATACTCTCCGCCGTAAACAACGTAGGGACGTACTGCGAACTTATCGCCGTAGTTGGTGTTCGGGATATTTACAAGCACTGCTGCGAATGTTGTGTTGTCAGTACCAACCTCATATTTATTGATGGTTACTTCTCCGTCAACCCTCTTGAACGACGGCGAAACTATTGTCTTGACCGAAGTCATGTTTGCGGTAAGCTCAGCGTCGCCAAGCTTTTCTGCTCTTGCTACGATATAGCCGAATTCGGTAAGGCTCTTGTCCTCCATGAACTTGCTCTTTACGGCAGCCTTGAATCTGAGACCTGCGGGATATGTTGCTCTGATTGTGGTTTTATTAGCGAGAGAAGTCGGGGCAACTGCGATATTAACGATTGTTTTTTCATAGGTTGCCGAACCGTCTGCATTTACAAGTTTCGGAACGGTAACTTCGGTTACACCGTCTTTAAGCGTCATAACAACATCGTTTCCGTTTACGGTAAGCGCGGTTACGTTGCCGCCGAAGTATTTGCCGTAGTAAGTTTCAAGTGCCTCTGCGGTGTCCTTGTCGATACCGTTCGCATATGTTACGGTTACGGTGTTTCCGGAGAACTTGGTGGTGTAATCGGATGAGGTAGCCTTAGGTCTGTAATAGAGAGCAATGTATGCAACGTCTGCGGTTATACCCTTGCCTGCGGAGTAAACACTGCTGCCTACATAAAGGTCAGGCTGAGCAGGCTGTATTGTGTGACCTGCTTCAATCGTATAATCTTCAAACTTAATTTCGTTCCAAGTGTTATCGGGTTTCTTGCCTATATCTACCTTATTATAGCTATTGGCAGACTCGTCAACTCTGCGGAGCATACAGGAGGTTACGCCGGAAAATCTTGACTTTGTAATATAAGTATAAGTGTGAGCTGTGTCGTAAGGAAGTGAAGTATCTCTGAGACGTTTCAGGCTGTGCGGATACTGATATGCGCCGGTTACAAGGCTTATATAATCAAAGCCTTCTGCACTTCTGTTGAAAGAATAGCTCTTGAAATAATCGGGGCTCTTTACAATATCGGTGTTTTCTACCGACTTGTTTCCTGCATTCCAGAGATAGTTTCTCAGACCGTAAACGGGAGCGTAGTAGTCGGGAAGGTCAATCTTTGTCTCGGGATAAGTCGCTGTCTTTGTTCCGTTTACAAGTTCCGGAATTGTAATATAGCTGTAATTAACAGCCTCATCCTCGTTAAGGGTAATTATCATCTTGTTGTCGGCAAACTTAACAGATTTTACCGCACTTGAAAGATATTCAGCCGGGTTTGCATTAATGGCAGCGACAGCATTTGCCTCAAAGCCGTTTTCGGCAGTAACCGTAATTGTCGGGAAGTCAAAGCTTATAGCGGAATATGAATCTGGCGCAATAGGCTTATAGTAAAGCTTGATGTCGTCGATATACATTGTGCCGGCGGTCTTAGAGGTGTCCTCAAATATCCACATCAGCTCACGGACGGTTTTGCCACTTGCCGTCTGGCTGTATGTCTTGGTGAGCGTATTCCATGCTCCTGCTCCGAAGTTTGTAGTACCTATATTGTCAAATTGACCGTCGGTTTTGCGCAGTGCGGGTCTTGTTGCAACGGCTTTTGCAAAATCTGCGCCTTCAAAATACATTTTAATGCTTGCGGTAAATTTTGCAGGAACTCTTACATACTCTTCAACACGATTTCCTGTGCTTGCATTCTTACCGTTATCAAGTACGGTTCTGAATACGGGATATCCCGTGCTGCCGTCGATATTAAGCTTAATATACTTTCCGCTGCCGACGCCGTCGACATTTTCAACAAGCACACCCGAGGTGTTTCCGCCCTCTGTCGCATAAACGCGATTGCCGTGTATCTTGGTATCATTTTCTCCGTTATAGGTCTCGCCGACGTTAAAACTCTCAAAGTTTTCATCTATAAGATTAATTCCGTACAACGGTGCAAGGGCATCAACCTTTGTAACGGTCACATCGACAGACGTATATGTTTTTGTCTTATCGGCATTTACTACTGAAGGAAGGCTTACACTTCCTGCTCCGTTTACGGTAAGCGTAATAGTATTTCCGTCGACAGCGCAGGAATTAACAAACTTGCCGAAATATTTCTGAGGTTCTGCCGTAAGCGCCGTTGCTGCGTTTTTCTCGATTCCGTCGGGAGCACTTACTATGACAGTAGGATATACTGCTTTTACAACTTTATATTCCACCTGATTTGTCGGCTTATAATAAAGATAAATGTTATCTACAAGTATAGTACCCTCCGGTTTATCCTCAGTCAAATCAAAGACGAGCTGAAGCGCTCTGGCATCACGATTTGTCTCAAGATTATCCAAAGTAAATGTAGGTTTTTTGTCATAACTCAGCCATACATCTGCACGGTTTTTGTCAGTAATGTTATAACCATTGAATGACGGGAGTGACGAAGAACCTGCACTTCCGAGACGCATTGCCGGTCTGAGCGCGGCCTTTGCCGCAAACTTTGCGTCTGCATATTTATACTGTGCGCTCATAGTAAACTTTGCCGGTACTTTTACCGTATTTGCGCCAAAATTAACTCTGAGCGACGGCCACCGAGTCGAACCGTCTATATTAACTTGAAGCGCATTTCCGTTTTCTTCATCTCTAACTATATCTGCCGATGTGGTTGCTCCCTCAAGCGTATATCCCAGACCGTTGTATGTGATGGTATTCTGGATATATTGGCCGCTTGCATTTTTTGTCGGGAAAAGTTTGTCGGTATCTTTCCAGCCTTCAAAATTTTCTCCGATAAGTCTTACGCCGAGTGTGGGATCATAATAGGACGCGGTTTCCTCTGTAAGCGAAGCGTCGCTTATTTTTGAAAAAATAGCCTCCATCCCGACTTCGAGCGAAATTTCGTCTGCCGATTCAATCGGCTCTGCTGCCGGGCTCGCGAATGCTGTGGTAGAAAAAACCGTAGCTGTCGCGAGTAAAATGCTGAGTAGTTTTTTCATTTTTCTAAACTCTCCTTATAATTTTTTCAAGCCACAGGGATTTTATCCCAATGCCATATTTAATTTTAGGTCAATTATCACACATTGTCAAGTGTTTTTTGGAAATAACTTGCACAATAACAACTAAAAATGTGAATAAATTTGCAATTTTTGGCACGGCACGGTCGGATTTTGGGGATATGGTCGGATTTTAGTACCTGATCGTGGGTGAAACAAGCGCAAAGCCGAAGAATTTTTCAGGCATTAACGCGCTGTAAAAATGGGAAAAGGCGCATCATAAGATGCGCCTTAGGGCTTTCATAATATCATAGGTGAATCAAACTCACGAGGTTAAAAGCCGTGCCGTGAATTCAACTTCCTTTTGGAAAGAACACTTGACAGGTCCTGAATAACCCATATGTGCAGAGTTTGTTACGCTATATTATTACTGCTGCTGTTCCTTCATTGCTGCGAAGCACTCGCTGCAATAAACCGGTCTGTCGCTTGTGGGCTGGAAGGGGATCTTAGCCTCTTTGCCGCAGTTAGCGCAGGTAGTGGTGAAGTATTCTCTCTGGGGCTTTGCTGCGTTCTTTCTCTTATCGCGGCATGCCTTGCATCTCTGAGGCTCGTTCTGGAAACCCTTTTCAGCATAGAATTCCTGCTCGCCTGCTGTAAAGATGAATTCTTCTCCACAATCCTTACAGATCAAAGTCTTGTTTTCGTACATTGTTCTTTCCCTCGCTTTGAGTAAAAAATATTGATTTTTGCCCTTTGACGGCTGCGAACCGTCAGCTTTTGCGCCGTTACACGGCAAGGACATATATTAAAGCCCGCGTAAAACGCTTATGCGCGTCTTTCGAGATACTTTTTAAGTTTGGTTCTCGCACGAAACAGCGTATTTTCAACTGATTTCGCACTTTTTCCGAGATACCCTGAAATTTCAGCCGTTCCGAATCCTGCGATTTTAAGCCCAATCGCTTTTCGCTCATAATCCGAAAGTCCGGCTTTATCCGAATTCAGCAGTTCGTCCAAAAGCGACTCCGCTGCGGCGCGCTCATGCACGCTGTCGTCCGACACGGAAGTTTCAAACGCCGAAACGCCCTCGGAATCTGCGCCGGTTTGCGCAGCGCTCATGACCTTTGCGTCACGGTTCACCTTTTTTGCCCAGCTTATCATGCTGTTTCTTATGCAGGAACCGGCATAAGTCGAAAACTCAGCCGTGTTTTCGTCATACGTGATGACCGCTCTGTACAGTGCAAGCCGTCCCTCTTGGCAAAGATCTTCAAATTCGTCCTTGGGAAGTCCGAAAGAGGATGCCTTTGAGCAGATCAGTCCCGAATAATGTCCTAACAGTTCGACGAACGCAGGCACATCGCCATGTCTTGCTTTTTTAACAAGCAGATTCTGAGAATTTTTTGCGTTTTCGCCGGGACTTTGCTTTTCCATAGTCATTCCTGTTTGTACAGATGTTATTTTTTCACGGTATATTTTAATTATATCAAAAAAAATTGTTTTGTCAATAGTTTTTAAAAATTAAAACACAATACTTTCAAAAAAAATTCAGCAAAATGTAAAATATTGGTGCATTATGCACAAACATCCGACACAATCCGACGTCGTTATGCTATAATATTATAAACAACTTCAACAAAAAACACATTGAAAAGTAAATTTTACAAAATGCGCTGCGAAAACCGCGAAAAACGACACCGCACAGGCAAAAATTAAGCGCGCCCGTCAAAAACAGGCACGCCGCAAAACAAATTAAGCCTATTTTATACGATTTTTCTGGATTTAAGCGCAGGATAAAGTATTGCCGCACCGATAATTGTGAAAACCATTTCCGGAAGCATATAGCAGCCGTTATAAACCACGCTGTAAAGCCATGTATTTGTTGTTTCAAAGCCCTCCCAGAGTTTTCCGGCAGACGCGAAAACGTATACGCCGCTGAGAACATGGGACGCAAAACGGAGTGCTATTGCGAGAGCCGTTCCGCCGATTACGCCGCCCAAGCCCTTATTTGCGAAAATTCCCGCAAGTCCGAGTACCGTAAACGCAACTATGTAGTCAAGCAAAATGCAAGCGACAAGCATTCCGGCAGTAAGTCCCCAGCCGAGAAGTCCGTCAAACATTATGCCGAATACAAGCTGAATTACCGCGTAAACAAACGCTGAAAACAGTCCTGTCTTGATTCCGTGACGGATCGAAATAAGTGTGACGGGGAGCATACTCAAAAGCGTTATGCTTCCTCCCCAAGGCAGCTGAAATACCTTGACCATGCTGAGTACCGCCGAGAGCGCAACGAGTATGGCACATTCGACGAGTGTTTTGGTTTTTGTGTTCATAACCGAACCTCCTGAAAATTACGGCTTTTTGCCGATAAGATACCGCACACGTAATATCGGTGCGGTAAAGGCTCAAAGTGTATTGTTTTCAGAGCTTTTATCTCCCTACGCCGGTATTGTCCGAACAGGTTTAAAGGGTTCGGGAATCCAAAGTCCCGTCTCAGCCGCCTTTTTAAAGCAGCACCCCCGATATTTATGCGGTTCATGATATATTATAAAGCGCGGCACGCAAAACGTCAAGGTTTATTTTATGAATTTTTAATGTGTTATGCTTATTTAAAAAAAGCTGCGTGAATTCTTAAAAATACGGTGCTAAAATATATTCAAAAAACAAATTTGTGAGGTAAGAACAATGTTTAATAATATAATTGTAAGAAAATACGAGGAACGCGATATTCCGGCAATGGCAAAAATATGGAACAGCGTCGTAGAGGACGGAATGGCATTTCCGCAGGAAAACACATTGAGCGACGGCGAGGCGGCTGAATTTTTCACGTCGCAGACACACTGCGGTGTTGCCGCCGACAAAACGACAGGCGAGATTTACGGTATGTACATTCTTCACCCGAACAACGTCGGAAGATGTTCGCACATATCGAATGCAAGCTATGCGGTTGCAAAAAACAGCCGCGGACTTCACATAGGCGAAAAGCTGGTATGCGACTGTTTGGCTGAAGCCAAAAAGCACGGTTTTAAGATAATGCAGTTCAACGCAGTCGTTGCGTCGAACATTCACGCACAGCATCTGTACGAACGTCTCGGATTTGAAAAACTCGGTGTTATTCCGGGTGGATTTAAAAACGGCGACGGCGTCTACGAGGATATTTTCCCGTACGTCAAGGTGCTGTAATATAACAATTTGTTTTGCTCAGTCCGGGTTGTTTCCGGACTGTTTTTTTGCGCTTTTTCTTGCGTTTTTGATGAAAAAAGGTATATAAAATAACCCCGTCGGAGTAATTTCCGGCAGGGCAAGGTCTCTTAACGGTGTAACTCACCGGCGGTTGTGCCATTCCCGAAATGGGTGGTAGCTATGGAAAAGTACATAAGAATTTGTGTCTTTGCATTTTTCCTTATATTAGCGTTTACTTTAAAAGTAAATTAACCGCCCACACGTCCCAATGCAGCGGTTAATTTATAACTTCACATTATGGCACAACCGTTTGAGGTCTTGCCTTTGTACTTGTATTATACTCATACATTTCCCGTTTGTCAACACATACGGCAAAAAACTTTCACCAAACAAAAAACTTTGCAAATGCACTTTTTACATCTGCAAAGCAAAAAAATGGAGCTGGTGACAGGAGTCGAACCTGCAACCTGCGGTTTACGATACCGCTGCTCTGCCATTGAGCCACACCAGCAAGATATTATCCGTCCCTCTCGACTGTAACGAGAATATTATATCTCAAAAGACGGATTTTGTCAATAGATAAGCCGAAATTATTTGATTATTGTTTTAATTGCAAGCATAAACCCCACAAGCACAAACAGAAATGCAAAATTGAAAGCCGAAAATTTTGCTATATATTCTGCGGTTTTTCCGGGAGCATTATTCGCGTATTCGCGAAAAGTTATAAGGCTTGCAAGCGACGCTATAAGCGTTCCGACTCCGCCGACATTTACGCCGACAAGCAGATCTCTGTAATTATCGGTAAACTGCGACAGCAGAATCGCAGACGGAACATTGCTGATAAACTGACACGAAAGCGCGCTGAACACAAGCGTGCTCTTTGACAGCAAAAACGAAAAGAAATTTCTTACCGCCGGAATCCGTGCCATATTCCCCGAAAATACAAAGAAAAACACAAAAGTAAAAAGCAGCGGATAATCAACCGCCTTCAGTGCCTTGGGATCTGCCGCAAGCAGCACTGCCGGTATGATCACAAGTCCGACTGCATACGGCACTCCTCTGAAAACAATAGCTATCGCAAGTGCAAAAAGACAAAGATAAAGCACGGTTCTTACAGGATTTAACACTATTTTTTCATCTGCGATTTCAAGCGGTTCCGCCTTTACAAAAACCACGCAGCAAACGGTTATAAGAGCTACGGCAAGCGCAAAAGGCGGTGCCATTATCGCAACGAACTCCGCATTCGGTATGTTAAACTTTGTGTACAGATAAAGGTTCTGCGGATTTCCGAACGGAGTCAGCATTCCGCCCAAGTTTGCCGCGATATTCTGCATTATAAATGTAAACGCAAGATATTTTTTCTTGCCGGTCGCATTTATCACTATTGATCCGAGAGGAAGAAACGTGAGCAGCGCCATATCGTTTGCAATGAGCATAGAGCCGATAAAGGTTATATACACAAGTGCAAGCACGCTCATACGCACATTTTTAAAGCAGTGTACTATCTTTTTTGCAAGCATATAGAAAAAGTTGATGTTTTTAAGCGCGCACACCACCGCGAGCACACAGAAAAGGCACGACAGCGTCTTGAAGTCGAAATATTCCGCATATTTACGATCCGGAGGTACAAAAAATGCCGTCACTGCCGCCGCGGCAAAGGCTATTACTGCAACGGCGTTCTTTTTTGCAAAAGAAACAATCCTCGGAAAGATATCAATGTGTGCGGTATGTGTCATTCTCTGTAATACTTCCTTTATTCTGTAACATCACCGAAATATTTTACTCTTTCCCCGTTACAAAGTCAAGACAAAATTTTAAACACTCAAAAAAAGCCCTCTGACTGCAATCTTTTCGGAACAGCCAAAGTGCATTTTCAGTTTCTCTGCATTATTTATCTGAGATCCGCAAGCTCAAGTACAAGCTTTTCGGTCTTTTCCCAGCCGATACACGGGTCGGTTATGGATTTTCCGTAAATTCCCTCGCCTATCTTCTGCGCACCGTCCTCGATATAACTTTCTATCATAAATCCCTTTACCATACGGTTAATATCGGCGTTATGACGGCAGCTGTGCAGAACCTCTTTGCAGATTCTTACCTGCTCAAGCGGCTTTTTGCCTGAATTGGAGTGGTTTGCGTCGACTACGAGAGAAAGGTTCTGAAGTCCCTTCGCAGAGTAGTTCTCATACAGATGTTCAAGATCCTCATAGTGATAGTTGGGTATTGCCTGACCGTGCTTATTCACATATCCGCGGAGAATTGCGTGCGCAAGAGGATTGCCCTCCGTAACGACCTCCCAGCCGCGGTAAATAAAGGTATGCGAGTGCTGGGCTGCGGTTATGGAATTGAGCATTACGGATATATCTCCGCTTGTCGGGTTTTTCATGCCGACGGGAACTTCTATTCCGCTTGCGGTAAGTCTGTGGAGCTGATTTTCAACCGATCTTGCGCCTACCGCAACATAAGAAAGTAAATCCGAAAGATAACGGTAGTTTTCGCAGTACAGCATTTCGTCCGCAGTAAAAAATCCCGTTTCCTCGATAACCTTTGTATGTAATCTTCTTATAGCAACTATGCCTTCGAGCATATCCGAACCTTTTTCGGGATCGGGCTGGTGGAGCATACCCTTATATCCGTCGCCGGTAGTGCGCGGTTTATTGGTATATACTCTCGGAATTATCATTATCTTATCCGCAACTTTTTCCCGGAGCTTTGCAAGTCTTGAAGTATAATCAAGCACGGACTTTTCCGAATCTGCGGAACACGGACCTATTACAAGCAGCAGCTTATCGGACTTTCCGGTAAAAATATCGGAGACTTTTGCGTCAAACTCAACCTTTTTTTCTTCGAGTTCGGGGCTCAGCGGATACTGTGCCTTTATCTCCATAGGGATAGGCAGTTTTCTCAAAAAATTCATTCTCATATTTATACAATCTCCTTGTCTTTATCGACACGGCATCCGCTTTAGGCTTCCGCAACAACTTCGACTTCGCACAGCACGCCTTTGGGCAGCGTCTTTACTGCAACGCACGAACGCGCAGGCTTTGAAGTGAAATACTTGCCGTATACTTCGTTGAATGCCGCAAAGTCATTCATATCGGCAAGAAAACACGTGGTTTTTACCGCAAGCTCAATGCTTGTGCCGGCAGCCTTGAGAACCTCGGCGAGGTTTTTGCAGACCTGTTCGGTCTGTCCCTTTATATCGGACGCATCAACGGAGTTCGTTTCGGGATTTATTGCTATCTGTCCGGACGTAAACACAAGATTTCCTGTTCTTACGGCTTGAGTATAAGGCCCGAGCGCTTCGGGTGCTTTCGGTGTATAGATCTTTTCCATGGTGTATTACCTCCTGTATTTTTAAACACTTCAGACAAGCTTCAGTCCGCTGTCCTTCAATTTCTTTGTTATTGTATTTATATGGTCATAGTTCTTTGTTTCAAGTTCAATTCTGAGGAAACAGCCGTTAATATCCTCTGTTTCTCCGGCGCGTTCATGATGCACGCTTGTTACGTTTCCGCCGCATTCGGCTATTATTCTCGAAACCTTTTCAAGCTGTCCGGGCTTATCCATAAGCTCGATACACAAGCTGCAAAGTCTGCCCGACTTCATAAGACCGCGTTTTATTACACGCGAGAGAATCGTAACGTCGATATTACCGCCGGAAACAACGCAGACAACCTTTTTGCCTTTGACAGGCACTTTATTGAACATTACCGCCGCGACCGAAACGGCACCTGCGCCTTCGGCTATCATTTTATGTTTTTCGATAAGTGCGAGAATTGCCGAGGAAATTTCGTCCTCCGTGACCGTTACTATTTCATCTACGTACTCTGAGCAGATTTTAAACGTATTATCGCCGGGGCGTTTCACCGCGATACCGTCGGCAATCGTAGAAACCTTATCAAGCGAGATAATCTCATTCTTTTTAATGGAATTCACCATACTCGGCGCGCCGCTTGCCTGAACTCCGTATATCTTTATTTCGGGTTTAAGCTTTTTTGCCGCGAATGCTATTCCCGAAATAAGTCCGCCGCCGCCTATCGGAACGACTATTGCGTCCACATCATCGAGTTCATTGAGAATTTCAAGTCCTATCGTTCCCTGTCCGGCGATTACGTTTTCGTCATCAAACGGGTGAACAAAGGTATACCCCTCTTTATCGCGCAGTTCTATTGCCTTTTTATATGCGTCATCATACACGCCGGGTACCATACAAACCTCAGCGCCGTAGGATTTTGTTGCCTCGACTTTTGAGATAGGAGCACCGTCGGGCAGGCATATAAGCGACTTTATACCGTATTTTGACGCGGCAAGCGCAACGCCCTGCGCATGGTTTCCGGCAGAGCAGGCAATAACGCCGTGCGCTTTTTCTTCATCGGAAAGCTGCGATATCATATATCCCGATCCTCTGAGTTTAAAAGAGCCGGTAAGCTGGAGGTTTTCGGGTTTAAGATACACGGTACAGTCGGGGTTAAGCTTGTCGGAATGAACAAGCTCGGTATGTCTTATAACGTCCTTTAACACGAACGAAGCATGATAGATTTTATCGAGTGTCAGCATATGGTTTTTCCTCGGTTTCTTAATATTTATGCTCTATTATACTTCCATTTAATGAACTCTTAATTGATAATTTGTAATTTAGTTTTTTATAAAAGTTAATTAATTTTACGCTTTTTCGGGTAAACTATGCAGAGGATAACAGTTTATTAACTTTTTTATTATTATTGGTTGTTGCTTGTTGGTTGGTTTGGGCGGAAACCGGTTATATTCTTCAAAGTGCGACTTTGTATCTTTGCTTTTCGGAATCGAAAAGACGGGCAAAAGATTTTCGCCGCTCAAACGCCGCAGCGAAAGCGCGGCTTCCTCTCCACAC
>URVJ01000025.1 GCA_900551295.1 uncultured Eubacteriales bacterium | reverse complement strand
TCATGTGGAAAGAGGGCGTAGACGTTTCCATCACCGGTAACTCCACCAACCCGACACGTTTCCAGCATCCCGTTGCAGGCACTTACAAGAAGTGGTGCGTTGAAAACGGAATCAAATATTTCTCCGTTGCCTCCGGCGGCGGCACAGGCAGAACGCTCCATCCCGACAACATGGCTGCAGGTCCTTCCTCTTACGGTATGACCGACACCATGGGACGTATGCATTCCGACGCCCAGTTCGCAGGTTCGTCCTCCGTTCCGGCTCACGTTGAAATGATGGGTCTTATCGGTATGGGCAACAACCCGATGGTCGGCGCTACGGTTGCCGTTGCGGTTGCTGTTGAAGAAGCTGCAAAGTAATCCTTTAAAGCTTTGTAAATCAATGATTAAATAGTAAAATGAGAACCTCCGTTTCACCTAAATGAGACGGAGGTTTTTTCATACTATGCATTTTAAGATAAAAATGTTTTTTGCGATTTACTTATTATCTGTACGTATACACCTTGCCGGCATTTTCCTCTTCATAGCTGTCATAATCCATATAACCGTCAAGCAGTTCGGCACTGTCCGCAACAACTTCATAATAATACGTGTCAACATCATTATTCACAGGCAATCCTATTGTTATTATAAATACACATTGTCGTTTTTGACGTAACTCTGTATAATTAATTCAAAGCATAAACGTCGAGCGTATCTGCGCCACGGGAACCGAAATATGCATTGTAGACAAATTCAGGAACTTGGACTGTTGGTATACCAAAAAAGTTCGTCAATTTGACTAAACGCAACATAATGTAAATTATGTTGTCAGGTTTTAAATGAAAGCGACAAAAAATTAAACGCCCGTTTTATTTCACAGACTTAAAAGGCGTTTTTGAGCAGCAGGAAAAGAGCAAAATCCTGTAAAAAATGGGTACAGTCTGATTAATTACGGTTTAATTTATATAAACTGACGAAACAAATCGCAAATAATTGACAATGTTCTTAAATGATGATATAATTTATAAAAGAATCGTACCGCTAAAGTGTGTCAAAACACCAATATTTCACATTATGTAATCAACACGTGGAAAAAGGTATAACAGAGGCAACCAAGAAAAACATAGATTTTTCAAGGGGCCAAGGTTAATTCAGTTTCTCTATAAGGTTTTATGCTGGGCATGAAAAGTCAAATGACTGCCTTTGAAACAACCAAAACAGCTTATTTTGACCAATCATATAAGCACACAAAATTTTATAAGGAAGTTGAACTGGCCGAGGATGAATAATCATCATCGGCTGATTGTTGTGTCTAATAATTGTAATCCGGTAAATCCAATGAGAAAAACGAAAATTAGTGTTTTGCAGAATTGAAGATTTCTTGAAGATTGCAAAAGGCAATTTTATCTGTGAAGTGAATGGGAAAAGAATCGCCAAGAGCGACATGGATACGGAAACTTACCGAAATTACGACGTTCTTTACGTAGAAATGGAAAGCAGCGCACTTCTGATTGAATTGAAACCGTTTGAATCCTTAACACCCGAACGATGATAAGACAAAAGAGCATAAAGCGCAGTTTGGCGCTGAGCCGAGTTTCTTTTGATTGATAATTTGAAAGTTTAATGAAAGCATGAGGTAAAGGCAAAATGTCAGAACGCACAAGAATGATTCCGTTCTCCCCTCCCGATATTTCTGAGGCTGAAATAAACGAAGTTGCCGCGGCACTTCGCTCCGGTTGGATTACCACAGGACCGAGAACAAAGAAACTTGAAAAAGAAATTGCCGAATGGATAGGTACTGAAAAGTGTGTTTGTCTGAATTCCCAGACTGCCTGCGCAGAAATGGCACTGCGCATACTTGGCGTCGGCAAAGGCGACGAGGTTATTGTGCCGGCTTATACATATACGGCATCTGCCTCTGTCATTGATCACGTCAGTGCGAAAATAATCATGATTGATTCGCAGAAAAACAGTCTTGAAATGGATTATGACGCGTTGGAAGCTGCCGTTACCGAAAGAACCAAGGTCATAATTCCGGTTGATCTTGGCGGTATACCTTGTGATTATGACCGCATTTTTGAGATTATCGAGCGCAAGAAAAATCTGTTCAGACCGTCCAACGAAATTCAGAAAGCAATCGGCAGAATTGCCGTATGCGCCGACACCGCCCATGCTTTCGGAGCAAAGCGGCACGGAAAGATGATCGGCAGTATTGCAGATTTTTCGAGTTTCAGTTTTCATGCCGTAAAGAACTTTACGACTGCCGAAGGCGGAGCGCTGACGTGGAGAAATATTGAAGGCATCAGCAACGATGACATTTATCATCAGTTGCAGTTGCTCAGCCTGCATGGTCAGTCCAAAGATGCGCTTGCCAAAACAAAGCTCGGTGCTTGGGAATACGATATTGTCGGTACGTGGTACAAATGCAATATGACCGACGTGGTTGCTGCAATCGGACTTGCGCAGTTTGAACGCTATCCCGGAATGCTCGCAAGAAGAAAAGACATTATCGGCAGATACGACGCTGCGTTTAAGCCGCTCGGCATCGAAACGCTTGACCATTACAATGCCGAACATGAATCTTCCGGACATCTTTACTTAACCCGTGTTCCCGGAATTACACCGGAACAGCGAAACGAAATCATCATCAAAATGGCGGAACAGGGCATTGCCTGCAATGTTCATTATAAGCCTCTGCCGATGCATACGGCGTATAAAAAGCTTGGATTTGATATTAAGGATTACCCGAATGCCTACGCTCATTTTGCAAACGAAATCACACTTCCGCTGCATACATGCCTGAGTGATGAAGATGTGGCGTATGTGGTTGATAAATATGTTGAAATTTTGAGAAAATATATAAAATAATTCGGAGGTGCGGAAATTGTATTTGGTACACAAGCTAAGCAAATGCAATATTGCAGGACTTAAAAAAGTGTCCGATATTCTTTATGAATGCGGAAAAGATATGGCTGATAAATATGATTTGCACCATTGGGACAATTCCCATATCAAAAACCATATAATCGTTGCTTTGTGTGCTTTGAAAAACGATATTTATTTGGTATACAACGGAAAGACACCTGTGGCAACTTTTCAGACACGAAAAAACGGAGAGAAGTCTTTCTTGTTTCAAAAATTGGCAACTGTCCCTGAGTTTGCCGGGGGAGGAATCGGAAGCTATTGCTTAACAGAGATTGAACGCCTGGCAAAAGATAATGATTGTATAGAAGTTATTTGTGAAGTTTACGATAAGAGCGAACATGCAAAAGCATTTTATGAACACAGAGGATATACGACCTACGGAGCGTCGGAAACCTTAAAGTACAAGGAATGGAAGCTGCGAAAGGAACTTTGAGAAACCTATGAAGAAAATACTGATAGTCGGTGCAGGCTTTTTGCAAAGTTTTGTTATCAAGAAAGCCCAAAATATGGGATACGAAACATTGGCGGTAGATGCGGATCCGAAAGCGGTCGGATTTTACTTTGCAGACAAACACGCAGTAATAAACATTGTGGATGAAAAAGCTTGCCTTGCTTATGCACAAAAAGAAAATATCGACGGTGTTCTGACAGCCGCAACCGATTACGGTGTTTTGACAGCCGCTTACATAGCAAAAGAAATGCATCTTGGCGGACTTGATTACGAAGTCGCAAAGCTCATAAAAAACAAGTGCAAAGTACGTAAACGCTTGTTTGAGGCGAAAGTTGACGATACAGAGCAGGCCTACGAGGTTGGCGAAAATACAGACATCGGTGCTCTTTGCGGAAAGCTGACGTTCCCTGTGATGGTCAAACCTTGCGACGGCTCGGGAAGCCGCGGGGCTGCGCGCGTAGATAAAGCAGAGCAGTTTGCCGAAGCGTGTAAAAACGCTATGTCAGCATCGATTACCCATCGTGCCGAGGTGGAAACTTTTATCGTTGGTAAAGAATATGGGGCGGAAACACTTGTTGCTAACGGAAAGATCAATGTTCTGGGGATTATGCGAAAGTGGATGACAAATCCTCCGTATTATGCCGAGCTCGGGCACGCTATTCCGACGGATTTGCCCCAAGAAGTGGAAGAAAGAGCAAAAAAATGCGTTGAAAGCGCAGTTAAAGCACTTGGTATAAATTTCGGTTCAGTGAATATGGACATGCTTATCACTGCCGAAGGCAAGATACATATTATCGACATCGGTGCAAGAATGGGCGGCAATATGATAGGGCCGTGTATCATTCCTTATGGCACTGGCGTTGATTATGTGGCGAATATGATACGCAATGCCGTCGGTGATGAGATTGACTTAACGCCTCGTCAAAAGAGCGCAGTTGCTACTCGCTTGCTCGCTTTTGGTAATGGTGTTGTAAAACAACTTCCCGATTTTGAAGGCTTGGAAAGAGAATATGGCGTTGAAATATATCATCATTTAGAGGTTGGTCAGGCGGTAAGAGAGTATCATACCAACCTTGACGGATGCGGATATATTGTTGCGAAAGCGAGTGATGTTGAAACGGCAATAGGAAATGCGGAAAAAGTATTGAAGGTAATAGGAAAGACCATTTTTATGATGGATTGAGGCGAAAGACATGGGAAAGCGAAAGAATACTGAGAATGTAGGAGAACTTTACGAAAGCAGCAAAAACAAAAAAAATTATAAAGGCTTTTACCAAATTGTTTTGAAACGCCTGATTGACATATTACTCTGCATTATTATCCTTCCCGTCGTTTTATTGATAACAATTCCGATCGCAATAGCAATTAAGATCGAAGACGGTGGGCCGATTTTTTACAAATCACACCGAATTGGAAAAGGCTTTAGAGAATTTAATATGCTCAAATTTCGCTCTATGAAAGTGAATGCCCCCGACATCCGAAATGATGACGGGAGTACATATAATTCGCAGAAAGACAGCCGTGTAACCCGCATCGGTCGTTTTATCCGTGAAACATCTCTCGATGAACTGCCGCAGTTTTTCAACGTGCTGCTCGGACACATGAGCCTGATCGGTCCTCGGGCGGGGGATGTGGAATCAAAAGATACATACGAAGAAGATGAAAAAGACAAGCTACTCGTTCGGCCCGGCATCAGCGGATACACACAAGCATATTATCGCAACAATTTGGGGGTAAGAGAAAAGCGTTTGTATGATGCGTGGTATGCACATAATGTCACAATGTGGCTTGATATAAAAATAATTTTTAAGACTATTGCAACGGTTTTAAAAAGGGAAAATGTGTATACTAACGATGAGTCTGTCAAAGCAAAAGCCGAGGAAGAAAGAGTGCCACAGGAGGCAGATAAATGAGTAAGATATTGTTTATCTCCAATATCTCAAACAGAATAACGACGTTTGTTACTGCAAGTATTGTAGCTGCGCATAGTTTGAATATGGATTTTTATCAAGCTGCGAATTGGCAGGACGCAGATCCGTCGCAGATTGCGACGGATGAAAAAGCCTATGATATAAAAATTAAAAGTGTCCCGATTCCAAGAAATCCGCTTGCAAAGACAAATTTTACGGCATACAAAGAGCTTGTCGCATTTATCAAACAAGAAAATATTGATTACATACATTGCAACACTCCGACAGGCGGAATTTTAGGCAGACTTGCCGGTAAAAAATGCAAGGTAAAAAAGGTTATTTATCAGGCACACGGCTTTCATTTCTACAAAGGCGCGCCGAAGATAAATTGGCTTGTGTACTATCCCGTTGAAAAATGGCTTGCCCATTATACCGATGCATTGATTACCATAAACAGCGAGGATTTTGAGCTTGCGAAAGCAAAATTAAAACTGCGCAAAAACGGAAAGGTATACTATGTTCCCGGAGTTGGAATTGATACGTCACAATATAATCTGAGTGAAAAATCCCGGGAGGAAAAAAGGCGTGAATTAGGGCTTGGCGAAGACGACGTTGCGCTTATATCCATGGGAGATTTGATTGAACGAAAGAATTATGCCACGGCGATCTGTTCGATTTCCGAGACATACGATCCGAAATTGCAATACTTTATCTGCGGCAAAGGTCCGGAAGAAGAAAACCTCAAAGAACTTGCCGAGAGTCTTAGCGTTACAAAACAAATTCATTTTCTCGGTTTTCGCTCGGATATCAAAGAATTGCTTTCTGCCGCCGATATTTTTCTGTTCACTACCAAACAAGAGGGACTGCCCCGTTCTATGATGGAGGCTATGGCTTCCGGACTTCCTTGTATTGCAAGCAAAATCAGAGGCAATACCGATTTGCTTGACGGTACAGAAGGCGGGTTCCTCTGCGAAACCACAGACACTGCTGCTTATGCGGAAAAATTGAAACTTTTGGCAAATGATAAAGATCTCCGTGAGGTAATGGGCAAAAATAACCTTATTGCAATACAAAAATTCAGCACAGAAACTGTCAATGAAGAACTTCGTAAAGTTTACGAAGCGGAATTTTCGGGGGTAAATTTTAACGAGTACACTAAATCCTTGCTTGACTACTTGCCGCTATGGGCAAAAAAACGAATTGAATTAAGTATTCCACTTGATGCTTTTCTGTTGATTTCGGTAGGCGAACTGAACACAAATAAGAATAACAGCGTAATTATTTCGGCTATGGAAAAGTTGAAGAACAAGAATGTTTACTACATTCTTTGCGGCGTTGGTGAAAAAGAGTCTGAACTCAAAGAACAAGCTAATAAAGCAGGATTGTTTGAAAATATACGTTTCTTGGGTTACAGAAACGACGTCAAGGAATTGTATGAAGCTGCCGACTGCTTTGTGATGCCATCATTCCGTGAGGGACTTTCGCGTTCAATTATGGAGGCTATGGCAAGCGGTTTGCCTTGCGTGGTTAGTAAAATAAGGGGCAATATCGACTTGATAACAGATAACAAGGGCGGCTTTCTGTGTGAACCGTCTGACAGCGAAGGGTTTGCAAAGGCTATCGGCTTACTCTGCGACAACAAACCTTTATGCGATGAAATGAGCCGATTCAATAAGACAAAAATTAAAGATTTTGATGCTTCGGTGTCAGTGAAAGCGATGAGGAGTATCTACGCCGAGGTTTTATAGGAGAATTAAACATGAAAGTGTTGCATTTACTTCAAAGCAACCGTTTTTCCGGTGCGGAGAATGTTGTATGTCAAATTATCGGAATGATGAAAAATGAACCTGATTTGCAAATGGCATATTGTAGCCGCGATGGACAGATAAGCGAAGCATTGAACGAACGCGGAATTGAATTTTATCCAATTAATAATCTAACAGTGTCAGAAGTAAAACGAGTTATTAAAGAGTATAAACCTGATATTATACATGCACATGATATGAGAGCTAGTTATATTGCCGCAAGAGCCTGCGGAAATATTACTCTTATATCACACGTTCATAACAACAACTTTGACTCCAGAGGGCTTTCGGTGAAATCGATTGCTTATATTTTGGCTGCAATGAAGGCAAAACATATTTTCTGGGTCTCCCAGAGTGCCTATAGCGGATACGCTTTTCACGAACTATTTCGAAAGAAAAGTTCAATTCTTTATAATATTATTGATATTGATGAATTGTATCGGAAAATGAATACGGATAAGAATATGTATGACTATGATGTTATATATGTCGGAAGATTAACATACCAAAAGGATCCGCAGAGGTTAATGAGGGTATTCAAAGCAATAGTTGAGCACCTTCCAAATGTGAAAATTGCTGTGGTTGGAACAGGGGATTTGGAAGATGAGGCAAAGACACTGTGCAGAGAGTATAGAATACAAAGTAATGTTGAATTTCTGGGGTATCAAAACAATCCTCTGAAAATGATGCATGATTCTAAGGTTATGATAATGACATCGCGTTGGGAAGGAACACCAATGTGCGTATTGGAAGCCATGGCTTTGGGCGTTCCGGTTGTGAGTACGCCTACGGATGGAGTTAAGTATGTAGTAGAGGATGGAAAGACGGGCTATCTGAGCGACGACGATGCAGTTCTAGTTGACAGGTGCTTGAAGATTCTCAAAGACAATGATTTGTATCAAAGAATGCACCAGAACTCATTAAAACGCGCTGCTGAGATCTTGGATTCTAAAACTTATAAAGCAGCTTTGGATAAGGTGTACCGTTTGTGATCATGATAAGGAATGAAGGAGGGCGAGCAAACATGATTGTCGTATTTACATCGATTAAAGATGGAGGAATACTGCAGCTTGCAAATCAAGTTGTAGATACTTTACTAAAACTGGGATATGAGTGTAAACTCATGGTTCCTAAAGGAAGTATGTATCTGTGTGCAGATGAATTTAGGGGAATTATTTATGAATATGAGGATGAAAAGACAATCAATATTCGCAGCCAATATGTTCGCAGATTAGTTAAAACTATTGAAGGCTTTTCGCCAGAGGTGTTTATTGCTGTTGATGACGCTATTCGTTCTAATATGGTCGTTCATTTATTGAACAAAAAAATAAGGACGGCGGTATTTGTTCACGATGTTACTCCTCATTTACAGCGTTTTTCTCTGAGAAATTATGCTGTAGAAAAAATAAGATGCTTTTATAGACGGGGTGCTTTTTCGTCCGCGAATCTAGTTGTTGTTCTTTCGGAACATTCGAAATCATTATTTTGCCAAAGGTATCGAGGCTTCAATGATAAATGCGCAGTGCTTCCGTTGGGGGCGCATCTTATTCCAGCGGAAATAAAACGGCCACCTGAACTTGGCGATGATTATGTTGGAAACTATGCTTTGTTTTTTGGTAGGATCGATAGGTATAAAGGCGTTGATCGCTTGATTGAGGCGTACAACGATGTATGCAATGAATCAGATAGTAGTCTTAGTTTGGTTATTGCCGGTAAAACAGTTGCAGGAGAAGTTGTACCAACTTCAAGCCATAAGAAAGTTTGTATTATTAACAGATATATTTCTGACGGAGAAATACAATTTCTGTTTGAACATTGCCGCTTTGTTGTACTGCCGTATTATGAAGCATCTCAAAGCGGTGTTCTTCCTATTGCTTATAAGTTTGGAAAACCGGTAATAGTATCTGCTATTCCCGGATTGCAGGAGTTGGTTGTGAAGGGAAAAACTGGTTTAGTTTTCTCGGATGAAAATGAGTTAAAAGAGAGCATCAAAGCTTTGGCTGAGCCAGATAAAGTTTTGTTTAGCCAAGATGAGATAAAAGAGTTATATGACAGGCATTACAACTGGAATAAAAATTTGGCAAGAATTCTGGATTGTATATTTGATTAATTGTTGAATAGCAGAGGAATATCGGTTCGGCAATAACAATTAGTGGGGAATACTTCATGTTGGAATATATCAAAAGTGATTTGTTCAGATATTGTGGACGTGTATCTGTATGGCTGTTTATAAAGTTATTTATATTATCCAGTACATATAGACATCAGACATATATAAGGTTGAGCAACTGCGAAGGTCGTATTAAGTATTTCTGGAGGTTATTTTATTATGTAAGTCGCTACTTTCATAAGAATCTCCAGATAAGTTATAAGTGTAAAATAGGATATGGCTTATACATCGGTCATGATGGACCTATAGTAGTCAGCCCTTACACAATCATAGGCGATAATTGTAATCTCAGCCAGTTTACAACGATCGGTACAAATACTACTGAAGGAGCAACGATAGGGAGTAATGTATATATAGGTCCCAATGTATGCATTGTGGGAAAAGTTACAATAGGGGGATACGCCACCATTGGTGCCGGAAGTGTTGTAACTAAGGATATACCCGATAGGGCGACAGCGGCGGGAAATTATGCAAAAATCCTTAACTATAACGAACCTGGAAGATATATTCACAACGAATGGAAAATCAAATGAACCTTCCGGTAGTAGAACAAGAAAGAAAAGGAGGATTGTGATGGAAATAAAAAGGTTTAACGATGGACATAAAGTTATATATTGCATACCGGCGTTTGCTACTATGTGGTATTTCTATTTCGCTTCGTCCTTTGTGTTGAGGCCTTTTCCGCAGTTGTTTTGGATAGCTATAGTTGCGTTAAGCATATTACTTGCTCTCTTGCACAGACATAAACTATCCAAAATGGATTGCTGTTTCTTTGCTTCTATGAGCGTGTTATTTTTCCTGTCTGTTACATCCTCCGATATCTTTGGAAGCCTTGCTGTAATAGGAAATTATATCATTTATTATATAGCCGCCCGGATGATTAC
This sequence comes from uncultured Eubacteriales bacterium, assembly GCA_900551295.1. Taxonomy (GTDB): domain Bacteria; phylum Bacillota; class Clostridia; order Oscillospirales; family CAG-382; genus UMGS1387. Next base: position 19,798 of record URVJ01000025.1, on the reverse strand, counting down.
AAAAAACTGTCGAAAGGAAACTATATATAATCTGATATTGCTTTTTTCCATTATTCATTTGATTTGCCTTTATATTCAAGTTTTGATGCCTGATGTCTATACTGCGGTGTTGTTGCCGTTACTTCCGGCATATAGACAAGAGGAAATCAAATATCAAATGAATAGCAATTTTTTCTATTATGGTTTTACTGTTCAGTCTAGTATTAGTGCGATGTATTTGTCGGTAGGCTTGATTATAACTCTGCTCAAGGTTCGTCTATCAAGGGAAAAATCGAAGCAGATTATTTATATTATACTGTCGGTTTTATTTCTCATCGCCCTTTTCTTTACTGGGCGACGTGGTTCGGTGGCTGTCTCTGTATTTATAATTGCTTTGATGTATTCCAAGTCCAAACGAAATGTAATCTCTAAAATTTTCATAGCAATTTCTTTAGTGGTTCTTGTGGCGTATATTGGCTTGGATAATATCCCCGGATTGAACACTATTCTTGGTAAATTCGATGCATTACTGGCTAGCGGTTCATTGATGAACGGAAGAGAGAATACATTTGCTGAATCATTTGCACTTTTTCTTGATAAACCTTTGTTTGGATATGGGATCGGCCAGATTAAAGAGGCACTTGGATATGCATGGTTGGAAAACTCATATCTACTTACGTTGGTGGAGGGAGGCATCTTTGGTTTTATAGCACTCTTTGCGCCAGTGGTTTTATCAATCAGGTATATTCTATTTGCAATCAGGAAAAGAGGATACAGTGATTTCGCGTTCCTGTTTGCTGTATATGTACAGATACTTTTTGTGCTGATGAGTAATATAGAAAATTATTTTGCCGATCCGATGACATTATTTTTGTATTATGCAGTTGTTTTATCGGCAATTCAATTTATGAAGGATAGGCAGAGTCTGCAAAGAAATTAGTTAATTGGAGGTGCGTATATGGCGGGGAATAATATTAGTGCGAAGAAGATTTCCAGTACTTTGATTGTTTCCATAGTGGCTATGTCAATTAATTATATAATTTCCCTTGTTCTGACAAGCTATGTAACAGAACATCTGGGGGCAGAAACATATGGATTTGTAATATTAGCTAAAAATATTTCCAATTACGCCATAATCTTTACTTCATGCCTTAACGCATATGCTTCGAGATATATCACAATTGCATATCATGAAAATAATATACAGAAAGCCAGTATTTATTTCAGTAGTGTTTTTTACGCAAATGTTTTTCTTTCATTCGTCATTCTGATGTTAGCTGGGGTCGGCATCATATATGTGGATAAACTACTTATGATTCCCAACGATCTTTTAGCAGAAGTAAAAATATTACTACTGCTGGATTTTCTGAATTATATGTTTTTAACAACGGGATCATGTTTCTGTGTTTATGCATTTATAGAAGATAAACTGGAAGTAATGAATACAATAAAACTTTTCTCCTATGTGGCAGAGGCTTTGGTGATGTTGTGTTTGTTTGCTCATCTAAAGCCATCCATTGTTTATGTTGGCTTGGGATTGCTTATATCATCAATAGTTTATACAGTTGGAAATCTTTTTGCAGAGAAACGATATGTTCCCACTCTCAAGATAAAACACACACTCTTTAAGCTAAATGCAGTAAAAGATTTAGTGTTAAGCGGTATTTGGAATGCTATAAATAGTGTAGGAAATATTTTACAAACAGGGCTCGATCTAATTATAAGCAATCTTTTCCTAACTGGCATCGCCATGGGACAAATATCTATAGTTAAGACCATATCAGCTCTTGTTACGACCATGTACCAGTTATTTGCATCTCCATTTCAGCCGACTTTACTAAAAAAATATGGCGAGAATGATATAAATGGCGTTGTTGCTGTAATAAATGGAAGCATGAAATTAAATGGCTTCATTTCAGCATTGTTGTTTGCGGGTTTCGTGTCATTTGGTGATATGTATTTTAAGCTATGGACTCCCTCTCAAGACCCATCTGTTCTGCACATGCTGACCATAATCACATTTTTAGGAAGCATTAGCGAGGGAATTGCGTTTCCTATGTTTTACACATACACATTGACGTTAAAAAACAAGTTTCCTTGCCTCGTGACAATTATTAGTGGCTTATTGAATGTGGCTGGAATGTTTATTCTCATAAAGTTTTATAACTTTGGTGCAGTGGCCGTTGTGTTGACTACAACAGTAATTGGATGGGGAAACTATTTTATATTTACTCCAATTTACTCTGCAAGATGTCTAGGTCGTTCACCTAAAGTTTATTTTACTACGATTGCCCGAATTCTGATTACGGGCACTGCCATGACATTATGTGTGAGAGTAGTACGTCTGATTGAATTGCCGACTTCATGGTTGTCTCTATTGTGTTACGCACTTGTTTCAACTGCTGTTTGTATTCCTGTATATCTATATGGAGTGTACAGCAAGTCGGAACGAATAACAGTATATAGAAAAATACCATTTATCAAGAAATTTATAAGGAGATAATGAATTGTGAGAACTAAGCTTACTCAAGAAAATTGTTTAACTAAACACATGTTCTAATTTTGCGTATAAAGATTACATAAGAAAAAATGGGGTTTAAATTGGAAAACATACTCCCAACTATACGTTAATTGACGCAAATAAGAGGCATACGCGGTGTCTATAGGTGAGCACGACTGTATAGTCGCAGTGTCCCAAACTGCGGTACGTCAAATTTTACAAGGCTGTCCTGTACAGGTGATAGTGTGTTGTCGGTCAACGCGCTCCATACTAATGGATACTACTATAGAAAATGACTGTATAATTGGTGCGAACTCATTGATGAAAGGCGCTTTTTACAATAATGTTGTCATTGCAAGCGGTCCTGTAAAAGTGTTTTGCATGTAGGAAGATTATCCTATAAAGTGAAAAAGTGTGGAGAGTACAAAACGATGTGCCAATACAATCTATGGGCGAACAGGATTGAAGACAACAATTGAGGAAATGACAGATTCTTTCTTTGAATTGTTTATGCCAAATACTAAAGAAACTCTAGATCAATATTCCGCAATGTCAGTAGATCAGCTGATGATATGTGGAATAGCGTAAATGCTTTTTAATACTAAGCCAGTGTATGCAAGTTTTGATGAATTTCTAAATAACTGCGATTTCAAAAATACGCCTCAACAATTAGAGGTGATAAAGCAAATAAACAGTTTTTGCGATGGAGGAATGTCGAATGATTATAACTAAAACACCTTTCCGCATGTCTTTTTTTGGCGGCGGAACGGACATAGAAAACTATTTTAAAGAACATGGCGGTGCGGTTATCTCCACAACGTTTGATAAATACTGTTATGTGAATGTGCGACATCTACCGCGATTTTTTGACTATTCAACAGAGTTGTCATATTCAAAGACGGAACGTGTAACAAGTGTCGATGATATTCAACATCCTGCCATTCGTGAAGCAATGAAGATGTTGGATATGCACGAAATTAGGTTGACTTACGAAGCAGATCTTCCTGCACGATCTGGATTGGGAACGAGTAGTTCATTTGCTGTTGGAATGTTGAATGCTTTTTATGCTTTGAAAGGTAAATATGCGGACAAGAAGAAACTTGCTGATGAAGCAATTTATTTGGAGCGTGTGCTGTGTAACGAGACTGGAGGATGGCAAGATCAGATAGCGGCATCTTTCGGAGGATTTAATCGCATTAACTTCAATGCTGATGGATACGAAGTTCTTCCAATCATCATCTCACCGGAAAGAAAACAACGCTTGAATAATAATTTGTTGATGTTTTTTACAGGCTTTACCCGTTTTTCGTCTGACGTGCAAAAAGTAAACAATGTATCTGCGGAAGAAAAAAGAAATCAATTGCGAGAAATGCATGCGTTAGTTGATGATGCAGAAAAGGTTTTGACAGATTCGGAAACGGATTTAGATGATTTCGGACGACTGCTGGATCATACATGGAAATTGAAAAAGCAAACCGGTTCGGCAATTTCAACCAGTAGCATAGACGCTTTTTATGAGAAAGGCATTAAGGCAGGTGCACTTGGTGGCAAGCTGCTCGGAGCGGGCGGCGGTGGTTTTTTAGTTTTCTATGTTCAGACGGAATATAAGGAATCCGTTATGAATGCTATGAAAGAGTTGATGTACATACCATTCTCCTTTGAAACGGGTGGAACAAGAGTTATCCATTATACACCGGAAGATTATATTCCTCGATAAAGTATTACAGGAGGTAAAATATGAAAACAGTTATAATGGCCGGCGGCAAAGGAACCCGTATTTCCTCTGTTGCAAGCGATATTCCGAAACCAATGATAAGAATTGGGAATATGCCCGTTTTGGAACATGAGATTATGTGCTTAAGGGATCAGGGCTTTAGTGATTTTATTATTACGGTCAGCCATCTGGGACATATTATCATGGACTACTTTGGAGACGGAAGAAAAGTGTCTCCCGCTACCGGAGAACCATTTGATGTTCACATCGATTACTACATAGAAGAACAACCGCTTGGAAATGCAGGCGCTTTGTTTCAAATGAAAGACAAGCTAACCGAAGATTTTTTGTTGCTCAATGCAGATGCGATGTTTGATATTGACTTTAACCGTTTTGTTGCGTATCACAAACAAAAAGGTGGACTTGTTACATTATTTACGCATCCAAACAGTCATCCGTATGATAGTGGGTTGATCATTTCTGATGAGGATGGTGCAGTTAAACAATGGCTCACGAAAGAGGAAGATCGCCCAAAATATTATCGTAACAGAGTGAATGCCGGATTGCATATCATTTCTCCGCGAGTATTGGCATGCGAAATCATGACATCCAAAATTGATTTGGATCGTCAGATTCTAAAACCGCTTGCGGGAACGGGTAAAATGTATGTCTACGACAGTCCCGAATATGTAAAAGATATGGGTACTCCCGAACGCTACAAAGCGGTCTGTAATGATTTCGAGAACGGAACAGTGCAAGCAAAAAATTTAAGACGAAAACAAAGAGCGATTTTTTTGGATCGTGACGGAACCATCAATAAATATGTTGCTTTTTTGCGTAATATTGATGATTTTGATTTAATAGATGGTGTTTCCGACGCGATAAGGGCTATCAACAATAGCGGGTATCTTGCCATAGTAGTTACCAATCAACCAGTGATCGCACGAGGAGAGGTGACCTTTGGAGAACTTGATGAGATACACAATAAAATGGAAACGCTACTTGGCTATGACGGCGCCTATCTTGACGGAATCTATTTTTGCCCTCATCATCCTCACAAAGGCTATGACGGAGAAGTTCCGGAACTGAAGATTGATTGCGATTGTCGAAAACCCAAACCCGGCATGCTATTACAAGCGGCTGAAGAGTTCAATATCGATCTATCATTGTCGTGGATGATTGGTGATAGTGAAAATGATATTCTTGCTGGAAAAGCGGCAGGATGCAAAACAGGATTGATAGGGATCGAGCAATATGGACAAAATGTTACAGGAACTTCGCTCATGGCATTGCTGAAAAAGATAATTGTATAAGGAGAAGCCAAAATGACAAAAAAGAGAGTCGCTGAACACCTTGACTTGTTGGTAAAACGTTATCCCATTTTGGTGGGAGTAAAAGATGACATAGCAAAAGCATATGTCATGATTTCAAATTGTTATCAAAATGGCGGTAAATTGTTGATTGCAGGCAACGGCGGATCTGCGGCAGATGCAGAACACATCGTTGGAGAACTTATGAAATCTTTCGTGTTGGATCGAAAGATCGAACAAGATTTTGCGGAAAAATTGATGTCCAGTGACTCCGAACTGGGCGCAGTTCTTGCAAAAAAACTGGAAGGGGCATTGCCGGCCATCGCCCTTGACGGTCATATGGCGCTCTCCACAGCGTATATGAATGATTGCGAGCCGCTTCTCTGTTTTGCACAGCAAGTAAATGGATACGGTAATGCGGGTGATGTCTTCTTGGGAATCTCTACTTCGGGCAACAGCAAGAATGTTATGTATGCGGCAACAGTTGCTCGTGCAAAAGGAATGAAAGTTATCGGTTTGACCGGCGAGAGAGACAGCAAATTGTCCGCTTTTGCGGATGTATGTGTGAAAACGCCGCAGAGTGAAACGTATATGGTGCAAGAGTTGCATTTGCCGATTTATCACTGTTTATGTTTGATGTTGGAAGAAAATTACTTTGGCAACGACGATTGATAAGGGCAGTGGACGCGATGGAAAGCATAATGTTTGGGCTTGTTCATAGCGAAATATCTTGTTATTCTTTAGATTTAATTCGCAGAATAAACTTACGATGGAAATCTATAGGGATTTGTTTATTTTTTGAAAACAAGATTTATCTCACGCCGTGACATTGGCTCTAACTCATGCTGTTTATTTGGGATGATGAAGTATCTCGTGCTTTTGCCGGCAATTGATGAAAGCGGTATATAGATTTATAGAGATTATATTATTAACCTAACAAATGATTTATTTGAGAGGAAGATAACGCTTACAATAAGGCAAATGAAACTCCTGTGACGATTGGCGTGCATCGGCTGACGATGAAATCCAACTCCGATAACTTCCGTCAGTCGTCCATTCAGGGCGTAATGAAGCGTATCAAAGCCAAAGGCGCAACGGTTGTTATTTATGAACCGACATTAATGGACGGAGAAACCTTCTTCGGCAGCGAGATTGTCAACGACCTTGTAAAATTCAAGGAGATGTGCAACGCCATTATCGCAAACCGATATGACAGCTGCCTTGACGATGTAGCAGATAAGGTTTATACAAGAGACATTTTCAGACGGGACTAATTTAAGAAAGGAAAATCGCTATGAATACAGAAACAAGTAAGGTGATGTTCGCGCTGCTTCGTTCGGCAGTTTGTGGCGGTCTTCTTTCAAGTGAAGAAATATCACTGTACAGTCCTGATATGTTACCTGAAATCACGTCGCTTGCCCAAAAGCATGACGTCATACATTTGATTGTATTCGCGCTAAAAAAGAATGGGTTGCTTGATGAGGGCAATAAGAACCTCGAAAGCAAAATACTGACCGCAGTTTATCGGTGCGAAAAGCTTAAATACGAGCTGACAAAGCTATGTGCTGCACTTGAACAAGCAGAAATCCCGTTTATACCGCTCAAAGGGTCTGTTTTACGGCAGTATTATCCCGAACCGTGGATGCGGACAAGCTGTGATATCGACGTTCTTGTTCACGCAGAAGATCTGCAAAGGACGGTTTCATATCTATCCGACAATCTCGGATACAGACGTGAATCGCAAAATTCTCACGACATTTCTATGTTTACACAAGGTGGCGTACATATTGAAGTGCATTATGATCTTGTAGAGGATAACAGGGCTAATTCCGCTGCGGCAGTATTAAAGCAAATTTGGAATGTTGCCGTAAAGCACGACGGGTGTAATTATCAATACGAAATGCCAGACGAAATGTTCTATTTCTATCACATCGCGCACATGGCAAAGCATTTCGTAGGTACGGGCGGTTGCGGAATACGACCTTTTTTAGACATATGGGTTCTGAACCACAGGATTGACTTTAACAGAGAAAACCGCGAAAAATTACTCTCTGACGGCGGACTCGACGTTTTCGCAAAGCAGGCTGAGCTTTTGTCTGAGGTATGGTTCGGAAATGCAGAGCATACGGAAATCACAAGGGAGATGGAAGAATATATTCTTCGCGGTGGCGTATACGGAACGACAACCAATCGAGTGGCGGTACAGCAGCAAAAACAGGGCGGCAAATTGAAATATGCGCTTTCCAAAATTTTTATTCCCTATGATATAATAAAGTTTCATTATCCGATTTTGCAGAAACACAGGTGGCTCACGCCGATCATGGAGGTTCGCCGCTGGGGAAAACTAATTTTCTGCGGTCATCTGAAACGTACGGTAAACGAACTGAAATACAACGGCACAATTTCAGAAGATTCTGCGGCAGAAGCACGGACTTTATTAAAAAATGTAGGGTTATAATACGGCTGAAAGCATTTTTTTCAACTTTCACGGCAATCTTTCTCTGTTGCCGTGTTTTTTTATTTAATCAAATTTTATTTACGGAAGAATTTTAGAGCAGAATGAAAAATTCAGCTCTTTTTTACGTTAAGTCGAAAAGGCAGCACTCCCAGATAATTTTAGGGAAAAAAAGCCGCCCGAGAACAATTTTTTGCCATGTTCCGAGCGGCTCCGCACCGTATATCAGCCGTTAAAACGATATCCGCTGCGGCTCGGCGCAGGCAGAGCGCTGAGTTTGCCGCTTTTGTCCGTTTGCGCGGTAGTTGCCGTGCCCGACGAATAGTTCAATTCAAAGGTAATCGTATATCCGAGTGCGGGAATCGTTTCATTTTCCAAAACACGTCGGCAAACGGTACATTCTCTGTGCTTTGCGCCGTCCGTTGCAGCCGCGGCAGGCGTGTCAATAATCCAATCGCTTGCCGTGTGTGCCGCACTTTACGCAAGGGAAAAACAATAATGAATTTCAAAACAGTCTTGTTTCTGCATTGCAGACAGGGCTGTTTATTTTTGAACGCGCCGTAGCGCAGCCGATTTCAGTCATGAAAAAAGACAGATATTTCTATCTGCCGTCTTTCTTATATTCTGTTTGTATTCTTATAATTCAAAAAGCTGTGCTTTCAAATCAGTATTTTTGCTCGTAACATATTGCGCTCACAGTTTTCCGAAAACTCTTTCAAGGTCTGCCTTAGGTTCGCTTGTAGGAGTAAGCTTATAGTTCTCGGCAAGCACTTTCAGCACTCCGTCCGACACAAACGCGGGTATCGTAGGTCCCAGATATATATTCTTTATTCCGAGATACAAAAGCGTAAGCAGAATACACACGGCTTTCTGCTCGTACCACGACAAAACAAGCGTAAGAGGAAGGTCGTTCACGCTGCAGTCAAAGGCTTCCGCAAGCGCTGTGGCAATCTTTATCGCGCTGTATGCGTCGTTGCACTGTCCGCAGTCAAGTATACGCGGTATTCCCTCTATTTCGCCGAGATCGAGATCATTTATTCGGTACTTTCCGCAGGCGAGCGTTAAAATAAGCGTATCTTTTGGTGTAAGCTTTGCAAAATCCGTATAATAGCTTCGGCTCGGGGCAGCTCCGTCGCAGCCGCCTATGAGAAAGAAGTGTCTTATTTTACCCTCCTTTACAAGCTCCACTATCTTATCTGCGTTTTCAAGCACGGCGTTACGTGCAAATCCCGTCGTCACCGTACTTCCGCCGTTCATGCCCGTCATATGCTTATCTTCGTCATATCCCTTACATTCGAGAGCTTTCTCTATTACGGGCGTAAAATCCTTATCGTCGCCGATATGCACCATTTCGGGATACGAGACTATCGACGTTGTAAAAACGCGGTCGCAATAGCTCTGTCTTACGGGCATAATACAGTTGGTGGTAAAGAGTATGGGTGCCGGGATATTATGAAATTCCGATTGCTGATTCTGCCAGCCGGTTCCGAAATTGCCTTTCAGATGCTTATACTTCTTTAATTCGGGATAGCCGTGCGCCGGCAGCATTTCGCTGTGGGTATATATATTTATGCCCTTATCCTTTGTCTGTTCGAGAAGCAGCTTCATATCGTGCAGATCATGTCCGCTAACAACTATAAACGGTCCCTTTTCTATGGTCAGCGGAACTTCGGTCGGCACGGGATTTCCGTAGCTTTCGGTATTCGCCGCGTCAAGCATTTCCATACATCTGAAATTGACTTCTCCTGTCTTTAATACAAGCGAGAGCAGTTCGTCCGCGCTTTTGTTTTCTCCGAGAGCGTACAGCGCCTCATACAGGTAATCCGTAACGGTTCTGTCTGTCTTGCCCAAGACATACGCGTGGTATGCATATGCCGCCATTCCCTTTATTCCGAAAAGTATCAGCGATTTCAGCGAACGTATATCTTCGTTATCGTTCCAGATATTCTTCACGTCGTAATTTTCGGTCTGCGACGGATTTATGCGCAGCTTTTCTTTTTCTATCTGCTCTTTAAGTTCAATTATTGTCTGATTATTGAAATTTACGTTTGTTATTGTGGTAAAAAGACCTTTAAGCACAAGAACGTCGGTATCCGCGTCGGGACTTCCCTGCTTTGCCGCTCTTGCAAGTCCTATAAGCGTGCCCGTAAGCTCGTCCTGATAATTTGCCGTGTCGCTCTTTTTGCCGCAGACGCCTGCCTTGCCGTCGCAGCCCGTATTATGCGCGGTCTGCTGACACTGAAAACAAAACATCTCTTTCATATACATTCCTCCGTATACATTTTTTATTTATACATGTTATTCTTGTCCGCAAACGGAAGATTTATACGGATTTAAAACACGCAAGGCGCAAATTGTAAACATTTCGGTTAGTCTTGACAAATCAGATTTCAATGCTATAATATATCTGTAAGAATAAGCATTCTGATTTGCGGAAGAAGCACGGTAAAAACGTATTTTTCCGCTGTTTTTAAGAATCGTGGTTAGTTTAAATTAACTAATCCGTATATGGCAGATGAAAGCGGTGAAAAAACATGGCATATCTTGAGGTTTCGGATCTGAAAAAGAGTTTCGGTGAAGGAACGGGAAAGGTTGACGTACTCAACGGTATAAACATGAGCGTAGAAAAGGGCGAAATGTGTACGATACTCGGCCCGTCGGGAAGCGGAAAATCAACTCTGCTCAATGTTATAGGCGGACTTGACGGAGCCGACAGCGGCAGAATTACAATAGACGGCAACGACATCGTAGGACTTGACGCAGACGGACTTTCCGAATTCAGGCGCAACTATCTGGGATTTGTATTTCAGTTTTACAACCTTGTGCCGAACCTTACGGTGCTTGAAAACATTCAGGTCGGAGAATATTTATCGGACGAACCGCTTGACATAAACGAAATACTTGATGTTCTCGGACTTACGGAGCTGAAAAACAGATTTCCGCACGAGCTTTCCGGCGGTCAGCAGCAGAGATGTTCGATAGGACGCGCGCTTATAAAAAATCCGAAACTGCTTTTTTGCGACGAGCCGACCGGCGCTCTCGACTACAAGACCTCAAAGGACATTCTTTCGCTTATCGAGCGCATAAACTCGGCATACAACACGACAATTCTCATGGTCACGCACAACCAGACCATAAGCCTTATGACTCACAAGACCGTACAGCTCAAAGACGGACGCGTAAGCGGCATTACCGTAACGCAAAACAGGCTTTGCGCAGCAGAGCTTGAGTGGTAACACGCCATGGTACTAAACAAGAGAATTTTAAGAGACTTCAAACAAAACGCGGTGCGCAACATTGCGATGATACTCATAATCTCGCTCTCTATGGCGATGGTTGTGGCGCTCTGTTCGACAACCGAATGTATTTCCTATGTCATACACTCGGAGTGGGAAAAAACCAACGTTGAGGACGGCAGCTTTGAGACATATATTCCGCTTTCAAAGAGAAATATGTCCGACCTTTCGGAACTTGACGTCGTTATAGAAAAAATGTTTTACACGGATATATACGTAAACTCCGTTTCACAGCTGCGTTTTTTTACCGACAGAAAATACATTGACCGCGCATATCCCGAAGAAGGACGCGTTCCGAGATACGACAACGAGCTTTTTATCGAAAAACTTTACGCGCAAAAGCACTCGCTTAACGTCGGCGACGAATTTTACGTCGGAGACAGGCTGTTTTACATATGCGGAATCGGCTGCCTGCCCGACTACTGCTACGTAAAGCAAAACACAAGCGACGTTGCGGCAAACGACGAATTTTCCGTAGCTCTTGTAACGTCAAAAGCCTTTGACGAAATACGCGGCACAAACAAGATAGTCTACAACTACGCTTTCAAGCTCGGTCAAAACTGCACTGCAAAACAGCTGCGCAAAAAGCTTGCAAAGCTCGATTTCGACGCAAACGCCGTAAGCGACACATATATCCGTTCGCTTGTAAACTCTGCGGACGATTTAAAGAAAGAATTCAACGGCGCTATGGATTCGATAAGCTTCGGCGCGGCTCAGCTTGCTCACGGAATTGAAAACATTGGCAAGGCATACGGCGCCGGAAGTTCGTCTCAGCCGCTGTACAACGGCGCCATGAACATAAGCTATGCGGCTGCCGAAATAAAAGACGGATTTTCGGAGTTTTTGGAACAGAACACAAAGGTTGAACTTGTAAATCTGTCGTCATTCTCCGAGGCAAAGTACAGTATACGCATAAACGACGCACTAAATGACTCAAAGCTCGGAAAACAGGCGGCTCTCGTCGTCGGAGTAATACTGTTGCTTTTGTTGGTTTATATGCTCTCGATCTTCGCGTCGGGAACCATTGAAAAAGAGCGCGGCATAATAGGCACGCTCTATGCTCTCGGATATTCAAAGAACGAGATCCTCTCGCACTATCTCAAAACGCCCATGATAGTCTCATGCACGGGCGCGCTTATCGGCTTTATCGGCGGAATACTGCTTACCGATCCGCTGTCAATGTCTTACAGCACGATGTATTCTTTTCCCGAAATAGTACACGTATATCCGCTGTATCTCGTTTTATACGCGCTCGGCGTGCCGACGGTTTTATCCTATCTCATAAACCGCAGAGTGCTCGGCAAAAAGCTTTCCGAAACGCCGCTTTCAATGATGCACGCAAAAATCACGGCTTCCGGAAAATACAATTTTGATCTCGGAAAGAATTTTAACTTTGAAACAAAGTTCAGAATAAGACAGTTCTGCCGCGAATTGAAGGGCAACCTTACGCTGTTTGCAGGAGTTATAATATCGGTGCTGCTTATAATGTTTTCGGTTGCGTGCTACGGCAGCATAAGCTCTTACATAAACTGCATAACCGACGACGTAAACTACAACTATCTCTACATTCTGCGAAATCCCGTATCGGATCTTCCCGACAACTCGGTCGTGGGCTACACTCTCGGTTTCAACGTGGATTACGCGCTGACCGGCGGAGAAATGGAGGTCACTCTTTCGGGAATCGGCACGGACAACCCGTATTTTGACTTTGCGCCGATGCTTTCGGAAGAACCCGGCGAGGTATATATGTCTGACGCTGTAAGAACAAAATTCGGCTATCACGTCGGCGACACGGTAGTATTTCACGACAATTCCGAGGACAGGCGCTATGCCTTCAAAATTGCGGGAGAAGTCAAATTCGGCAGCGGACTTTATTTCTTCATGAATCTTGACGCTATGAGAGAGGCGTTCGGGCTTGATTATTTTGATAAGGACGAGCTTAAAAGAGGTCAGCGTCCGCCTAAAGCCTGCGACTATTACTACAACACGGTATATTCCGACGAAAAGCTTGAATTCAGGCACAACATGGCACTCTCCGAGGTAGTCAAAACCGATCTTGAATCAGGCGCCGCAAAATTCATGACGCTTATGTGGGATATGATCTTGCTTCTTATAGGCGTTTCGGTAATTATATTTGTTTCGGTAATGTATCTGCTTATGAAACTTGAAATAGACCGCAGCAGCTTTTCGGTATCACTGCTCAAAGCTCTCGGATACCCCGAAAAGACCGTAAACAGCTTTTACATAGGCAGTTCATTCTACGTAACGCTTGCGTCGATAATTATAGGCATGCCGATTTGCCGTGTGATAATCAAGTATATGTATCCGTACTGCGTTTCAAACGTAAACGGAGGTTTCCCGGCTGTTATCACGCCGATACAATATGCAATAATAATAGCTATCGTGCTTGCAAGCTACTTTGCAACAAGGCTTATGCTTGTAAGGTATCTTTCAAAGATTAAACTTACCGAAATACTCAAAAACAGAGAATAAAAAACGGCGCGAAACATTTTTGTGTAACGCACCGTATGCGATATTTAATCTTAGTTTCCGACAGTAAAGATCAATACGTTTACCTGCTTGACGCTAAGACACAACATATCCTAAAGCAGGTATTTCTGTGCCGTCACCGAGAACGGCAAGTGCTGTACCGCGGTTTGTAATTATCCTTGTTCCGTCGGAAAAGAGTGTACTGTACACGCCGTCGGCAAGTTCAGTATAATCCTCTATGGTTTCGGTCTGCAAACGGCTTATTCTGCCGTACTCCTTGCAGCCCTGTGCGATTTTTTCGGCACAGTACTCGAGCTGTTCACTGTTATTTACGTAAAAATCGGTGTTTCCCATCCATCTTGAGTTATCTCCCGAAACAAACTTCGAGTATATATAGAACGACGGACGCGACGCATATTCGTATACCTCAAGCCGTTCTTCATCACCTTTTATCGTATAGTTTATGCTGTTTGTCGACGGACTGCCCATGACAATGCCGTGATACACAAATTCCCAAAGCGGTATTCCCTTATCAAATCCGACACCGCAAATGCGGTTAAATCTTGTATATAGTCCGGAATCAAGAACGTCCGCATATATGTCGCACGTTCCCTCTGAGGAAAACCCGCCGATATACTTTTTTGCGAGCCTTGCTATTTCCTTATATATTTCGGCACACCGCCTTGACGTAACCGGGTGTTTTTTATCAAAGCAATTTCTCGGTGCAACAAGGCTTATAACATCAACATAGTGAAGTCCTGCAAAACCTAACTCAGCCAGTTTTGGGAACAGTTTCTTAGCAAATCCGAGCGCCTTTTCAGGACAAAGATTATACATTCTTCCTCCGCTCCAGCAAGCATTTTTTGAAAGCTCACCGTTTTTGCTCTTTATCGCAATGCTTCCGCCGTCCCACTTATCGGATATGCTGTAACAGTCTGTGCTATTTGTGTGGCAGACTATTTTATATCCGTTTGCCTTTGCGTACTCTATGAGTTCCTTCAGTTTTTGCTCTCCTCCGAGAGCCGTTTCCACGGGAAACGCCGTAGGCCATCTGCCATCATGACCGCTTTTATTCCAGCCTACAAGACATATCTCGGCGTATTCCACGCCCCGCACTTTGAGTGCGTCCACTATGTCCTTTACGCGTTCAAAACTGCACGCCGCATACATTTCCGGCTCGTTCCCATCAGTCTGCTCCTCTATTTCGGGCGGAACGGGTTTCCAGCCCATGCGCACTCTTATTTCGGGCGCTTTCATGCAGTATCCGAGAGCAGGACAGTCACTTATTCTGTCGCGGATAAGTTTACACCCATCTTCTTCCATCTTAAACCGTCTGTAACGCTTTGCCATTGTTTTCCAGTCCGCATTCTTGCCCAAAGAAAAAACGTCAAGTACAATATCCTCATATATATTGCATGCCGACAAGTCATAGTACAGTCCGATGCTGTATACTCCGTTTTTATTTTCGATATATCCGTGCCACTCATATCTCATTCCGGCAGGCACACAAAGAAGAGTCTCATCTTCGCATTTTACACCGAACATATAAAGCAGCTGAGTGCCGACCGTATCCGAAAAATTACCGCGTTCTTTAAAATATGTAAGATAACCGGTATGTCGTGCTTTGTCTGCGCCTGTTACATAATATCCGGCACTTCCGGCGTTCTGCGGAAATACGCCTGTAAACGCATAAAGTTTTTTTACGTTGTCCGGTATCGAATCCTTGGGAATTACAATCCGAATGCGGTCGGATTTTTCAACTGCATAGCCCCTATATACGTTTCCGTTTTCGTCTTTTGCAAAAATATTATCAAAATTCATAAAGTTTCCTCCCGACACTCCGATTATATATCCAAATAACAAACACAGCAATGCGGATAATACACTTTTTTTATAGAAAAACAAACATTTGCATTGAAAAAGTACTGCCGTTATATTATAATTTCGGTAAGAGGTGAGTGTTTTGGAAATACGCGGCGTAAATCCGTTTGTAAGATACTGCGGAGTATCAAGAAAGCCCACATTAAGCAAAACCTTTGTCCTTGCATACGATTGCAGGCTTTTCTATATAAACGACACTTACGGCAAAGTCTATACGGGCAACGAATGCTTTGAGTATTCTCCCGACTGCATAATACTTATAAGAGAGGCTGTGCCGTACAGATTTGAGGCAGACTCGGAAAAGTGCGAAAACATATTAAAAGTGAATTTCGATCTTGACATGGCTCACTGTGAAAACACCGTTCCTATATCTCCGTGCCGTGAAGATAAGTTCCGAAATGAGCTTGTTTTTAAAAACCCGGACAATTCATTTTTCTCATCGCATATATTTTTAAAAAACTGCCGCAGATACCGTGATTTTTTGTATGAGCTTTCCGATCTTGCCGCGACAAATGACGAAATGCGCATTGAAAAAAGCTCGGCGGCACTGAAATACGTACTGACAGATATTTTCTGTTCTTACCGCACGCAAAAAAACGGATTTCCGACACTTGTAAGCCAGATGCTGTCGTATGTACACAGAGAATTCGCCTCAGAAATTGACGCGGACGTTTTATCCGAAAAATTCGGCTATCACCCATACTATCTTTCACGGCTTTTCAAACAACATACCGGCACGACTTTTCACAGGTATTTACTCAAAGTCCGCATGGACGAGGCAAAGAAACTGCTTATAAAAACAAATAAAAGCATAGACGAAATAAGTTTTGCCGTAGGATTCGGTAACGGTTCTTACTTCGCCTATGCATTTAAAGAGCACTGCGGAACAACTCCCGGGAAATTCAGAAGACAGTTCACCGGCAAAATGCTGTAACTTTAAAACTGTTCTCTCACGCCGGTTATGTCCTTTATGACCTCACCCGCAATGATAAGTCCGGCAACAGACGGCACAAACGCGACGCTGCCTGGTATGCTCCTTCTTTTTGAATCCGGATCTGTATTTACCGCGCCCGTCTTTATCGGCTTTTCCTTTGAGTACACGACTTTGAGCTTTTTTATGCCGCGTTTTTTGAGTTCAAGCCGCATTACCCTTGCCAGCGGGCAAACGCTTGTCTTATATATATCCGAAACCTCAAATGCCTGCGGACAAAGCTTATTTCCCGCGCCCATTGAGGAAATTATCGGAACGCCGTATTTCTGTGCAAGCTCCGCAAGCAGTATCTTTGAGCTTACCGTATCTATCGCGTCTACGATATAATCATACTTTTCAAAATCAACGCTATCCGCATTGTCTTTTGTGAAAAACATGGGCAGTGCGTTTGCTTTTATATCGGGGTTTATCCTCTTTATCCTGTCGCACGCGGCTTTTGCCTTATTCATGCCGACGGTATCGCAAAGCGCGATTATTTGTCTGTTTATATTTGACGGAGCGACCTCGTCGTTATCCACAACGTCTATCTCTCCGACACCGGTTCTTGCAAGCGCCTCGATACAGTATCCGCCGACTCCTCCTGCGCCGAACACAATAACGCGTGAGTCAGCAAGCTTTTGCATTGCCTCTTTTCCGAGCAGCAGCTCGGTTCTTGAAAATGTGCTTTCCATTTTGTTCAGTCCTCCTTTACGACGGCGTTTTGCTTTTCAAGCCTTGAAAACATCTTTACCGTGACAACGACTGCGGCAGCCGCAAGTATGATTTCCGCGACAGTCTGCGCATAGCAAAGTCCGTAAAGAGGGAAGAAATAATTGAGTATAAACAGCGCGGGAATTTCAAGCACGATTTTTCTGAGTATTGCAAACACCAGCGACTTTTTACCCATTCCGCACGCCTGAAATACGCCTACTGCGAGAAAGTCTGTGCTGAGAAACGGCAGACACAGACACATTCCGCGAAGAAATGCCGATCCGTAACCGAGAATTATCTCGTTCTTCATGAAAAGTCCGACGAAGAATCCGGGGAAAGCAAAGAACATTCCCGTCATCAGCGCCATAAGCAACAGCGTTATCTTCTCGGACAGAACGACCGCCTTTTTCATGCGCTTTATATTGCCGTTAGCGTAGTTATATCCGACAAGCGGCATAATACCCTGCGACGTTCCGAGCGCGACGTAGAGAGGTATCATATTTATCTTCTGTGCTATTCCCATTGCGGCAACGGCGTCGGAACCGAACTCGGCGGTAAAATTATTAAGCACCGTCATGCCCGTGACGTTAAGCAGATTCTGTATTGCCGCAGGAACGCCAACCGCAAATACGCCCAAAGTTATCGCACGCGACGGTCTGAACTTTCCGGGGTTTATGCAGACATATGTTTTATTCTTCTTTACGGCAAGCAGCACAAAGAAGTAAAGACACGCCGCACAGTTTGAGATAAACGTCGCCAGTCCTGCGCCGGCAGCTCCCATATTAAATCCGAACGGAAGTATAAAAATCGGATCAAGTACAATATTCAAAAGACAGCCGCTCATTGTTCCGATACTTGCGTGGAGCGACTCGCCCTCGGAACGCACAAGATATGCCATTACGACATTGAGAATTGCGGGCGCAGCGCCGAATCCGACCGTCCATTTCAGATACTCTGCGGTTGCAGCGGTATTCTGCGCGTCTGTTCCGAGAAGTCTTAACATAGGCGATCTCAGCGTGAAAAACGAGAGCGAAAACAGCAGTCCGCACAAAAGCGAAAGATAAAATCCGAACGCTGACGAACGCTTTACCATTTCGTAGTCCTTTTTGCCGAGCGCTCTGCTCATAAGGCTTGAAGATCCTACGCCGAAAAGGTTATTTACGGCATTGAAAGCAAGAAGTACGGGCGCTGCAAGCGTTACCGCAGCGTTTTGTATCGGATCCGCAAGCATACTTACAAAATAAGTATCCGCAAGATTATACAATATCATTACAAGGGAGCTTATGACCGTAGGCACGGAGAGCGTTATAAGCGCCTTTGTTACGGGTGCCTCTTCAAAAAGATATATCTTCTTTGTATTATCCATTTATCTTTTCCTTTCCGAGTAAATACAAAAAATATTTTAATATAAGCGCGCCTGTTTTTCTTGCGGCAAATGTAAACTTTACGGTACAAAAAATAAACCCGGCAACAGACGCAAGCCGTCCGAAATACCGGGTATATCTCATTATTTAATTATCGCGGTTTTACCAAATACTTTTCCGGCACCTAATCAGAACTTAAAGCTTCCGCCGCCGAAGTTTGAATTTGAACGCGATCTTCCGAAGATAGCATTGATATCGTCATCTATGCTGCTCGGTGCGCTTTCGGTTTTTTCCGCATTATCGGCAGGCTTTTCGTCTGCTGTCGGCTTAAACACTTTAAGATCGTTCTTCTTATCGGTATCAAAACCTGTTGCGACTACGGTTACTTTCATCTCGTCCTCAAGCGACTTATCGAATGCAGCACCCCAGATAATGTTTGCGTCGGGATTTGCTTCCTTGGTGATGAGATTTGCGGCAAG
Source organism: uncultured Eubacteriales bacterium (assembly GCA_900551295.1). Lineage (GTDB taxonomy): Bacteria > Bacillota > Clostridia > Oscillospirales > CAG-382 > UMGS1387. The sequence continues at coordinate 649 of URVJ01000025.1, read as the reverse complement.
ATCAACTTCTTCAAGTCCGATATCGGGAGATGCCGTAATATTGATTATAATGCCCTTTGCGCCGGTGATTGAGGTTTCAAGCAGAGGACTCGAAATAGCAGCCTTTGCAGCCATTTCAGCCTTATCTTTGCCCTGTCCTACGCCGATACCCATATGAGCAAGACCTGCGTCCTTCATTACGGTGCATACGTCGTTGAAGTCGAGGTTGATGACAGCCGGAGCGTTTATAAGCTCGGTTATGCTTTCAACACCCTGACGGAGAACGTCGTCCGCGATATGGAACGCGTTATCAAGGCTTATTCTTGTTTCGGAAACAAATTTGAGTCTTTCGTTGGGAACCATGATTATGGAGTCAACGTTCTTCTTGAGGTTTTCGATACCGCCCTCAGCCTGTACCATTTTCTTTCTGCCTTCAAATGCAAACGGCTTTGTTACTACACCTACGGTAAGTATGCCCATTTCCTTTGCAACCTTGGCAATCGCGGGAGCTGCGCCCGTACCTGTTCCGCCGCCCATGCCGGCTGTGATGAACACCATATCGGTTCCTGCAAGAGCTGCCTTTATATCGTCGATATTTTCTTCTGCCGCGCGAAGTCCTACTTCGGGATTTGCACCTGCTCCTCTGCCCTTTGTCAGCTTTTCGCCGATA
>URVJ01000024.1 GCA_900551295.1 uncultured Eubacteriales bacterium | reverse complement strand
TTTCGAGTTCTTCAAACGCTTTTGTTATGTCCTTTTTGTATTTTGCATTGATAATAACTCCGCTCGTGTCGGTCGTAAGCGTAGCAGTGTCAGAACCAAGCGTAACACCCGATACTTTTCCGTCGCTGTCGGGTGTGTACGTCACGGGCGCTTTGTACGGCTCGTAGTCCGTCGCAGCGTTTCCGAGTTCAAGCATTGGTTTGAATACAAGATTGTTGACTGTTGTTCCGGTGACAACACGTATATACACAGGTAACCCTGTAAAGACACTTGAGGTTAGGTCAACAAATACACCTTCGCCATAATCAAAAAAATTTTTAAGCCATGTTTTGTCATTGTAAACATCTATCCCAAGGGAATAAGATGATTTATTTCCGCCGGTCGGACAACCTGATAATGTATATATTCCTTTCTCCACAGTAAAATTAGTATTCGTTCTAACAAAGTATATTGCATTTGCTGTTGCTGTTCCGTTTACCGTAATGCTGCCATCTCCGTTATCGGTAAAAGTGATACCGTTTACGGTCTTTGTCATTTCCATATACGGATACGGAATCAGATTTTTGCCGTACTTTTTAACCGACACTGCGGAAAAATCAATCATAGCGTCACTTGTAAGCGTAACGTCTGCCGTCTGTTCCAGTTCGCACGCGTCGGATATTCTTAAAGCTTCGCCGCTCTTTTCGGCTTTGAGCGAGAGCAGGTCTATCTTGCTGTCGGTTTCGGATTTTGAATACGCGTCGTTCGGAAGTCCGTCAAGCTTTGCTTTGTCGGCAGACGTCATGAAACCGTCAGTTTGCGAAGTTTCGTAAAAATAATCAAAATCGCACTTTCCTGCTGATAAATACAAGGTAAGCGATGAGCCTTTCTGTACTGTGAAGGTTTCTTCAAATTCAAGCGGTGAGAACGTTTCTGACGGATAGTGTCTGAAAACCGTCGTTCTTCCGTTTTTGAGTTCTCCCTGCGAGTCCATTGTACCCTTTATGCTTATTGTGCCTGACACGTCAAAAATAAATGTTGTGCCTGCGCCGTAAAGCTGCTTGTCCGAGATCCGCCCCGATTCTGAAATGTCTGCAGCTATAATGGTGCGTTCCGTCAGATTTATTTCCTGCCTGATTCCGCTGCTTGCGGTTCTGTGACTGTGCAGCAGTTTTGCACGTGCCGACAGTTTGTTATCAACCTCCTGACAGCCGTAAGCACCGACCTGTTCTGCCGTTACGCCGTGCGGATTTGACGTGTTTTCGGTATGCGAATTAAGATTTTCGGCATCTGCTTTCTTGCTAAGCTCGGTTTTGACAGCGTCGCTTACGGGTTTGTCTTTGTCAGCTGTATTGTCTACGTTTGAAAGACCAATCTGCGCTTTGGTTACGCTGTGAGGATTGTTTTTTGAATCGTTGTGAGCGTTCATTGTTTCGCCGAGAACGTTTATTGCGGTCTGTACGGCGGCATGGTTTGCCTTTTTGTCAAGTTCTGCCTTAACGGCGTCGCTTACGGGTTTGTTTTTGTCCGACGTGTTGTCAACGCTGCCCAGTCCGAGCTGTGCCTTTGTAACGCCGTGCGGATTTGATTTGCTTTCAATGTGAGAATTCAGAGCCGTGACCGACGAAGAAAGCTCGGACGCCGAGAGAGTAGCCTTGCCTGCATACTGTTTTGCCTCATCTGCCGCACTTTGCGCGGCAAGCTTTGACGACAGCACCTTTTTTTCGATCTGTTCAAAGCCCGACAGATCCGCGTCGGAATACTGCGACTGTGCGTCAACCGAATTTCCGATAAAAAAGTCGCATATTTCGCTGTGCCAGACCATTGCGCCGTCGGGATCGAGCGCTCTTAACTGCACTCTTATTCTCCCGTGAACCGAGGTCACCCCGCTTCCTATTTCCCATGTAAGGCGCGCATACCCGTCCTCCCCGACCGTCTTTTCAGGCGTTACGGTACAAGCCGGATTTTCTACGTCTATTCTGAATTCAAGCGCCGAAAGAGCTTTGTCCGATATAAGGAACTCGCGTTTTTCGGCAAGGTTGTCCTTGAGAAAGCCGATATACCTTTCGTTCTGCGGCATGATCAGTTTTCTGCCTGATATTTTTATCATAATTTTCTTCCTTTCTTTATTTTTTTGCGCGAAAAAACGCCTTTGCATATTCAAAGCCATAAAACAAGCCGCATCTTCTGCCGAAAGATACGTGTTTACAGCCTTATGCAAAGGCGCACCGTCCTTTTATCCTTTACCGGACGTATTTTTTACCACTGTTTTGCAAGTGTTTTGTCCCGGCTTTTCTTTTTGCTGCCGGAAATTTCCGGAACGGTTATATTATAGCACAAATGTTCGATTTTGTCAATATGCCGTCCGCATAAAAAGAAAGGGGATATTGCTTAAAGGTCGTCTGCGTCCTGAACGGGTTCTTCGTCGGGATTTTCGGGTTTGCCTGTCCAGCTTCCGAGAGGATCCGTGGGAATATAGCCCTCATAGATAGGCACTTTGCCGTTGTTTGTAAAGTCCTCGTCATCGGGAAACGCCGGAGCGCCGACATCGAGAATTTTAAGACGGACGCGTTCCTTGTGAGACGAATACTTGTACTTTCCGTCGTTTTTGTCCGGATAAGGATTTTTGGAAAAATGCATTTCCTGTACCTCCTTGAAAAAGGTTCGCGGATTTTTATCCGCAAAAGAAGTTTGCGCAGAAAACGCGGTAAATAAAGAGGTAATTTTTGTTTAAATTAAAATCCGCGGCAAAAACAAACGCCCTGCAAGTAAATGCAGAGCGTATAAATCAAGTTTTTTCGCAAATAAATTGCGGATCATTATTCGGCAAATCCTGCGTCGGAAATTTTTTTCATGAATGCTTTTACATCGCGCAGTGCCGTAACTTCATCGACGTCGTATTCGTCGGTCAGGGCTTTTACGAGAGTTTTTTCATTGTCACAGCCGCCCTCAAGCTTTTCCCAGAGAAAAGCGCCCGTCTCATTGAGGCTTATCATACCGCCGAAATCTTTTGCGGCGTCTCCCACGGCGATTACCATATATGTGTCGGCGATTTTTCTTAAAATGAATCCGTCTTTGATCTTCATTACGGTTTACCCCCTGTAACTGATTATTTGTTGTCCGAGTCCTTTAACGAATCGGAAATTGAGTTGAAGAAAGAGTCTACCTTGTTTTTATGATCCTTGAATATTTCGGACAGCTCGCTTTTGCGGCGGTTGAGATATTTTACGCGCTCTATGTTTGTCTTGACAAGCTGCTGGCTTTCGGAGACTGTTCTCTGCGCGTCGGAGTGAGCCTTTTCACGTGCGTCGGAAACAATTTTGTCCGCAGCGGTTCTCGCTCTGTCGAGAAGCTGTTTTGCCTGATTTCTCGCCTCGGAAAGAACCTCGGATATTTCTTCGGTGCTTATGCTGTTTTCAAGCTCCGACGAAAGCTCGGAGATCCTGTTTTCGAGTTCCGCAATCTTTGCGTCCTTTTCAAGGTTTTCCGCGTCCTTTTCGGACAGCCTTGCGCGAAGATCGGTTTCGGACGTGCTTTTATCGTTTATTACCGACGTTTGTCTTTCAAGCTTTTCGGAAAGCTCGGTATATTGTCTGCTTTTCTCGGAAAGTTCGGACTCAAGGTCAGAGTTTTTTGTTTGCAGCGACGTAATAACGCCCTCTTTTTCCGAGAGTTCGTCGCCCTGCGCCTTTATTGCGTTTTCAAGAGATGTTTTCTCGTTTTCGAGAGCGGTAATCTCTCCTTTTGCTTTTTCAAGAAGCTCAGACGTCTTCTCGGCGTCCGAAAGTTTTGATTCAAGAGAGCGTATTTCACCCTCAAGCTCGCTTTTCATGTTGGAATATATAACGTTCTGAACCTCGACGTATTTGTTGACGTCGTTTTTGCTGTAACCGAACATAGAAGTGCCGAACAATTTTTCGGGTGCCGTGTTTTCCTTATCCAAATCTGTCAAACTCCCTTGCCGTAAACTTGAAATTATACGCTTATCAGTATATAATATACATATATAAACTTATTATAACATACGCGCTTATAAAAATCAACAGTTTTTGAAGGGCGGAACGGTTGTTTTCTTTGTTTACAGTATAATCACGGGATTTTCACATTGTGAGTATAAATTAATATTGTAAGAAAACACGAAAAGGAGTGCGGCAGAAGATGTACAAGCTGCTTGTTGTTGACGACGAGGGAAAAATACGCAGACTTATAAGCAAATACGCCGTTTTTGAGGGATATGACGTAACGGAAGCTCCCGACGGAATGACGGCTGTCGAGCTTTTCAAAAACAAGGATTTCGACCTTGTAATACTCGACATAATGATGCCCGACATAGACGGCTTTACCGTTTGCAGAGAACTTAAAAAGACAAAGAACACACCCGTTATAATGCTTTCGGCAAGAGGAGAGGAATACGACAAGCTGCACGGCTTTGAAACCGGAATAGACGATTACGTCGTAAAGCCGTTCTCGCCCAAAGAGCTTATGATGAGGGTTGCCGCGATATTAAAGCGCGTAAACAACGTGTCGGGAGATTTATTTGAGTGCGGAAACTTAAAGGTTGATTTTGCCGGCAGAATAGTTTACGTTGACGGAAAGCGCGCCGACCTTACGCCAAAAGAATACGACCTGTTATTCTATCTCATAAAAAACAAGGGCATTGCGCTTACGCGTGAAAAACTGATAAGCAACGTATGGGGGTACGACTTTTTCGGCGACGACAGAACGCTCGACACTCACATAAAGCTGCTTCGCAAAAATCTCGGAAGCTGCAGCAATCACATTGTCACCCTGAGAGGAGTTGGCTACCGTTTTGACGCAGACTGAAAACAAGCATGACGTTCCGAAATCTTCGGAAAAGAAAAAGAAACCGCGCCGTTCAATGCGCGTGCGCTGGAAGATATACTGCTGCTTTATGGGAGTTGCCGCGGCAATGCTTGTCGTGCTGTGGCTGTGTCAGACGGTATTTTTCAGTGCGTTTTACTATTCGGTAAAGAAAAACGAGTTAAAAAAGGCGGCAAATTACGTCTGCGACAATCTTGACTCCGACAATATCCAGACGGCTATGTCGTATCTTGCCGGAAACGGACAGATGAGCCTTCGCGTAATAGACACCGACGCCTTTAGCAGCGAGTACGAGTCGGGCGAGGATTACGGCCCCGTCATGTACGGCATAGGCATATACGAGCTGTACGGCATATATTCAGAGGCGCTTGACAACAGCGGAGAATGTTCGCGGTTCTATATCGGAAAGAACGACCGCAGCTTTATGGCGTTTATAAAGCCCGGAGAACGTCCCGAAAACGCACCTGACAGCGGTGACGGCACAGATAATACTGATGCTGAGACCGACACGGGCGATGAAAGCAAGTCAAAGTACAAAAGAAGCCATGCTCCCGCACTGTTTTTCAACAACGACGTTCACAACGATCTGCTTTACGCAAAGATAAAGACCATGTCCGACGGTTCGGAAAAAATGGTGGTTGCGGAAACGCGCGTAACGCCTCTCGATTCCACCGTGTCAACGCTGAGATACCAGAACATGGCGGTTACGGTGTTTGTAACGGTGCTGTCGCTGATAACCTCGTTCCTTGTCGCAAAGTTCATATCAAAGCCTATCGAAAAGATAAACAGCTCTGCAAAAGAGCTTGCAAGCGGCAAATACGACACGCATTTCGACGGCAGGGGATATTCCGAAATCGAACAGTTAAACGATACCCTGAACTACACGGCAAGCGAACTGGGCAAGGTTGAAACGTTAAGGCGAGAGCTTATGGCAAACGTCTCGCACGACATGAGAACGCCGCTTACCATGATTATAGGATACAGCGAGGCAATGCGAGACCTCCCGGGAGAAAACACGCCCGAAAACGTTCAGGTAATAATCGACGAGGCAAGACGTCTTACCGAGTTTGTAAACAACATTCTCGACCTTACAAAGCTCCAGAACGGCATTGAAAAGCTTGAGCCGGAAAATCTGAATTTCACCGAAATGCTTGAAAAGCTTGTTGCGCGGTACAAGATGCTTTATCTCAACAACGGCTACAAGGTATTGCTTGAATACGACAGAAAAGCGTATTGCGTATGCGACGCCATGAAGATGTCGCAGGTCATACTTAATCTTATCGACAACGCCGTAAATTATACCGGCGAGGACAAGACCGTAAAGGTAATTCAGACCGTAAAGGACGGCAAGATACGCGTCGAGGTCAGGGATTCGGGAGAGGGCATACCCGAAAACGAGCTGCCTTACATCTGGGACAGATACTACAAGAGCGACAAGAACCACAAGCGAAACGTCGTGGGTTCTGGCATAGGTCTATCCATAGTAAAGGAAATTCTGACCAAACATTCGGCTTGTTTCGGAGTTGAAAGCACGCTGCACGAAGGCAGCACTTTCTGGTTTGAGCTTGACGAGGCAAAGCAGCCGTAAATTGATTCCTGACGGCAAAAACAAGTACAAAAAGAAAAGGCTGAGTACGAAAACAATCACGTACTTAGCCTTAAATTATGCTTTATAAACTCAGATTACTGAGCAGCGTCAACGATTATACCGAAATCTGCGCTCTTGAGAGATGCGCCGCCGATAAGTCCGCCGTCAACGTTCTCGCACTTGAGAAGTTCTGCGCAGTTCTTTGCGTTCATGGAGCCGCCGTACTGAACTGCAGTTTTATCCGCAACGTCCTTGCCGAACATTTCAGCTACAACGCTTCTTACAACGCCGCAAGCCTCGTCAGCCTGTTCGGTTGTTGCAACCTTACCTGTTCCGATAGCCCATACGGGTTCGTAAGCGATGATTACGTTCTTCATCTGCTCTGCTGTAACGCCCATAAGGTCAACCTTAGTCTGCTTGCCGAGGATTTCTGCGGTGATACCCTGTTCGCGTTCCTTTTCAAGCTCGCCTACGCAGAGTATAACTTTAAGTCCTGCCTCAAGTGCAGCCTTGGTTCTCATATTTACGGTTTCGTCGGTTTCTGCGAAATACTGTCTTCTTTCGCTATGACCGATTATAACGTATTCAACGCCGAGATCGACAAGCATTGCCGCGCTTACTTCGCCGGTATATGCTCCGTTGGGTGCGAAGTGAACGTTCTGTGCGCCGACCTTGATATTTGTACCCTTGCACGCGTCAACTGCGGTAGGGAGGTCAACGAAAGGAACGCACACGATTACATCGCAGCCTGTCTTTCCTGCTACTACGGGTTTAAGCTCCTCAAGAAACGCCTTGGTTTCGGTCGGAGTCTTATTCATTTTCCAGTTTCCTGCTATTATTTTCTTTCTCACCGGATTCAACCTTCTTTTTTCTATATTTTTTTCTTTACTGCACTTATGTTTGAATGATTTTTGCCTGTTTGGGGTGATTTTTGGCGGAGTGTTGCTTGTTTTGGGTAGAAACGGGAAATTCTCTTCAAAGCCCAGCCTTGTACTGACGCTTTTCTACGGAGAAAAGTCCTCCTGCGAGCAAAAAGTCCTCCTACTAGGATAAACCGTTCGCGGCTCATACGCCGCCGCGAAAGCGTGGCTACGTGGAGAATTTCACTCTAAAGAGTGTAAACGCCTACCGCAACAAATTGCCCCTCCGAAATTTCAAAAACTCTCGTTTCGTACTGTCCCTGAAACTGTGTTGCGAAATCGCCGCGCGACAGGCGCGCGGATGGGGCTGGTTTCTAAGTAAAAGTTTTTGTTGACACGCTTTAACTTTTATGCCATGTCACGCTGCGGTCTGCGTAAACCTTATTTTTGCCGCGCAAGTGTTGACTTTTTCTGTTATTTCACAGTCAACAGGACTTACCTTTCCGCCCGGCTCGCTTACGCGAGATGACTTTGCTGAACATTAGTTTAATGTTTCGCCGGTGCGGAGTAAAAACTCGGTGCAAAGTGAAATTTTGACTTTATTTCAATTTTCGCAAAACAATTTCACTTACCAAAACTGCCGTTTGTACACAGTTTCCGTAGTTTACTCACGCACCTGTTAACATCTTAGTCCGTAGTCCTGCTGTTTGACTGCGGACGGTATAAGCCGGCGGCACAGAGCGTCCCATGGTCTTTTTTCCAATTTAGGGGCTATTGTTTTCTTTGCAGCTTTCTTTCTAAAAAGAAAGCGCGTACTTTTTTGTATTACTTGTCGTTAAGAGCTGCGATACCGGGAAGTTCCTTGCCTTCGAGAAATTCGAGAGAAGCGCCGCCGCCGGTAGAGATATGAGTGATCTTATCTGCAAATCCGAGTCTTTCAACAGCCTCAGCACTGTCGCCGCCGCCGATGATAGAGATTGCGCCGCTGTCAGCAACAGCCTTAGCAACAGCCTTGGTACCTGCTGCGAAGTTTTCCCATTCGGAAACGCCCATAGGACCGTTCCAGACAACCGTGCCGCTGCCGGCGATAGTCTTGGAGAACAGTTCCTGCGTTGTCGGGCCTATATCAAGTCCCATCCAGCCGTCGGGAATAGCGTCGGAGTAAATTCTCATATAAATTGTATTTTCATCATACTCTCTGCCTATCATATTATCAACGGGTAGGAGGAAGTTAACGCCCTTTTCACGAGCCTTAGCCATAAGGTCTTTAGCAAGGTCGATCTTATCTTCTTCGCAGATAGAAGTACCTATGCTGTTGCCGAGAGCGCGCATGAAGGTATAAGCCATACCGCCGCCGATGATAAGCGTATCAACCTTGTCGATGAGGTTGTTTATAACGCCGATCTTATCGGAAACCTTAGCGCCGCCGAGAATTGCAACGAACGGGTGTGTAGGATTGGAGAGTGCTCCGCCCATAACTTCGATTTCTTTCTGAATGAGGTAGCCGCAAACGCTGTCCTTAACGAACTTGGTAACACCTGCGGTAGAGCAGTGAGCTCTGTGAGCGGAACCGAATGCGTCGTTTACATATGCGTCGCAGAGAGATGCAAGCTCCTTGGAAAAGCTGTCGTCGTTCTTTGTTTCTCTTGCGTCGAAACGTACGTTTTCGAGAAGAACCGCCTCGCCGTCCTTGAGAGCGGCGATCTTAGCCTTTGCGTCGTCGCCGACGATGTCCTTTGCGAATGCAACCTTGCCGCCGAGAAGCTCGTTGAGTCTGTCGGCAACGGGTTTAAGGGTGAACTTTACGGGATCGTTCTTCTTAGCCTTTTCGATAAATTCTGCGGTAGCTGCGGCTCTTTCGCTTTCGGGAAGTTCCTCTACCTTTTTCTTTTCTTTCTTGTCAAGACCGAATCCCTCTGTGAGTATTGCATGAGGCTTGCCCATGTGAGAGCAGAGTATAACCTTTGCTCCGTTGTCAAGCAGATACTTGATCGTGGGCAGTGCGCTTACGATTCTCTTGTCGCTTGTGATAACGCCGTCCTTTATCGGAACGTTGAAATCGCAGCGTACAAGCACCTTTTTGCCTTTTACTTCAATGTCTTCAACAGTTTTCTTGTTTAACATTTTTTACACCTCTTACTTATATATAATTAATTTTTTAACAATCGCCTGATGTATTATAGCATATTGTTTGCCGCAATTCAATAGTTTAAATCAACAAAACGTGTACGGAAAAATATTTTACAATTCGTAAAAATAATGCTATTTTCTGCCCTGACGGTTTACGCGTATGCTTATTTCGCCGCCGCAGAGCTTTGCGGTAAATCCGTCCTCGTACCTTACCAAAAGCGAACCGTCGTCGCATATGTCGAGAGCCGCGGCTCTTACGCTTTCGCCGGCTCTTATTACGGTTATTTCGCGCCCGAGAACCACGCTTCTTTGCTTATATCTTTCGATAACATTGCCGTTGTCCAGTTCAAAGACCTTTTGAAGTTCTTCGAGTATAAGCACGCAAAGCTTATATTTGTCATATCGCGTTCTTGTAATATCGAAAAGCGAGCAGGCAACGCCGCGTATGTCTTTCGGCATCGAGGAACGGTCGGTGTATAAATTGACTCCTATTCCTGCAATTACGTATGACGCGCCGTTTTTATCCGTAAGCCGTTCGCAGAGTATTCCGCAGAGCTTGCCCGAACCGAGGTAGATGTCGTTTACCCACTTTATGCCTACTCCGCCGTTTCCGTCGGTGCCGGTTATCCTGTCGATTGCATAGCATACGGCAAGACTTATTTTTGCGGTAAACAGACCGTCGTTTACAAGGCGCGGATTTTTGAAAAGAACACTCATGTAAAGTCCGTCCTCGGGAGGAGAAAAGAAACTTTTACCCTGACGTCCGCGGCCGGAAAACTGCTCGTTTGCAATTACAGTATGACCGTCCGGAAGAATGTCGGAAAGTCTGCGTATGTAATTGTTTGTCGAGTCTGCAAAGGAAAGCAGCGACAGCGTGCTGCCGTAAGGCTTGTCTTTTAACTCTGCAAGAGCCGTTATATCAGTCATGCCGCCCTCCTTATCCGTACTTTTACATAAATTTCCAATCATAATATATTGTACTATAATTTTTACCGTGTGTCAATGGTAAAAAATGCGATGTAATGTTAAGAAAAATGCTTTTTGAACCGAAAATTTATAAATTTGTGTAGACACGCGCACGCCCGTGTGGTATAATCTGATTCTGAAAGCACAGTGATGTTTCGGAGTTGTGATTTATGGAGATACGAAAGACGCAGATGATCGATCTTGAAGATATAATGCGCATTTACGAAAACGCGCGCAGATTTATGGAAAAGACTGGAAACCCGACGCAGTGGGCAGGAGGATATCCGAGCCGCGAACTGCTGACGGACGATATAGAAAACGGCAAAAGTTATGTCTGCACCGACGAAAACGGCAAAATACAGGCTGTATTCATGTTCACGACCGACGTGCAGCCGGAATACCGTGCGCTTGTGGGAAAGCCGTGGTTCAACCGCAGACCGTACGGAACGGTTCACAGACTTGCCGGCAGCGGAGAAGTAAAGGGCATTTCGGAATACTGCCTCGGCTTTTGCAAGACGCTGTGCGATGATATTCGCGGAGACACGCACCCGGACAACAAGGTTATGCAGAGAGTTTTTGAGAAAAACGGCTTTGTCAGGTGCGGAATAATAAGACTTCCCGACGACACGCCGCGCATAGCTTATCATTATACAAAGAAAGACTGAAAATATAAGGAGCAGAAATTATGTACAAATCAATTCTCGGCATAAAGGACACGCAGATAGCGATAAAATTCTGCAAGGACTATTTTGAACGCGAGCTTGCCGCAACGCTCAACCTTACAAGAGTTTCGGCGCCTCTTTTCGTAACGCCCGAATCCGGTCTCAACGACGCGCTTAACGGCACTGAACGTCCGGTTGAATTCGACATCAAAGAGACGGGCAGAAACGTTCAGATAGTGCAGTCGCTTGCAAAGTGGAAAAGATATGCGCTCGGCAAATACGGCTTTACCGTAGGAGAAGGACTTTACACCGATATGAACGCTATACGCCGCGACGAGGAGACCGACGCGCTTCATTCGCTGTACGTTGACCAGTGGGACTGGGAAAAGGTTATTCTGAGAGCCGACAGAAACATTGAAACGCTCAAAAAGACGGTGAAAAAGATATACCGAGTGCTCAAGAACACCGAACAGCACATGGCATACAATTTCCCGGCACTTAGGGAATCGTTCGAGGCAAATCCTTTGCCTGATGAAATAAGCTTTATTACGACGCAGGAGCTTGAGGATATGTATCCTTTGCTTACTCCGAAACAGCGCGAGAACGAATATACGAGAGCAAACGGCGCGGTTTGTCTTATGAAGATAGGCGGAATGCTCAATTCCGGCAGCAGACACGACGGCAGAAGCCCCGACTACGACGACTGGGAACTCAACTGCGACATACTGCTTTATTATCCGGTACTTGACATAGCGTTTGAGATCTCGAGCATGGGTATAAGAGTAGACAGCGAGTCTCTTGACAGACAGCTCACTCTGTCCGGCTGCGACGACAGGCGCGCACTTCCGTTCCACAAGGCTGTACTTGAGGACAAATTACCCTTTACTATCGGCGGAGGTATCGGACAGTCAAGACTTTGTATGTACTATCTGAGAAAGATGCACATAGGCGAGGTTCAGGCGTCTGTATGGCGCGAGGAGAGCATTGAGGAGCTTGAAAAGCAGGGGTGCAGGGTACTATAAAAAGAGGGGCGGTGCCTGATTTTGGCTGAGTGCTGATTATTTGGGCGGAAACAGGTAAGATTTTTCAAAGTGCGACTTTATACACCCACTTTTCGGCAGCTTTTCTCCGTAGAAATGCGTCGGTATAGAGCTGCACATGGCAGTAAATTATCCTTTTCTCCCAAACATGCATAATATAAATCTTCTTAAAAGTAAAAAAAACATAGAAATTAACATTTAAGTGTTGAAATATGCATCTCTTTTGGGTATCATATAACTGAAATAATACCATCGGAGGTAAAAAATAATGTTAGTTACAGCTAAGGACATGCTTAATAAAGCAAAAAAAGGTCATTACGCAGTAGGACAGTTCAACATCAATAACCTTGAGTGGACAAAGGCTATACTTCTCACCGCACAGGAACTTAACTCTCCCGTTATACTCGGCGTTTCCGAAGGAGCAGGTAAGTATATGTGCGGATATAAGACGGTAGTCGGCATGGTAAACGGAATGCTCGAAGAACTTAATATCACCGTTCCCGTTGCACTTCACCTCGACCATGGCTCTTATGAGGGCGCACTCAAGTGTATCGAAGCAGGATTTTCTTCCGTAATGTTCGACGGTTCTCACTATCCGATAGCAGAGAATATCGAAAAGACCAAGGAACTCGTAGCTCTCACAAACAGCAAGGGTATTTCTCTTGAAGCCGAAGTCGGCGCAATAGGCGGCGAAGAGGACGGCGTTGTAGGTATGGGCGAATGCGCAGATCCTAACGAGTGCAAGATGATTGCCGAACTCGGCGTTACAATGCTCGCAGCAGGTATAGGCAATATTCACGGTAAGTACCCGGCAAACTGGCCCGGACTTTCGTTTGAAACTCTCGACGCAGTATCTAAGGCAGTAGGCGACGATATGCCTCTCGTTCTTCACGGCGGCACGGGAATTCCCGCTGATATGATCAAAAAGGCAATTTCTCTCGGCGTTTCAAAGATTAACGTAAACACCGAATGCCAGCTCGCATTTGCAGCAGCAACAAGAAAGTATATCGAGGCAGGCAAGGATCTCGAAGGCAAGGGCTTTGACCCCAGAAAACTTCTCGCTCCCGGCTTTGAAGCAATCAAGGCTACCGTAAAAGAAAAGATGGAACTTTTCGGATCGGTAAATAAGGCGTAAGTTTTTTTAATCAGACTTATATACGGCATGGGTTTGAGAATAATCTGTGCCGTTTTATTTGTTATAACGGGCATATTTTTCTGAATATGACTGTATAAATTAATCTGTATAAATAAAATTCGGAGGAAAAATATATGTTAGTCGCAGTGCTGCTGTTTGCGGTCGGACTGGTGCTTCTCATAAAGGGCGGAGACTGGTTTGTAGACGGTGCAACCGGTATAGCAAGAAAATTTCACGTTCCGGAACTCCTTATAGGCGCAACGGTCGTGTCGATAGGAACAACACTTCCCGAAGTCATGGTTTCCACAACGTCCGCGCTTTCCGGACACGGTGAGATTTCCTACGGAAATGCAATAGGCTCGGTAATATGCAACACTGCACTCATAGCCGCAATAAGCGTTGCCGCAAAACCGTCCAAGATTGACAAAAAGACGCTGAGAATACCGGTGTTCTTCTTTTTCGCGGCGGCAATATACTATGCCGTAATCGCATATTTTACCGGACGTTTTTCAAGAGTTGCCGGCATAAATATGCTGCTTATATTTGCCGTTTATATCGGAGTTCAGGTTTATTTTGCGCTCAAAGCCTCAAAGAACGGCGCACAGAGCGAAGAGCATGAGAACGAGACGGAAAATAAGTTGGGCAAAGACATCATTCTGCTTGTAATAGGCGCGGCGCTTATTGCTGTTGGCGCAAATCTTCTTGTAGATAACGGAATTATAATTGCAAACGGTCTCGGCGTTCCGGAATCGGTAATTGCGCTTACGTTTGTGGCTCTCGGCACATCTTTGCCGGAGCTTGTAACGGCGATAACTTCGCTGAAAAAGGGACACGGTTTGCTTTCGCTCGGAAACGTTATCGGTGCAAATCTTTTCAACATTGTGCTTGTAAGCGGAGTATCGGTGGCGCTTGCGCCGTTTGACGTGCCGAACAGCAAGCAAGTAATGGGATACAATTCATCGCTGCTTATAGATATTCCGGTAATGTTCGGTGTAATGCTGATACTCACCGTACCGCCGATGATAAGCGGAAAATTAAAGAGATGGCAGGGAATTCTGCTGCTTGCGCTTTATGCGGCGTTCTGCATTTTCCAGTTTGCGGTCTGACAGGTAGTTTGTGTTTGGCTGAGTGGTGCTTTGGTTTGGGCTGAAACGGGAAATATTCTTCAAAGTGCAATTTTGCTTTAAATTAATATAAAAATATAACTCTGTACATTGTGTAAAACTTTGCACAGAGTTTTTTATATACATAAAAGTAACATTTGAACCAAGTTTCTTGCCGATAGGCAAGCTGGGCAGAAAGGCGAGTCCTGTTGACTGTGTAATAACGCATAAGAATTGCACTTTTGAGCCTAAACAAAAGTTTACGCAGACCGCAGCGTGACATGGCATAAGAGTTAAAGCTGAGATAAACAAATCTTACTTAGATACCAACCCCATCGAGCAGTGCGGAGCATCTGCGAGCGAAGATAACAAATTTCGGAGGCGCTTGGAAATTTTACCGACGATAGTTTGATGTGTGGAGAAGAAGCCGCGCTTTCGCTGCGGCGTTTGAGCGGCGAAAATCTTTTGTGCACCTTTTCGATTCCGAAAAGTGGGGGAATAGGGTTGCGCATGGCAGTGAATTACCTTTTTCCGCTCAAATCAAGCAACAATCCGCCAAACACAAAGTATCTTTCCGCTTTTCGATTCCGAAAAGTCGGTGTATAGAGCTGCACATGGCAGTGAATTATCTTTTTCCGCCCAAACCGGTCAAAAATCACCGCCCCCTGTTCTCACAGCATCGCCTTTGCAAGATCCTCCGGATTCTTTTCAATAGACTGAGTAAATCTCACCGTCTTGCCTGAAAGTGCCGCAAGAGGAGCGGGAATGTCGGTCTTGCTGTATTCGGAAAGTGCCTTCAGTACGTCAAAATCGTTTTCGGGAGCAGTCTGTCCGAGCGCTTTGAGTACGTCGATTGCAAACTTGTAGGGGCTTGCGGTTGACGCTACTATGTTCTTTCTTCCGGTGCGGTTCTCCTCGACAAATCTGTGCGCCGCATACACAGCAACGGCAGTGTGAGGATCTATAAGATACGAGTATTTTCCGAATACGTCGGATATTGTCTTTTTGCAGTTTTCTTCGGTGCAGTAATATGCGCTGAAATCTGACTTTATCGCGTCGAATACTTCGGCGTCAACCGTGTATTTTCCCGTTTCCGAAAGAGATTTCATGTATTCGCATACCTTTTGCGCGCCCGCAGTGAAATAAAGCAGTCTTTCAAGATTTGACGAAATGAGTATGTCCATGGACGGAGAGATCGTCGTGTAAAATTTGCGGTTTCTGTCGTATGTTCCGGTGGTGAGAAAGTCCGTAAGTATGTTGTTGCTGTTGGATGCGCAGATAAAACGTCCTACGGGAAGTCCCATGCGCTTTGCGAGAAAGGCTGCGAATATATTGCCGAAGTTTCCGGTCGGAACGGTTATGTCAACCTGCTCGCCGAGCTTTATGTCGCCCTGCTCGACAAGATCCGCGTATGCCGAAATGTAATATACTATCTGCGGCGCAAGTCTGCCCCAGTTTATGGAGTTTGCGCTGGAGAGGAATATTCCCTTTTCGTCAAGTTCTTTTCTTATGCTCTCAGACGAGAATATCTTCTTTACGCCTGTCTGTGCGTCGTCAAAGTTGCCCTTTATCGCGCATACCTTTACGTTTGAACCCTCCTGGGTCGTCATCTGGAGCTTCTGCATACGGCTTACGCCGTCTTCGGGATAAAATACCGTTATCTTTATGCCGTCAATGTCCTTGTAACCCTCGAGCGCCGCCTTTCCGGTGTCTCCGCTTGTTGCGACAAGTATCAGCGCGGTGCGCTTTTCGCCCGTCTTTTTGAGTGCGAGAGAAAGAAGTCGAGGCATTATCTGGAGAGCCATGTCCTTAAACGCACAGGTAGGACCGTGCCACAGCTCAAGTACGCGCAGATCGTCTCCTATAAGCATGCTCACGGGCGCGGCATATCCGTCAAATCCGCTTTCATATGCGCCCTTTGCGCAGTCGAGAAGTTCGTCATAGGTGTAGTCCGTAAGATAAAGCGATAATATTTTTGCCGCCCTCTCGCTGTATGAAAGAGAGGATAGGCTCTTTATAAAATCGAGGTCTATCTGCGGTATGCTTTCGGGTAAGTAAAGTCCTCCGTCGTCGGCAAGACCTTTCTTTATTGCCTCTGCGGAAGTGAGAGGCTTTGTTCTGTTAAGATCGCGCGTGCTGTAATAGTTCATTTTTTATGTTTCCTTTCCCATACGTCACCGGGAGGTATGTTTTGAATTATTTTACAACAATTCTTATACGGTTGCAAGAATATAAATATAAAACTGTGTTAATTTTCAAGCAATTTTGAAAAAAAATTATATGCGTTTTCAAAAAACAGCCGTTTTACCGTGCTTTCCGCACAGCCGCGGTTGATGAGAGCCTTTGCGAGGTCTTGCGCGTGAGATGCGTTTTCAAGTCCGGCAAGAGGTGCGGTGCCGTCAAAATCCGAGCCTATGCAGACGTTTTCGGGTATTACTGCAAGAAAATGCTCTATGTGGCTTGCGACTGCCTCATAAACCTCGTTTTCACTGCTTGACGAAGGAGAGAGCGATGCCGAAAGATGTTCTCCCACAAAGCTTATGCCCACGACTCCGCCCGAAGCCGCGACGGTTCTTGCCTGAGTGTCCGACAGGTTTCTGCGATGGCGGCAGAGCATTGCGGAATTTGAATGCGTCGCGCAGAACGGCTTTTGCGCTTTTCCAGCAACGTCCCAGAAGCTTTTTTCCGAAAGATGCGACACGTCAACGATAATTCCGAGGTTTTCGCACTCGCGCATAACTTCAAACCCGAATTTCGTAAGTCCGTCGTCCGTATCGTGAGAGCCGCAGATAACGCTGTTTCCTCCCCAGCCGAGAGTTATGAGCCTTACACCTGCGGCGTACATTTTTTCAAGCCTTGAAATATCGTTTCCGACAAGTCTTGCGTCCTCGACGGAAAGTATTGCCTTTAATCTTTTATCCTCTGGGTCTGTAAGAGATGCGCTGTCTGTGCAAAGCGTTATATGATCCGAATATTTCTTTATCTGTTCTTTGAATTCCGAGGATATGTGAAGAAAATCGAGATAACATTCGTCGTCGGTCTTGTCTTTGTCGCACCATACGGCAAAGATCTGCGCCTTGCGGTCATAACCCGAATAGTTTTCTATCGACACGGCAAGGTTGTTTGAATAAAGATCAGCCTTTTTGTGATACAGCTCGTAAGCCGTGTCGCAGTGAAGGTCAAAATAATCCATGATGACTGTTCTCCTTACGGAAAATATATTTTTCAGCTTTCTGACAGAAGTCCCGGACAGGCAAGAATATGGATTTTTGTTTCTTTGCCGGTATACACTTCGATTATCATTGCATTCGGAACAAGGTTTTCTATAAGCGGATTGTCGCGGTACTCATTCATAAAGTTTCGGCACGCGGTTCTTATTCTTTGCGCCTTTATTTTATCCACAGCTTCTGCGGCATTGTCTCCGGTACCCTGTTTTCTCATTTTTACCTCGGCAAAGAAAAGATATTCACCCTTTGACGCGATTATATCTATCTCACCGCCGCGGCAGGTATAATTTCTGCATATTACGGTATACCCCAATCTTTGCAGTTCTTTTGACGCAAGGTCTTCGCCGTAGGAGCCTGCCGAGCGCGTACTTTCCGCGCCGTTGTTATTTTTCGCCATTATCCTCACCGACTCTCGTATCTTTGGGCAGGATTATGGTTACGTCTGTGCCTTTTCCGGGTTCGCTGCTTACGGATATGCTGCCGTTATGTGCGTCCACTATGTCCTTTGCTATGGAAAGTCCGAGTCCTGTGCCGCCTGCGTCGGTCGAACGCGATTTATCGACTCTGTAAAATCTTTCAAACAGGTGCGGAATATCCTCTTTTGAAATTCCGACTCCGGTATCAGTTACGGTTATCTTATATCTCTGTTTTTCGTCGTATTCGAGCGACGCGGTTATTTTTCCTCCGTCGGGAGTGTACTTTATTGCGTTTCCGATTATATTTGTAATTACCTGTTCGATTCTTTCCTTATCGGCAAAGATGGGCATAGGCTCGCCCTCCTGCGTTACAAATTCAAGCGTATGCGAGTGTGTCTGAGCCTCGGCACGAAGAGCGGTACACATCTGGTTCATTGCGTCGTACAGGTCGAATTTATGCGGTTTCCACGACATACGGCGGTTATCGAGCCTTGAGAGCACAAGCAGATCCTGGACTATTCTTGTCATTCTGTCGGATTCGTTAATTACTATATTCAGAAAGTGCTTTCTTATGTTTTCGGGCATTTCGTCGTCTTCAAGCACGGTTTCGGTCGCGCCCTTTACGCTTGTGAGAGGCGTGCGCAGCTCATGCGACACATTTGCGATAAACTCGCGTCTGTTCTTTTCAAGCAGCGCCGTTTCTGTTATATTCTGGAACACGACGATAAAGCCCGACTTTGCCGCGCCGTCATATCCGAACACGCCGAAATCTATGCTTACCACAAGTTCTCTTGTCTTAATATCGCACAGCGTCTTTTCGTCTATATGAATACTGCCTATGTTTTTAAGCGTCTGCATGGAAACCTCGGGAGTACCGAGAGCCGCGGTCAGCTCATTGAAAGTCGGCGCGTTATTTTCGGGAAGTGAGAGCATTGAAAGAGCGCTCGGATTTATATGCATAAGGCTGCCGTTTTCGTCAAATGCGGCGACTCCCGCATTAAGTCGGTTAAAGACGTTTTTGAGCTTTTCGCGCTCTCCCGAAACCTCGTCGAGAGTGTTCTCAATAACCTGAGCCATGGAATTGAAGTTATTTGACAGTATGCCTATCTCGTCGCGCGAACGCGAGGTTATGCGGTAGGAATAGTCGCCCGAGGCAATTTTCAAAGTACCGCCGGTAATGCTTTTTATCGGATTTGTAATAGCCTTTGCGAGAAAGAACGACATTACAAGCGCGATTACAAGTCCGACTATAAGCGACTGTATGATTATGGAAAACTGCATGAAGGACAGCTTTCTCATCTCTGAAAGATCGTCCTTTACATATATTATGCACGAACGGTCTCCGTCGCTCACCACTCTTGCGTAGTCGAGAAAATCCGCGCCGTAGGACTGCTTTTTGCCGTCCGTACCGTTCATTGCGGAGATAAGGTTTTGTGTTATTTCGAGGTCTTTTGCGTCGGGATCGGAGCTTGCAAGCACTTTTGCGTTTTCGTCAAGTATATAATAGCTTCTGCCCGAATCAAAGCCGAACACGTTTGCGTATGCGCCGAGCAGTTTATTCTGGGAGCTTGCGAAATCGTCGTACTGCAAAGCGTCGGTAAGTTGTTTTACAACGGTGTCGGAAAAGCCTTCGTCTACCTGCGACACGAATTCGTCGGTATAAAAGCTGAAAACGCTGTTCATGAGAAATATTCCCACCGTCGCCATTACCGAAATTATAAACACTATGAAGATCAGCACGAGCTTTGAATTTAAAGTCTTGTACATTTTTTACTTCTCTTATCCGATTTATTTTCAGTCGATATAGTAGCCGAGACCGCGTTTATTCTTGATTATCTTTGGTTCGGACGGGTTATCCTCTATCTGCTTTCTGAGCCTTGCAACGGTTACGTCAACTGTTCTGACATCGCCGTAAAATCCGTCGTCATATCCCCATACCTGCTCCAGAAGAACTTCCTGTCTGAACTTCTTGCCGCGGTTTTTTGCCAGAAACAGCAAAAGCTCATACTGCTGCTTTGAGAGGGAAATCTCGCGGCCGCCTTTCTTTACCGAAAAGCTTGAGGTATCTATTTCGAGATCTTCTATTTTTATAATTTTATCTTCATCGGAATCTTCGGTATTGCGCACTACCGCCTCGCCGGAATATCTTCTTATATTTGCTTTTATTCTTGACGTAAGCTCGCCGAGGCTGAAAGGCTTTGTCATATAATCGTCGGCGCCGAGATCTAGTCCCATTATTTTATCGTTTTCTTCTTCTCTCGCCGTAAGCATGATTATCGGCGTATCAAGGCGCATACGCACTCTGCGGCATATTTCAAAACCGTCCATTTTCGGTAGCATTACGTCCAGCAATATTAGGTCATAGCTGCCCGAAAGCGCAAGAGCAAGTCCCTTTTCGCCGTCAAATGCGGCGTCGGCGTCGAACCCCTGCTTTTTTATATTATACATGAGAATTTCCGATATATCTCTCTCATCTTCGACGATAAGAATACGTTTTTTTCTCTGTTCCACTTTTATTCAAAAGCTCCTTTCGGGTATTTCATCCGAACATTGTTTCATCGGGTATACCGGTCGTAAACTGCTCGTAATCATTCATAAATCCGAGAACAAGACCGGTATAATATGCGCTGTTATCGCTCATGCTGAGTTTCAGAACCGGTTTCTGCGCGGCATTTTTCGGGAAATACGACGTTATTACACGTCTTACCGAAGAAAGCACGTTATAGGCTCTGTTATAATTTTCGGGAGATGTGCAGTTGAACTTTACCGCGGCATATCCGCGCGCTTTAAGCTCATTATACAGTGTATCTGCGTTATCCGCCGCTGTCAGAACCCCGTCGGGAACAACGCACAGTCTTATTTTTTGTTTAAGTGCGGCGTACAGCGCGTCATTTGCTTTATCGTATTTATCCGCAAGCTCATTTGCAAGCTGTTTTGAATCCGTTATCGTACCGTCGGTATTAACATCGTCTGCCGCAAGTGCGATACCGTCGCCGTTTACCGCTGCGAGCCGTACAAAATCGGGATTATCCTTTATATTCTGTTCCGTCAGCGCAAAGGTACAGTTTTCCGAATACGACGAGAACCGTTTTACAATATCGGAAGCGCAATCGGCGTTAAAATCCGTATAAACGAAGAACATCTGTCTCGGAGCTATATCCTTATACGGATCTTCAGGTTCGGGCTGCGGATTATTTTTACTGTTATCGGGATCTTGTTTTCCGGTATCGGAATTTGAACCGTCCGGGTTATCGGAGGCGTTACCCTTATTATCATTACCGTCGGGATTATTTTTATCGTCGTCGGGATCTTTAATTTCGGGCAGAGGTATATCGGGACGTTCGCGTTTTTTCGGCGGGATATACTTTTCAAGCAGGGCGTCAAACGAAAGTTCGGCTCTTGAATCCTTTACGCGGAAAGCGTATATACCCGACGAGTTATCGTCATAACTTTCGCACTCAAGTCCGAGAATATCAGCAACGTCGCGTGCCGGGACATATCTTGTCTTATAATACAGCTTGGTTTTCATGGAGGTTATGACGCCGTCATTTGACTCGGCTATATTATTTTCGACGTCGAAAGACAGATACGAACCGGTTTTTGTATTTGTCATATAGAAATTATCATTGATTTTACTATACGTTACGGTTATATAGTAAAAGAGCGAGAATTCTGTTATAGGGACATATTCCACGCCGCCGCTTACTACGAGAGGAAAGCTTTTTACATAGGTATATGCAGCGTCCTGACGATAGAGATTAGGCACGACATACGAATTTGTGACCTTATTATTCATATTGACGTATATCTCAAAGCGTTCATCGTTATAGGACGCGTAGGACGTGAAATTTACGCAGAGAACAAGGGCAGAGCACAGGACGGAAAGTATTTTTTTAAGGTATTTTTTCATGTGTGTTCTAGCTCCTTTCTTCTACATTGGGGGAGTGTAGCTTGGTTTGGGCGGAAACGGGTTATCCACTGCCATGTGCAACTCTATACTGACGCTTTTCTACGGAGAAAAGCAGTCGAAAAGTCCTCCTACGAGGATAAACCGTTCGCGGCTCAGTCGCCGCCGCGAAAGCGTGGCTTCTTTCTCCACACATCAAACTATTGTCGGTAAAGTCTCCTTGCACCTCCGAAATTCTCTATCTTCGCTCGCAGACGCTCCGCGCTGCTCGATGGGGTTGGTTTCCGAACGCAATTTGGTTGACATAATACCGAGTTTTACGTCATGTCACGTTGCGGTCTGCGTAAACTATATTTAAGGCTCAAATATGCAATTCTTATGCGTTATTATGCAGTCAACAGGACAAACTTTTTTGCCCGGCTCGCTTGCGCGAGATGACTTTTACAGATTTTAGTTTGTTGTTTCGTGGGTGCGTAATTATTTCACTTTTCAAAGCAACCATTTGTACTGAATTTCCATAGTTTACTTCGGCACCTTATTTATATCTTAGTCCGCAGTCCTGCTGTTTGACTGCGGACGGAATAAGCCGGCGGCAGAGAGTATCCCGGAATTCTTTTCTAAATTAGGGGCTACCGTTTTCTTTGCAGCTTTCTTTTTAAAAAGAAAGCGCGTAACCTTCAGCGCGTACTCTTCGGCGCGTACTTTCCATTAGCCTTCGTGGTGAGCGCTGTAATTGGGAGCCTCTTTAGTGATATAGATATCATGAGGATGAGATTCACGGAGACCTGCGCCCGTGATACGGACGAACTTAGCGTCGGACTTAAGGTGCGGAACATCATGAGCGCCGCAATAGCCCATACCGCTTCTGAGACCGCCCATAAGCTGGAACACGGTTTCGGCGAGAGTTCCCTTATAAGGCACACGGCCTTCGACGCCTTCGGGAACGAGCTTTTTCTGATCCGCCTGGAAATATCTGTCCTTAGATCCGTGTTCCATAGCGGCGAGGGAGCCCATGCCGCGGTAAACCTTGAACTTTCTGCCCTGATATATTTCGGTTTCTC
Source organism: uncultured Eubacteriales bacterium (assembly GCA_900551295.1). Classification (GTDB taxonomy): domain Bacteria; phylum Bacillota; class Clostridia; order Oscillospirales; family CAG-382; genus UMGS1387. Next base: position 8,922 of record URVJ01000024.1, on the reverse strand, counting down.
CGGGGCTTTCCTCACAGCCTGCGACAAGCGAACCTACCATGACTACATCTCCGCCCGCTGCGATAGCCTTTGTAATGTCGCCGCTGTATTTAATACCGCCGTCGGCGATAACGGGAGTGCCGGTCTTTGCGGCTTCGCACGCGCAGTCATAAACTGCGGTAATCTGCGGAACGCCTATACCTGCGACAACACGAGTCGTACAAATAGAACCGGGGCCTATACCGACCTTTACGGCGTCGGCGCCTGCGGCTATAAGATCGTGGGCTGCCTCTGCGGTAGCTATGTTTCCGGCAATAAGCTGCGCGTCGGGAAATGCGTTCTTGACTTTTTCAACACATGAGAGTATGTTCTTTGAATGTCCGTGCGCGGAATCCAGTACAAGCGCGTCGGCGCCTGCGTCAAGCAGCAGCTTTGCTCTGTCGAGCACGTCGTTGGTTACGCCTATTGCGGCGGCGCATAAAAGTCTGCCCTTGGAGTCCTTTGCGGAATTCGGATATGTTTCGGCTTTGAGTATGTCCTTTGTCGTGATGAGTCCGCAGAGAACGCCGTTTTCGTCAACTATCGGAAGCTTTTCGACCTTTGCCGCGCAAAGTATCTCTTTCGCCTCATCGAGCGTTGTACCGACATGGGAAGTAATAAGCTTGCCCTTGGTCATGACGTCGCCGATCTTGCAGTTGAAGTCCTTTAAAAAGCGCATATCGCGGTTGGTGATGATGCCCACAAGCTTTTTGTCCTTGTCGCAGATCGGAACACCAGAAATGCGGTACTTTGACATGAGCGCCTCAGCCTCGTACACGTAATTGTCCGGCGAGAGCGAAAAGGGATTGAAAATAACGCCGTATTCGCTGCGCTTTACCTTAAGAACCTCGTCAGCCTGTCTTTCTGCGGTCATGTTTTTGTGTATTACGCCGATTCCACCTTCGCGCGCCATGGCTATCGCCATTCTCGATTCGGTTACGGTGTCCATCGCCGCGGTCATAAGCGGAATGTGAAGTTTTATCTTCTTTGTGAGTACGGTGGAAAGGTCAATGGCTTTGGGCATGACGTCGCTCTTTGCCGGAACAAGCAGCACGTCATCAAATGTAAGTCCCTCTTTTGCAAATTTTTCGGCAAACATATCCATAGTTGTTTTGTCATCCTCTCATGTATATTTTTACATTTTATTATACACAATTATTGAGCTAAAGTCAAGTAAAACCGCGAAAATACGCGTGCCGGACGCGACTTTTAAAATTATCCCGAAACTTTATTCAAACTTTGTCCGTCATAATCACACGCGGCACACAGAGCGTACATATTCTGCCACTTGATTTATTTTAAAAAGGCGTGTATAATATATAATTGTATAATAGTATTCTTATGCGCCGCACGTTTTGTTTGCCGCGGCACGGAAAGGAGAAGATTGTTTGAAAAATCCGGAAACCAATATCAGCAAAACGGATATAGAGCAAAATCCCGAATGCAGAACAAACGTTCGAAATGCTGCCGAAAGCAAAAACGATAATGTTTCACGTGAAACAATCATTGTGAACGTCGGCGAAAACGACGCTGCGGATTGTACGGGAACATTAGGAACGTCGGGAAAAAACGGGAACGGCGGAAACAATACGAAAAATAAATCCGTAAAACACACGCACAGAGTAAAAGATGACGCCGAAAAGACCGCCGAACGCCGTGCAATGCGCGAAAAGGAGCATCTTGAACGCAGAAAACGCGACGCTGAGAGAATCAGCAAAAAAGCAAGGCTTGATAATTACGAATATAGGGTATATGATCTCGGAAAAGACGGTTCGACGGACGGTAATAATGCCGAAGAAAAGACGGCGGATAACAATGCCGCGCCGACGTTTGGAGAACTGTACAAGAGATTTCGAGAAAATAAGCTGTCGGCTGTCGAAAGCTGGTACAATGCGGCATATTTGTATTGTAATGATAAATATTATTCGTCGGGCGTGTCGGTGAAAGGCAAGTTTAAAAACATATATGCCCACCCGGGAATGTGGTACAAAAACGCGAGCGCGCTGTGGCGGCACAATAAATGGTCTGCGGCGGTTGCACTGCTGGATCTTGTGCCGACGTTTGAGAGAGTCGGACACTTTGTTTTACATAAGGTCACACGTGCCGAGGCGAGAATAAAAAAGGCGCTTTGGAGAAATTTTGAATACAGTCATGTGGCGGTCAAATCTATCGGCAAGGCGGTCGGATATACCGTTCTGTATGGTGCGTCGGCGGCGTGTCTTGTAATGTGCGCGTTGTCGGTAGGCGACGCTATGAAACTCTCGCCGATGTTTGAGTTATATGTTGACGGCGATTATGCAGGACTTGTTTCGAGCATATCGCAGGTAGAGACGGCGGAAAACGTATTCAATGAAAGTATGTCGCTCAATCTCGGACGTTCGTACAGACTTGACACGACACTGAAGTACGTGCCGACGGTCGCGGGAGAATCGGGAGAGGTGCTGAGCCAGAAAGACTTGAACGGCGTGTTTGAAAAATGCGCGCTTGAAGATATGGTAGAAGGCTACGGACTTTACATCGACGGCACCCTTGCCGGTGCTGTACCGTACAAATCGTGGATAGATTCGGCGATTGCGGACAGTCTTGAAAATAAACGCGCGGCTTTGAAAAAAAGTGGGATAGATGCTGACAATGTTACATATTATAATAATATTACCGTGAATGCAGGCACATATCCCAAGACAATGATGTTTACGCTTGCGGAGCTTCGCGGAATGTTTGGGCTGCCGGCTGCTTCAAACTCCGATCTTGCTTATTTCAGCGAGCAGAAGTATGACACGTTTGTAAGTGAAGACGGAAAACAGTACCGTCATGAGCTTTCCGAACAGGAAGGAAATTCTTCCGAAAACGGCGGTACAGTAGTGCTCAGCATGCCGACGGGCGATAGCAACAATGTCCCGGCATATATGACGGATCTTGACAATGCACCGGTATTTTCCGATGAAAACACACAAAATTCTGCGGTGCTTGACGTTGTAGTGGAACAGACGCTGACGGAAGATGTGCCGATAGAATATGATACGCAAAAGATCGACGACCCTGATCTTGTCGAAGGCAGGACCAAAGTTATAACTAAGGGCGAGAATGGCAGCAAGGAGCTGACTTACAGCGTCGGTTATGTCGGAAACAACGAGGTAAAACGCACCCTTATCTCCGAAAGAGTGATCTCCGAGCCGATTACCGAGGTCGTAAATGTCGGCACGCGCCCGATGAGCGAAGAAGAAAAGCGCGTTGCGTCCAAGGGATATTACATCTGGCCGCATTCGGGCGACAAAGTTTCAAGCGGATACGGCTGGAGACTTAACGGCTCGAGCAACGAGTTTCACAAGGGAATTGACATCTGCGGAGAATACGGCGACGATGTTGTGGCGGCTGACGGCGGCGAAGTTATCTTTGCCGGATATGACAAGTCGGGTTACGGCGAGTCTATTACAATCAGACACGATGACGGCACAAAGACCCGTTACGCTCACAACTCCGAACTCTATGTGGAGGTCGGTCAGAAAGTTGCACAAGGCGAGGTTATAGCCGCTATGGGTAAGACCGGTATGGCTACCGGGGTTCACGTCCATTTTGAAATTATCGTCAACGGCTCTGTTCAAAACCCCTATGATTATCTCCCCGAAAGCTGGTAAATGTTTCACGTGAAACAATGGAACAAGGGTACGCGCTTTCTTTTTAAAAAGAAAGCTGCAAAGAAAACGGTGGAACGCGCTTTTCTGAAGAAAAGCTGCAAAAGACTTTAATAGCCCCTAAATAAGAAAAAAGTCATGGGGTATTCTGTGCCGCCAACTTGTGCCGTCAGCCGCCAAAAGTCGGGCGGCTGACTCAAATCTGAACAGGTGCCGAAGCAAGCTATGGAAATTGTGTGCCGTTGGTGTTTTGGAAAGGGAAATTGCTGTGCAACAAAATGAAATAAAACTGAAATTTTTACTTTGTGCAGGCGAAACAGAACAGAATTTTTACTAAGCACCAACTAAACAAAAAACTAACATTTGTAAAAGTCATCTCGCGACAGCGAGCCGGGCAGAAAAGCGAGTCCTGTTGACTGTGAAATAACAGTAAAAATCAACCAAATCAGTAGAAATCTTGTGTGTAAAAAAGAAAGGAAGAAAAACCATGAAAAATGTAAAAACAGCCGTAATAGCCTCTGCACTTGTGCTTGCGGCGGTAATGTCAATGACAGCTTGCAAAAAGACCGTTGACGAACAGCCCGACGACAACCCCGTGAATAACGGTGAACAGCAGGACGGACAGAACCAAAATAACGGCGAAAATACCGATAATGAAAAGAAATTTGAAAATCCGGACGCACCGTCGCTCAACGTTTCGTTTGAACCGCTTAAAGATACGATAACTCTTAAAGAAAGCGGAGAATTGATGTTTGAAAAGAGCGTAGATAAAATTCAGCTCACAAGCGGCGAAAACGGCAATACCGAAAGCACAAGAAAGATCGGCAAGGTTATGCAGGCTGCAAACGACGCGAGCGAAAAAGAAGCAAAGAAAGAAAAACAGGACTGCATGGACTATCTTGAAAACGGTAATGATATTGTCGCAACGTGGACTTTTGAAACAAAGTACGAGATTACAAAGAATAACGCTTACGCGGTGTCGTTCCTTGAACAGACAGAATCGTATACAGGCGGCGCGCATCCGTCAAATTACAAATTCGGATATAACTTTGACGCGCAGACAGGCGATCAGATAACATTTATCACGCTTTTCGGCGATTCCGAAAAGAATACCGACGAATATCTCGCTTTTGAAACAGCAATCCGTACAAAGCTTGAAGAAATCTACGGCAAGGACGCGCTTGACGAGATAGACGCATATCTCGGCTATAACGACGTTGAAAACAGCATTCAGCTGCTCAGCGCCGCAGAGGATTCCTGGGTGTTCACCGATGACGGCATAAAGGTCATGTATAACGCGTACGATATCGCGCCGTATGCGGCAGGTTCATATGAAATAAGCTTTTCTGCCGACGAATTCAAAGCGCTTTGCCCGGCTGCCGAAAAGTATCTTGCATAAACGCGTAAAGCAATAAAAAGGATAAAAACATGATCTACTACGTTAAGGGAACTCTTGAGGAACTGTACGCCGATAGGGCAGTGATAGACTGTTCGGGCGTCGGATATATGCTTACCATCACCTCTAAGACTTACGACTATCTTTCGGACGGCGCTTTTCGTGCCGACGGGGAGAGCACGGGAAAACAGGTGAAACTGTATACCTATGTAAGAATTGCGGACGAGAGCAGGTTTGAAACCTTCGGTTTTGCAAAAAAAGAGGAGCTATCTATGTTCAATCTTCTGCAAACCGTTTCGGGAATAGGTGCAAAGGCCGCAATGGCTGTACTTTCCGCACTCGATGTAGAAAGTCTTTGCGGCGCAATAGCCGATGAGAATATCAAGCTTATATCGACGGCACAGGGCGTAGGTCCCAAAGCCGCGCAGAAGATATGCATCGATTTAAAGAGCAAGCTTGAAAAATTCATGCTCGAAAACTCGCTGTACGGCAAGACGTATTCCGGTGCGGCAGCAGATGTTACGAGCCGCGGCAACGGCCGGTCACTCGGAGATAATCAGAAACTTGCGGCAGAGGCGCTTGTAAATCTGGGATATTCAAAGCCAGAAGCAAATAAAGCCGTGTCTGCGGCCGGTTCGGGGTCCGTCGAGGAGATAATCAGAAAAGCATTAAGCTCACTTTTGTAAAAATCTGCGTGTGAAAATGGCATTTCACATAGATTTCGGGTTGAAAAAACAACACGTACCGAAAGGAGGTTTTGTACTGTGCGGCATTATCTGGTAGAAGAAAAATACGACTATATCGGTGTTTTTCATGAAGGACTTGCACTCGCGCGTTTCGGCGATTACAGAGCCGGATATATAGACAAAACCGGAAAGCCTGCCGTGCCTGCGCAGTATTATACTCAATTCGGCAGGGAAAAGCTTCTGCATTATCCGCAGTTCTCGGAGGGTCTTGCCGCGTTTATCGACAAGAACGGAATGTTCGGATATATTGACAAAAACGCAAAAGTCATAATTCCGTTTGAATACGATATGACCTATGCTTTCAAGCAGGGGCTTGCCGCCGTAAAGAAAAACGGCAAGTGGGGTTTTATAAACAAGGCAAACATCTTTGTAATACCGCTGCAATACGACTATGTCGGTTCGGGAATGTTCACAAAAGACGAACTGTACGTTTTCAAGAACGGTAAGTGGGGCTGTATTGACAGAGCCGGGAACGTAATATTGCCGTTTGAGCTTGACTACGAGGACGTGTTCAAGGCTGTAAACGATGAGAACGGAGAAGGCACAAACCGCGAGATCTTCAGCGCATACGACGGATCGGCAAACACCTTTTGCGACGGCATGACGCTTGTAAAAAAGAACGGAAAATACGGCTATGCCGACGAAAACGGAAAAACTGCCGTGCCTTTAAAATACGATTTTGCCCAGAATTTCAGCGAAGGTCTTGCCGCCGTTCGTATTAAGGACAGGTGGGCTGTGCTTGAAATCACGGATAAATAAAACGGCAGCGCGGCGCGAAATAAAATTGGAATTTAGAAAATAACGGGTAATTTTATCCGTCAAAGGATTATAAAAATGATTAAAAGCAGCAAAACTCAATCCGAAGAACAGGATTTTGACTTTGAAAGCCGAATAATAAGCGCACGGGAGGCGGACGAGGACAGGGAAAACGAAATTTCGCTGCGTCCTAAAACGCTGAACGAATATGTCGGTCAGGAAAAGGTCAAAGAAAAGCTTGCAATATCAATGGAAGCGGCGAAAATGCGCGGAGATACGCTTGACCATATATTGCTGCACGGCCCGCCCGGACTGGGCAAAACGACGCTTGCGACGATAATAGCGGCGGAAATGGGCGCGGATATAAGAATAACGTCGGGACCGGCGATAGAAAAGCAGGGCGATCTTGCGGCGCTGCTCACAAACCTCAAAGCGGGAGACATATTATTTATAGACGAGATACATAGGCTGTCGCGCCAGGTAGAAGAGATACTGTACCCGGCAATGGAGGACTTCAATCTCGACATAATCATGGGCAAAGGTCCGTCGGCGAGAAGCATAAGACTGCCGCTGCCGCCGTTTACGCTTATAGGTGCGACTACGCGTGCAGGACAGCTCACATCTCCGCTGAGAGACAGATTCGGAAGTCTATACAGGCTTGAAATGTACAACGAAGAGGAGCTTTGCGATATAGTTGTAAGAAGTGCGGAGCTGCTCGGCATAAACGCAAAGCCCGACGGAGCAATGGAGATAGCGCGCCGTTCGAGAGGCACGCCGAGAATAGCCAACAGGCTGCTTAAACGCGTGCGCGACTATGCGCAGGTAAGAGCCGACGGAGTTATAGACAAAAAGACTGCAAACGCGGCGCTCAACATGCTTGAAATAGACGAACTCGGACTTGATCTTACCGACATACGCATGATAAGCGCCATAATAGACTTTTTCGACGGAGGACCTGTCGGACTTGAAACGCTTGCCGCGACGATAGGCGAAGAATCGGTAACGCTTGAGGACGTATACGAGCCGTATCTCATGCAGCTCGGATTTCTCAACCGCACACCGCGAGGAAGAATTGCAACAAGGCGCGCATACGAGCATTTGGGGAAAGCATATCCCGAATCTGCGGACAGTTGCCGCAAAAATGCCAAAACCGACGACGGTCAGACCAGCATGCTTGACGAAATATAAGAGCGCATAAACGCGTTCATGGGAGAAAAACAGTGGCAGAAACAAAGAAGAAGGTAAAGCCCGGCTACAAAGCTGCGGCGAAGAAAGAAAGAAACAAAAAGGCGCTTGCGGAGAAAAAGTTTTACCATGCTCCGCCGAAAAAGAATGACGAAAGCATGCGCCGCGCTCCGAAACCAAAGAAAGAAAAGACAGCGCCGGGTGCTGCAAACGCACGCGAAGTCGCAAAGGTAATTCAGTGGTTTCCGGGGCATATGACAAAGGCGCTGCGCGAGATAGACGCTTGCATAAAGCAGGTAGACATTGTACTTGAATTGTGCGACGCGAGAGTTCCGTTTTCAAGCAGAAACCCTAAGATTGCGGAAATTGTCGCGAACAAGCCTTATATTACGATAATGAACAAGTCAGCGCTTGCCGATCCCGAACAGAGCGCGATATGGAAAGCAAAGATGACGGAAAACGGAAACCGCGTTATCTTTACCGACTGCATGACAGGCGCGGGCATTGACGAGATACTGCCGGCAATTAAGACGGCGCTTAAAGACAAGCTTGACGCATATGCGCAGAAAGGTATGCGGCGTATTCCGAGAGCTATGATAATAGGCGTTACAAACTGCGGAAAATCCACGCTTATAAACAGGCTTTACGGCTCGAAAAAGGCTAAGAGCGAGAACCGTCCCGGAGTTACGCGCATAAATCAGTGGGTGACTGTCGAGGGACAGCTTGAGCTGCTTGATACGCCCGGCGTTCTCTGGCCTAAGTTTGATGACGAAAACGTCGGTCTTAATCTTGCGTTTACCGGAGCTATCCGCGATGAAATTCTCGATATTGAAAGTATTGCGGTGCTGCTTGTGTCAAAGCTTTTAAAGCTTTATCCGAACCTTATGTTCGCACGCTACAAGCTCTCGCGCGAAGATGTCGACGGCAAACTTCCGCATGAAATTTTCGAGGCTATCGGCCGCAAACGCGGTCTGCTTATCTCCGGCGCTGAGGTCGATTATCCTCGTACCGCACGTATGCTCATCGACGAGTTCCGTTCCGGCAAAATCGGCAGAATTACTCTCGACAGGTAGATACATTCTCGCCCAAAAGGGAGTACGAGGAGTACGAAGGGGTACGAAGGGGTACGAAGGGGTACGAAGGGGTACGAAGGGGTACGCGCTTTCTTTTTAAAAAGAAAGCTGCAAAG
>URVJ01000023.1 GCA_900551295.1 uncultured Eubacteriales bacterium | reverse complement strand
TCGCGCGGCGATTTTGCCGTAAGTTACATGGACGTACCGTAGTAGCAAGGCGGTCACTTTGGGTAAAGGTTTTGGAAGGGAAGAATGTTATATTCAGGGCAAAATCCTCCCGTCGGGGGATTGTCAAGGGGCGAGTAGTCCCTTGAACGGCTTTTCGACCACTTTTCGCCGCCGAAAAGTGCAAATATAAAGTTGCACTTTGAAGAATATTTCCCGTTTCAGCCAAAAATAAGCAACCCTCACCCCAAAAAAAGTAAAAAAGGAGCCCCACCGTGCTATACGCCCTCTCGGATACCCACTTGTCCTTCGCGTCGGATAAACCTATGGACGTGTTCGGAAAAAGCTGGGAAAATCACGCGAAAAAAATTAAAATAAACTGGGAAAATACCGTAAAAGATACAGATACCGTAGTTGTCGCCGGCGACGTTTCGTGGGGTATGAGCCTTGAAGAGGCTAAAGAGGATCTTCTCTTTATAAATAACCTCCCCGGTAAAAAAATCTTCCTTAAAGGCAACCATGACTATTGGTGGTGTACGGCTGCAAAAATGTCGGCGTTCTTTAAGGAAAATAATATAGATACAATAGATATTCTCTATAATAACGCACTCCGCGCCGAAAATAAAATACTCTGCGGCACACGCGGCTGGATAAACGAATTCGGCGTAAAGGCAGAGGACGAACGCCTTATAAAACGCGAGGCCCTGCGCCTTGAAATGTCGCTTAATGAGGGTAAAAAACTCAAAGAACAGTACCCGGATGACGAAATAATAGTCTTTATGCACTATCCGCCGGTCTTCGGCTCGTTTATTAATTACGATATCGTGGACGTGCTTTACAGATTCGGTGTTGAAAAGGTCTATTACGGCCATCTCCATAACGTAAGACCCGAACAGCTCGATAAAGAATACCTCGGTATTAAACTTACGCTTACAGCCTGCGATTTTCTCGATTTTAAACCGCTCAAAATCGACTGAACGCAATATTTTAATAAGATTAGCAAAAAAATTACAATTTCAGACTTTACATTCCGCTCTTTCTTTTATATAATGTATCAGTTGGTATCATATTTAATGAAAAATCATAATCTGTTTTAAGGAGAATCTGAAAAATGGGAAAGTATTTCGGAACCGACGGCTTCAGAGGAGAAGCAAACAAAAACCTGACCGTTGAACACGCCTATAAGGTAGGACGTTACCTCGGCTGGTACTACGGTAAAGAACATAAATGCAAAATTGTAATAGGAAAAGATACAAGACGTTCAAGCTATATGTTTGAATATGCGCTTGTTGCGGGTCTTACCGCGTCGGGCGCGGACGCATATCTGCTCCACGTTACCACAACGCCCAGCGTTTCGTATGTCGTAAGAACAGAGGAATTTGACTGCGGCATTATGATCTCCGCAAGCCATAATCCTTACTACGATAACGGCATAAAGCTCATCAACAGCCGCGGCGAAAAGCTTTCCGAGGCGGTTATCGCCGACATTGAGGCATATATCGACGGCATGATCGACGAGGTTCCGTTTGCGGAACGTGAAAATATCGGCTGCACCGTTGACTATGCCGCCGGAAGAAACCGCTATACCGGCTACCTCATCTCTCTTGCGCTCAACTCATATAAGGGCAAGAGAATAGGTCTTGACTGCGCAAACGGCAGCTCATGGATGCTCGCAAAGAGCGTTTTCGACGCACTCGGCGCACATACATACGTAATAAACAACACGCCTAACGGTACAAATATAAATACCGACTGCGGTTCCACACATATCGAGGGACTGCGCAGACTCGTTCTCGAAGAAAAGCTCGATATAGGCTTTGCTTTCGACGGCGACGCAGACAGATGCCTTGCGGTTGACGAACTCGGAAACGTAATCACCGGCGATAATATTCTCTATATGTGCGGCAAGCATATGAAAGCGCAGGGAAAACTCACAAAGAATACCGTAGTTACAACCATTATGTCAAACTTCGGTCTTTATAAGGCGTTTGACGAGGCAGGCATTGACTATATCAAGACCGACGTCGGAGATAAGTACGTCTACGAGGCAATGCAGCGCGACGGATACAGACTCGGCGGCGAAGAATCCGGTCATATCATATTCAGCAAGTATGCCTCCACCGGCGACGGTATTATAACCGCAATAAAGGTAATGGAGGTTCTTCTCGAAAGCAAACTTCCCGCGTCAAAGCTTTCCGAAGGATTTGAGAGATATCCTCAGCTCCTTAAAAACGTAAGAGTAAAGAGCAAGCCCGACGCCGTAAACGATCCCGACGTTAAGGCAGCCGTGCAGAAAGCCGCCGACGCGCTCGGCAACGACGGAAGAATACTTGTAAGACAGAGCGGAACAGAGCCCGTTATACGCGTAATGGTAGAGGCAAAGGGCGAAGAGATCTGCCGTAAGTTCGTAAACGACGTCGTTAAGGTAATCGAGGAAAAGGGACATACCGCACTCTGAAAAATACCGGGGTGATAATTTTGAAGCAAAACCGCCTTGCCGCATTTTTTGCGGTAACAATACTGCTTTGGCTTGCGTTTATTTTCGGCTGTTCGGCAAAGACCGCGCCGGAATCTTCGGTTCAGAGCAAAAGCGTCACAAGAGCGTTTCTTGAGATCGCAGACAAAAGCTTTGACTCGCTGACGGAAGCGCAGCAGCAGAACCGCATATCAAAAGTCGACCACTTTGTAAGAAAAGCCGCACATATGTTTCTGTATGCCGTACTCGGCGTTCTGTCAATGTGCTTCTTTACGGTAATTGCAAAATACAAACCGCCGTACAACGCGCTTTATACAATAATATTCTGTATGCTGTATGCCGCAACCGACGAGTTCCACCAGCTTTTCGTGCCGGGGCGCGGCGCACAGCTACGGGACGTCGTTATAGACACCTGCGGCTCGCTCATCGGAACGGCTGTATTCCTGCTAATAATGCACGCGGTAAACCGCCGAAAGGCAAACCGCGCAAACCCCTGAAAATTCAATATTTCCGGACGGCTCGGTGTTTTTCAGCATTCCACCCCGCCGTCTTTTTTATATTTTTTGATTTAAGATATTAAGACGTATTTTGTTAATTTATCGAATACATGGAGTTCATAATTTTAAAATATAATTTTTGTAGAAAAACGGTTGTAATTTGTTCGGAATTGCGGAACTTTTCGGAATTTCAGCCGTCTTACACGATACAAACAATATTGCCTGCGGAGGTCATCAAGTGAAACGGAAAAATAAAGACCTGACACTCAGCAAACGCGGCGTAAAGGAGAAACGCCGTGCAAAGCTTGTTTCGGCAGCCTTTCTATCGCCGAGTATACTGGGAGTTCTGGTGTTTTTCATAATCCCATTCTTTATAATTATATACTATTCTCTGATAAACAACCCGTTTCAGGCGGAATTTGTCGGAATAGAAAACTACATAAAGCTATTTAACAACTATTCTTTCAAACAGGCGGTCAGAAACACGGCTCTGTTTGCTGCGGTAAGCGTGCCGCTCGCCGTGGTGCTGTCATTGCTGCTTGCAATGGCACTCAACTGCAAGATACCAATGCAGAGCAACCTGCGTTCGTTCTTCTTGTCTCCGATGATGGTTCCGGTCGCGTCAGTCGTTCTTATATGGCAGGTTCTGTTCCACTACAACGGCACGGTAAACGGTTTTTTGGAAAACTTCGGGATAGAAAAAATAGACTGGCTCAAATCAAGCCACGGTATTTGGGTAATAGTGCTGCTCTTTCTGTGGAAGAACTTAGGCTACAACATGATACTGTTTCTCGCGGCGCTCAACAATATCCCGAAAGACATACTTGAGGTCGCAACCGTCGAGGGCGCAGGGCCGGTAAGACAGTTCTTCTCGATAAAACTCAGATACCTTTCTTCTACAATACTTTTCGTAACCATAATATCGCTGATAAACTCCTTTAAGGTGTTCAGAGAAATATATCTTCTGTCGGGAGATTATCCGTATGAGAGCCTGTATATGCTCCAGCACTTCATGAACAACACGTTCGAGTCGCTCGACTATCAGAAGCTTTCCGCAGCCGCGATAATAATGGCTGCGTTCATGGTAATACTCATCGGCATACTGTTCCTTGCGGACGACAAATACGGCAGCGACGTGGAGGAATAATATGAACAAGACAAAAAAATACAAAAGCGGCGCGAAACTCCGGCACAAAGCCGCAGCGCTGATTGCGACGCTGTTGCTTGCACTTGCGGCATTCACATTCCTTGCGCCGACGATACTTACAATATCAAGCTCGTTTTTCACTCAGTCCGAGCTTTCGTCGAACTACGGAAACATCTTTGACGGAGCCGGCAGCGGAGGCTCGTATATAGCAAAGAAAACCGCGCTTAAATTCATTCCCGACAAGGTTTCATTCCATCAGTACGCGACGGTGCTGTTTTTAAGTCCGGAATACCTGTTCAAATTCTGGAACTCCGTAAGGCTTACTCTCCCGATAGTTATCTTTCAGACCGTTGTTGCGTGCCTTGCGGCATACGGATTTACAAGGTACCGTTCAAAAGGGCGCGACGCCGTGCTGTTTATCTACATAATATTAATGCTCATGCCCTATCAGGTAACGCTGGTTCCCAACAGACTTGTGGCAGAGTGGCTGAACATCTACGGAACCTCGTGGGCGGTAATACTTCCCGGTATATTCTCTCCGTTCGCGGTATTTCTGCTGACAAAATCAATGCGCCGCGTTCCCAACGCCGTAATAGAGGCGGCAAGGCTTGACGGCTGCAACGAATTTCAGATATTTTTCAAAATCTACGTTCCGCTGTGCAAAAACATAGTCTATTCGGTAATGATCCTCGTGTTCATAGACTACTGGAACATGGTCGAACAGCCGATAGTGCTTTTGGGCAGCAACGAAGATCTGTATCCGCTGTCGATATTCTTATCAAAGATAAACAGCGGAGAGGTCGGAATAGCCTTTGCGGTCGCGGTAATATACATGATACCGACGCTGCTGATATTCCTTTACGGCGAACAGTACCTTGTGGAAGGAATCGCAAATTCCGGAAGCGTTAAGGGTTAAACTCAGCAAAGATAAGAGTGTTTTGGAGGAAAAAATGAAAGAGAACAAGTTTAACAGAGAATGGGTAAAGACCTTTGCAATCATATTCCTTGCGGTGCTTCTGGTTCTGACATTCTTTTCAAATACCATAATGAATATGTCGCTTCCCGAAGTTTCGACGGAGTACATACAGTACGGCATGATAAAGACGCAGGTACGCGGCACAGGTACGGTTCTTGCGCAGGATAATTACAGCGTTACAACGTCGGCTACGCGCGAAGTCGTGAAGGTTGCCGTAAAACAGGGAGACGAGGTCAAGAAAGGCGACGTGCTTTTCTATCTTTCGGAGGCTGACAGCGACGAACTCAAAACCGCGCGCGACAATTACGACAATCTCAACTACGATTACAATAAGCTGCTCATAGATTCGTCGACCGATAAGACTCTTGACGCAAAAAAGCTTGAACTCAAGCAAACTCAGTCGGATCTCGAGGATACCAAGGCAAAGCTTGAAAACTTCTCGGAACTCGAAAGCAAAATAGAGGCTGCAAAGGCTGAACTTAAAGCAGCCGAACGCGCAGTCACAAAAAAGCAGAACGAAATAACCGAACTTGAAAAGGATAAGGCTGCCGTAGGATATACGCCCACCGAGGACGAGGCTGTTACAGGCAAAAAAACCGATGTCACTCTCGAACAGTATACCGCGGCGACAAAACAGCTTGAAGCCGTAGAAAGCAAGATAGATGACGCAAAAGCCGCCCTTACCGAACTTACGGCAAAGACAAACACCGCAAAGACAAACTACGACAAGGTAAAACGCGAATACGACGAGATAAACGGCAAAATCGAAACTCCTCTCGAAACTCTTGAAGAAAAGATAAAGACGTCCGACCGCGAGATCGAATCTCTCGAACGCGATATAAAATACTTAAAGCAGGACGTATACGCAAACAAGCACAACGACGACCTTGAAAAGGCATACGAAAACTTCAAGGACAAGCAAAAAGCGTATAAGGCTGCAAAAGCAAGCTACGACGCGATTCTCGAAGATCCCGAATCCACCGACGAACAGCGTGCAAAGGCTCTCGCAAGATACAAATCCGCACAGGACTCAATGGACGCCGCATATATCGAATACGATAACATACTCACCAACAAGGAAGAGACCTCAAGCACCCTCGAAAAGAGCCTTGCCGAAAAGGAAACCAGCTTAAAGTACGCACTTGAGGACAACACCAAGCTTAAAAAAAACCTCAACGAAACGCGCGAGCTTGACAAGCAGTTAAAGGCAAAGAAAACCGAGCTTGAAAAGGCTGAAAACACCTACAACACCGCAAACGACGCGTCAAGCGCAGCCCAGACGGTATACGACAACGCAACCGCAGAAAAAGAACTCCTCGAAAAGCAGCTTCAAAAAACGCGCAACGGATACAAGTACATTGTATACAAGGACTACGAGGACAAAATTGACGCCGCAAACGACGAGCTTGACAGGCTAAACGACGTCAAGCAAGAAAGAAACGACGCTCTCAACGACCTTCAGAGCGACAGCACCGATACCGAAAAAGGCTTAAAGGATCAGATAAAGTCCTACGAACGCCAGATAGTCACCATTCAGAACGATATTGAAACAGCCCTCAAGGACGCAGGCAACACAAAGAAACTGAACGACCTCGAACTTGAGAAAAAGCGTAAGGAAATAGCCCGCGCATACGAACAGGTGCAGAAACTCGAAGCCGAATACACCAATACCGAGATAAAATCTCCCGTAAGCGGCGTTATCGACTCGGTAAGCATTGCCTCCGGTCAGAAAACAACTCCCGACCAGTCTCTCGCCGAAATATCCTTAAAGGACAACGGCTACAAGATGACGCTTACCGTAAGCCAGGAACAGGCTGCAAAGCTCCGTCCCGGCTCTCCCGTAGAAATAACCAGCTACATTCCCTACGACTCGGAAATCACCGCAACCCTCTCGGCAATCAAGAACGACACCGCAAACAAGGGCAGCCGCCAGAAGGTGCTTGAATTTGTAATAAGCGGCGACGTAACTCCCAACATGAGCCTTTCGGTTTCTGTCGGCGACAAGAACGCAAGCTATGACAACACCGTTCCCAACACCGCGATCCGCGAAGATTCCGACGGAAAATACATTCTCATAGTCGATTCCAAGAGCACGCCCATCTCCACAAGATACATAGCCAAGCGCGTAAACGTAACCGTAGTTGCAAGCGATGACACGCGTTCCGCCATAACCGGAGATTTCCAGAACTACTCGTATGTTGTCGCCACTTCATCAAAGCCCATTAACGACAAGGATCAGGTGAAGCTTGTTGAAAATTAAAAGATTAATCAATATAATCGTTATCGGCGTGCTTACGCTTATAAGTATAATCATAATGCTTGTAATGCACAGCAAAATAAACTCTCTGCCGCACGAAAACAAGGCAAAGGAGTTTTCCGGCGGTTCAAAGTTCGCACAGATAACCGTATTTGTCCCCGAAAGCGCCGAATTTACCGTAGACAAGGTAATGTACGCAAGATATGAACTTGACACAAAGCTTGTCGAAAAGGCAATAGAGGCTCCCAACGAAAACGCAAGACTGTACTGCGACGCATATGCCGCATACAAAAGCACTTCCCTCTCTCCGGGAGACGCTGCCGGTCAGTCAGCGCGCTCGGCAAAAGTAAAGATCGCCTATATCGGCGGCGATTACAGCCGTTTCCATTCGGAATTTCTCTCCTCGCCCGACATCTGCGCCGACATCAACCACGACAGGATACTTCTTTCAAAAACCGCTGCATGGCAGCTTTTCGGAGGATATGAGCTGTACGATTTTGAAGTTAAAGACGGCGAAACCTCCTATTTTGTAAGCGGCGTGTTTGACGATTACGACTCTGAACAGTACAAGGAGTTTCTGGGCGACAGCTCGCTGTGCCTTGCCGACATAAAAGGCAATACGGACGCAGCAATAAGCTGTTATGAGATACTGTTAGTAAATCCCGTAACCAATTTCGCGTACAATCTTGTAAAAGAGTCGATCGGACTTGAAGAGGGTACATACTACATGGTGGAAAACTCGGCAAGATTCTCACTCCCCAAGCTTTTTAAGAAAATACCCAAGCTTTTAAACACCGACGAACAGCTCCCTGCCGGAGTTGTGATAACCCCCGAAGAAGCGCTTGCTCTTCACATGGAAAAAGAGCTTGCCGCAATGCTTGCAGTCCTCATGGTAACGGCGCTCTATCCCGTAATATGGGCGCTGATACTCCTGTACAGGCTCATTCAGCTCATCAAGCGCACCTTTAACAGGTTTGTCATAAGTCCGATAAAGGATAAGCTTTCATATTCATAAGCGCAAACAACAATTTATATAAATACTTTGGAAAGGTATGGTAACATCAATGAAGAAAAGAATTCTGGCACTTCTCCTTGCCGCGGTAACGGTCATCTCGTCCGCAGCACTGTCCTCCTGCAAGGGCGGCTCCGTCAATGTAGACGGCAAACCCCTGAAAGGCGCAACAACCACAAGAGATCTCAAAAACGTCTATTCCGCAAAGGAACTGAACGTTGTGGGAACAGAGCTTGAAAACCTCAACCTTTGGAACATCACAAAGCTTGACGGCGACAAAATGCTCATCATAGGCAACAACATGGACACCGGCGAGAACAAGGCGCTTATTGCCGACATTGACCTTAAAAACATAACTCCCGTTGCCGTAAACAAGGAAACCGGCGAGAACGTAAACACATACGTAAACAGCTACGCCGCAGATACTTCAACAGGCGAAATATGGTACTTAAAGAACGTATACAGATACTACGACAACAACAACGTTTCGACTGAGCCGCGCGAAAATACCGGTGAGCAGTATACTCCTATTGACGAAAACACCGCGGTTGTAAATTATGTAGATGATACAGCCGTTGTCGGACCTGCCGTAGGCGAAAACAGCACGTCATATTACCTCGTAAAAGCAAATTCCGACGGCAGCATTGCAAGCGAAACCGACATTTCGTCGTTTCTCAACTACACCGACAGCGAAGGAAACCAGAATCAGCGTTACATCAACCAGATCTACGTTGCGGGCGGCAAGGTAGTTCTCCAGTGCGACAACGCGCTGCTCTGCATGGATCCCGCAACCGGAGAGCTGTTAAACACCGTTGACTTCGGCGAAAGCAACTACATAAACAACGTTTTTGTAAGCGCATCCGGAAAGCTCTACGCGTCAATGTGGGGCGACAGCGGCATAGAGGTCTACGAGGTAGACATTTTAACCGGCAAAAAGGATAAAGTTACATTCCCGTTCGCAGAGACTCTCTACAATTATTCTTTCGCACCCGGCGGCAACGGATATGACTTCTATCTTGCGGATTACAACGCGTTCTACGGCTACAACATGGGCGACGAAGAACCGACCGAGATCTGCAACTACGTAAACTCCGACGTAAACTCAGGCTACAATCAGATGCTGCCCGCAGTATTCGATGACGGCAGACTCGTAGTTATCTTCCGCGACGATTCCACGGGCGACACAGAACTTCTCGTCCTTACAAAAGTCGATCCCAAGGACGTAAAGGAAAAATACGTAATTACCGTTGCAGCGGAATACATTGACGACGACATAAGATCGGCACTTGTAAAGTTCAACCGCACAAGCGACGAATATAAGGTTATATTCACCGACTATCAGAAGTACAACACCGAAGAAAACAATTACAGCGGCGCTGCCGATCAGCTTGCCAAGGATCTTATCTCAAAGGATAAAGCGCCCGACATCGTTCTTCTCAACTCCTACTCCACAATCAACCTCGACAGCCTTGTTTCAAAGGGCGTTTTCGTAGACCTTGAACAGTATATGGACGCGGACGACGAGTTCAACAAGGACGATTATCTCACAAACGTATTTGAGTCCGAAAAGATAAACGGCAAGCTATACACCGTTGCTCCCGTTATCAACATCAGAACCCTCGCAGGCAAAAAGTCCATATTCGGCGACAAGACCGGCTGGACAATGAAGGAATTCATGGATATGCAGAACAGCCTTGCCGAAGGCGAATCAATGTTCAGCCAGCCCACAAGAACAAATCAGGGCATGGAATTCGTAGCTCTTGCAAAGGACGAATTTATCGGCGACGACGGCAAATGCACCTTTGATTCCGAAGAATTCAAGAGTATGCTCGAATTCTTAAAGAGTATCCCAGCAGACTACGACGCATATCAGGATCTCTGGAACGACAACAATAACTACTGGCAGGATATGCAGCTCGCATACAAGAAAGGCACCACAAAGCTCTACGAAACCTATATTTACAGATTTGATATTATTCCTCAGGTCGAAGCATATCTCGGTGAGGAGGCTGCGTTCATAGGCTATCCTTCTTCGGTTGAAGGCTCCAACGGCGCAATAATCTCCGCAAACAGCGAACTTGCAATTCTCTCAAGCTCCAAAGTCGTTCCCGGCGCATGGGCTGCGATAAAGTATCTGCTGTCCGACAATTATCAGAACAAGTTTTCCGGTGCTAACGAGGACGGTTCAAAGAGTTACTCATATGCGTTCCCGATAAAGAAGAGCATAATCGAAAAGAAGATGGCAAACGACATTCTTCCCGAATACTACACCGAATACGACGAAAACGGAAACGAAATTCAGGTTGAATCGGGCAGCACCGTCTGGCTCGGCGACGAAAAAGTAGACGTAAGAAAATCCACCGAAGAGGATACTCAGAAGATCTACAACATCATCAAGGGCGCAAACGTATTCTTCCGCCAGAATCAGGAAATAAACGACATTATAAGTCAGGAAGCTGCTGCGTTCTATGACGGTCAGAAGTCCGTTGACGACGTTGCAAAGGTTATCAATTCGAGAATCCAGATCCTTGTAAACGAACGCAGATAACCGCAAAAATACTCCGCAGATTCCTAAAATACAACCTTTTGTCCCGGTGCGTAAAAACCACCGGGATATTTTTGCGCTTTTTTTCACCTGCGTATGCCGTTTGCGCCGACGGCAAAACAACCTATACCGCAATTTTTCCGGCAAACCGCAGGTTTCGGTGCAAAAATCCGACCTCGCCCCGAAAATCCGACTTGATGTCCTCAAAAAAGTTGCAAAAACGACCGAAATCATACATTTTGCGTCCGATAGTATATGTACAAACCTTTTTTTTTGTAATATAATTTAAATATAAACACATAAACGTAATTTTTCAAGGAGGCATGGCAGAAAATGAAAAAAATGTTTTTCACCGCGATATGCGCGTCACTTGTAGCTGCGGCAATGTGCGTAACGTCACAGGCGGCGTTTGAAAAGACCGCCGTATACAAGGACGGACAGTTCACCGACGTAGCGCAGAGCGCATGGTACGCAAATGAAGTAAAGAGCGCGTATGAGCTCGGCTTTATGAACGGCAGCGGCGCAAATACTTTCTCTCCCGACGGTACAATGACGGTTGCTGAGGGTATCACAATAGCGTCGAGAGTAAACGCTATCAATTCTTCAAAGACCATTCCCGAAAAGTCCGGTGCGAAATGGTACGATATGTACATAGACTATGCGAAATCCGCAGGTATTATAAAGGACGGGGACTTTAACTCTTACGACCGCAATATAAGACGTTACGAAATGGCCGAGCTTTTCGCAAACGCGCTTCCGAAAGACTATTTCGGCGCAAAAAACGACATTTCCGCAATTCCCGACGTCGACGCCGCAGAGCCTTATGCGGATACGCTGCTCACGCTCTACAAGGCAGGCGTTGTTCTGGGTTCGGACAAGTACGGAAACTTTCTTCCGAACAACCCGATAAAAAGAAGCGAGGCAGCCGCAATTATCAACCGCGTCGCAATTCCCGAAAACAGACTTACCGGCACTCTCACTCCCGAACCCGAACGCAAGGAAGCATATTATCTTATAGATAACATGACCATGTCCAACACCACAAGAGGAACGCTTCATCTTGCCTCCGGCTGGAACTACGACAACCGCATAACCGAGGCGGTAGACGCAAAAGGCAAGACCTCAAACGCACTTGCCGACATCTCAAAGACAGGACACATCGCAATAAACCGCGATATAAAGGTTCAGACCAAGGGCAAGCTTGTGCTTGAAAGCACTCTCGCCATATCAAGCGCGGCAGCAGACGGCGTACGTATCTACTTTACAAATACCAAGGGCGGGAATGTTGCCGAAATATACACAAAGGGCGGCACATGGCACGCCAAAGGCTCAAACGACATCGATACCGGCGTTAAGGCGGCAATCGGCGAATACAGCATACGCCTTACCATGAACCTTGACACAAAGTCGGCATATGCCGAGATAAACGGCGCAAACAAGTTTGACTTTACTCTCGGAAACTTCGGCGACGTTGCAAGAATTTACTATTCCACAACCGACGAAGACACCGTTTCGTTCACTCCGTCCGAAACGCATCTCTATTCCAACTACGCCGTAAACGAAGCGTTCAGAGCGTCCGGCGTTCCGACAGGCTGGAATACCGCAGACAAGGTTGATACCGAAAAAGGCTCTCTCAAGCTTTCCGACGGCAACACCGCGTCCGTTTCCTTTGACAAGCTCACGGGAAAAGTTGTATTTGAAAGCTACATTCTCGTTCCCGGCACTGCGACCGATGCAAGAGTTAAGCTCGGCGGTGCGGACGGCGTTGAAATAAAGCTTGCTGACGGAAATATCTCCGGCGGCGGCTACAACCAAAAATTCTTCAACAGCCAGTGGCAGTGCCTGCACATTGTCGCAGACACCGAAACCCACAGCGCACAGGTCTATATCAACGGTAAAAACCGTGCAAATACAACATTCGGTGCAGACGGCTTTGACGGCATAAGCTTTTCCGCAAAGGGAGGCGACGCATATATCGACGACATCAAGGTATACAACATCTACGATTACGCAGACTATGTTCCGGCTCCCGTAAAGGCAGAGTCCAAGGACTACAACCTCATCATGAGCGTATGCTCTCTCTGGAGAGAAGGCACTCACTCCGGCTGGGACTTCGTTTCGCCCTATGACGAATGTACTCCTATTCTCGGCTACTATGACGAGGGTATTCCCGAAACAGCCGACTGGGAAATAAAGTACATGGCAGAACACGGCATAGACACCATGGAATTCTGCTGGTACGCCGAAAACGGCATAAAGTTCGACAAGCCGCAGAAAGATCCCCGTCTTATATGGGCGCTGCGCGACGGCTATATGTACGCAAAGTACAGCGACATGGTAGACTTCTACATCATGTGGGAGAACGCAAGCTTTAAATCCGCAAAGATGACCCTTGATCAGTTCAAGTCCTATCTTTGGGAATACTGGCTCCAGTGGTACCTCACAGACTCAAGATACTTTGTTATAGACAACAAGCCCGTAATCAACATCTATCAGTACAGCATATTTGTAAACACATTCGGTTCCGAAGAAGAGGCAAAGAAAGTCGTAGACTTCATGAGAAAAGACATCAAAAACTACGGCTACGACGACATAATACTTCTGTTCAGCAACGGCGCGCAGAACGCAGCCGACGTTCAGAAGATAGCATCTCTCGGCGCAGACGCATCTGTTGCTTACGGCTGGGACAGCTCATCTTACGATCCCGCTTTCTTAAAGCAGGTTAACGACACCGCCATAAAGAACCTCAAAAAATACAAGAACATAGCGTTTATTCCCACCGTTGCAACGGGACGCAACATAATGGGCTGGGAAAACAAGCGCACTCCTCTCTCCACCGTCGAACAGCACGCACAGGTAATGGAGGATTACAAGGCGCTCTTAAAGACTCAGAACAAGGGCACGTCCTGGCAGGACAAGACGATATACTTCAGCACATGGAACGAGTTTGGCGAAGGCCACTGGCTCGCACCGTCAGGACTTAACGGATTCGGTTATGCCGACGTCTGGAGAAAGGCGTTCACAAACGCACCCGAAGTTCATGACGACATAGTTCCTACCATTAACCAGCACAACAGAATTGCAAAGCTCTACAACGATAACAGAACTCCCATTCGTTCGTGGCTTGAAGAAGAACCGTCCGAAGTTCCGGCAACCGTCGTAAGAAAGTACGAGTTCAAGGAACAGGCTGACGTAAAGGCATGGGAATACTACAACATCTCGACATTCCTGGTAAAGGACGGCGCACTTCTCATCACCGCGTCCACAAACGACCCGATGTTCAGAATTTTCCCGAAGCTTGACACTCCGGCGTCCGAAATAGACGTTATACGCGTTACAATGAAATCCGACGTCAACTCGCAGCTTACCGTATTCTTTACAACAAACGTCGATTCTGAATGGAACGCAAAAAAAGGCGTATACTCACCCGTAACAAAGAGCGACGACTATGTGACATATACGCTTGACATGAAGTCCAACGAGCTTTGGAAAAACACCATAGATACAATACGTATAGACGCTATCGAGGCTGTCGGCAACGTACAGATAAAGTCCATAGAGTTCTTAAAGTACGAAACCAAGAGCATTATAACAAAGGTTGACGGCATCGAGCTTGACATCGACAGAGATCACATACGCACCGAAAACAACGAGATTTACATTGCGGGCGATCCCTCAAACGGCATTTACAGTGCCTGCAACTTCTACTACGAGTGGAACCGCTTTACAGGAAAGCTGTTCTTAAAGACCGCAAACAATACCGAGTTTGTATTTACAGTCGGTTCCGATACGGCTCTTGTAAACGGTGCCGAAAAGAAACTTGCAAAAGCGTTCTATCTGTACGACCACCTTCCCGTGCTTCCCGCAAAGTTCATTCTCGACAATGCAAAAATCAAGTACACCTTTGACGGCAAAGAGTTTTACATTGACATACGCGGCAAGGACTTCTCGAAGATTGCCGAGGAACGCAAGACGGGCGAATATGAGTTCAATGTTGCGGGCGACGCCGAGGGCTGGAAAGCAAACAACGTAACCTCGACCGTTTCGGGCGGAAACCTTGAGCTTGTCGCAACTCCCTCAAACTCCTCCTGGACAGGATATGACCCCGGCATTATTCTCCAGAACGTCACATTTACCGCAGCCAACGTCGAAAAGATAGTTATCAGAATGAAGTATGAATTCCTTGCCAACAAGGTTGAAAAAAACGACGAAGGAACGACTTTATACTTCACCACAAACAAAAACGGCGCTCTCGGAGAAAAGCTGTCTCTCAGATGTGCCTTTGACGACGCAGTTGACGATGGCGACGGATATAAGCTGTTCACCTACAGCACAAGCTCAAACGAAGAGTGGAAAGACATTATAAACTTCCTTCGTTTCGATCCGTCCAACAACAACGGCGTCTACACAATAGACTATATCCGCTTAATAGCAAAGGACGGTCTGCCGCTTATTGCAACAAATGAAGATATTTCCAAGAACAACTCGGAAGCATCTTCAAGACCCGAATACAAAAATCCCATTCCCGAAAGCGCAAAACCGCTTTACACAGTTGATTTCTCTGCTAAAGCACAGGTTGACGCCATAGGCTTCCATAACGTTTCAATAACCTACGACGATAAGGCAAAGACCGTAACCATGGTTTCAAATCCAGGAACAAAAGATCCTCAGATACAGTTCCAGTCCGTTCCCGACGTTCTCAACGAAGCGTCGAAGTTCAACACCATAACCGTAAGGGCAAAGCTTCCGAACGACAACAACGCAAGCGCTACTTTCTTCTTTAAGGTTAACGATATGGAAGCTTACAGCGCCGATTACAGATCAAACTGCGCTTACAAAACTCTCGGCATCGACAAGGACGGATATATGCTCCTTGTATTTGACCTGAAGAGCAACGATAAGTGGAAAGGCAAAGTCACAGGTATAAGATTTGACCTTGCCGAGCTTGAAGATACATATGTTGTTGACAGCATCAATTTCTACAAGCTTTAATTAACTCTTGCTGATGGATTTCATTCATCATACACTCTCTTTTTTGAGGGGGACGGTTTCTCGCCGTCCCTTTCCCTTTTATTTATGCTTTGTTTACACCGGCTCGCCTTGAAAAAACGGTTTTTCGGTGATATAATCAAAGTATGTACAAAGCATACCCCAAAAAGAAAGGAAAATCATCATGACAGACGCTGAAAAAATGCATTCGGGAAAGATATACAATCCGTCCGACAAGCAGATAGCCGCACAACAGGAAAAATGCCTTGACAAACTCTACGATTTCAACGCGACGCGCCCGACAGAGTCGGCAAAACGCACCGAGATGTTAAAAGAAATGTTTGCCGAGATAGGCGAGGGCTGCTATATAGAACCTCCGCTTCACGCAAACTGGGGCGGAAAACACGTACACTTCGGCAAGAACGTCTATGCGAACTTCGGTCTTACTCTTGTTGACGATACGCACATCTACGTCGGAGATTATACAATGTTCGCGCCCAACGTCGTTGTCGCAACGGCAGGACACCCCATTCTTCCCGAACTTCGCGAAAAGGCTTATCAGTACAATTTCTCCGTTCATATCGGCAGAAACTGCTGGATAGGCGCGGGCGCGCTGATAATGCCGGGAGTTACGATAGGCGACAACACGGTTATAGGCGCAGGCAGCGTCGTAACGCGCGATATTCCGTCAAACTGCGTGGCATACGGCAATCCGTGCAGAGTTATCCGCGAAATAGGCGAACACGACAGGGAGTATTATTTCAGGGATAAGAAAATAGATTTTTCGGAGCTTGGCTGACGGCAATACACGTTTCAATGCAGTCCGACGGAGCAGTACTTTTAAGCGTACTGCTCTTTTTATCTTTGCCCTGTACACTCAAATGCTCCGCGTCGGCGAAATAATATATTAAATTCCGTACAAAAAGTTGACAAGATGTGAACTATGTTATATAATAGCGGTGTAAGCAAAATATTTTTCATAAGGAGAATGTTACAATGAAGAAAAAACGACTTGTTTTAGCAATACTTCTCATGTTTACGCTTGCATTTACCGCATTTGCCCAAGGCGGCTTTGCGGGAGAAATGATTTCGGAAGACGTTGACGGCTCTGCTTTTTCGGCTGGTCAGAACGCAGGCAGTTCAGCCGACGTAAACGGCATACTCTTTGCGGCAGGCTACAATGTAACCGCGGGCGGATCCGGCGAACACGCACTTCTTGCAGGTTACAGCGTAAATCTTTCGGGAGATTATGAAAAAGACGTTTTTGCCGCAGGAAATTCTGTCAACATTTCGGGAAACGTCGGACGCGACGTATTTGCCTCGGGCAACGCCGTTACAATAACCGGAAACTGTGCCGGAAACGCGTACATAGCCGCAAACAGCGTTGTGATTGACGGCAAGATAGGCAAAAACCTTTATTTAAGCGCCGAAGAAATTACAATTTCAAACACGGCGGACATTTCGGGACAGCTCCACTACAATGCCGACGCAAAGATAAACGCGCCCGCTTTCGTGCTTTCCGACGCACTTGTAACCGACCCGACATACACGCAAGACACTGATGAAACAGAAAAAGATAACGGTATCACCGCCGACGTCATACTGTCAGATCTCAAAGGTGCAGCTTTCGGATTTATCGGACTTTTGCTTGTCGCATACATTCTCCTTTGGCTCACGCCTGTATGGAACAAAGTTGACGCAAAATATACATCGGCTCCGTTCTCAAAATACGCAAAGGCTTTCGGAATAGGCCTTGCAGTACTTATATGCGTTCCGCTTGCCTCGGTAATTCTCATGATCACCGGCGTGGGACTGCGCACGGCACTGTTAGTCTTATTCCTGTACGCCGCGGCAATTACAGCCTCTCCTGTGATATTCGGATTTATCATAGGTTCGCTTATTTTAAGACGCGCTTTCAGGCTTAAACCCTGTTACTACTTTGAGCTTGCGCTCGGACTTGCAATTTACAAGATCATTTCTCTCATACCCGTACTTTCGCTGATATGCGGCATAATTGCCGTTCCTCTCGGAGTCGGCGCATTTGTCCTGTTTCTTGAGAAAGAAAAGGCGTGCAAAATTACCGAAACAACGGCAGCCAAAGACGCTGCGGCAACCGATGAGAACACCGCCGAACAGCAATAAACTCAGGTACGGTACATAAAAATACAATTCACGAGGGCAATTTACAATATTTTTGCAAAATTCCGTTATTTATATGTAGTTGCCCTCTTGATTTTTGCATAAATATATGATATACTTTCCTTTACAAGGGCATAATAAGCGTACAATGACTCTTGCGGTATGAAGCAAGGTCACACCAGTCGGGGCAGTAGCGGCGTCCTGAACCTGAAATCCGCTGAAGCAGGGATAGATTCCGGACTTGAGGGTCTGTGTTCTTTCAGCCTGTCGTGTCGGTTTTGTGTTGAGGTTCGGGCCTTGCGCAATTACTCCTCATGAACCATGTCAGGCGGGGAACCGAGCAGCATTAAGTGATACGGGTGATGTGCCGTAAGCAAACCTGGGCTGAGCAAAATCGGCAAAGGACGTGTATGGACATTGATTCGATCTTCCGGTGTGTGATCTTGCTTTGCACCGCAGGGTTTTTTTATGCTTTGAGAAAACATGAAACTCGGGTTAACTTGGGTTGGGCGGAGAAGATACTTCCGGTTTCCGCCCAAAACAGACCTCAACCGCCTTGTCAGCTTTGCTCCTCCAGATAGTACTGTATAAGCTGAGTTTCAAGTTTTTTTCTGAAATCGGAATTGATAGGGTGAACGGTATCTTTAAACTCGCCGGCGCCGTTTTTGCGGCTGGGCATAACAACGAAATATCTGCCGCCGGCATTGATAATTTTAACGTCATGTACGGCAAGGCAATCGTCGAAAGTCACGGACATAACGGCTTTAAGCGGCTCATTATCGAAAGTCTTTCTTATCTTTACGCTTGTAATTTCCATAGCAGCAATACTCCTTCGCAGAAAAAATAAATTCTAACGTCGGTAGTATCTGCCGTATACGGCATTTTTATTCAAAAAACAACTCATTAAACGAAAGGCGGCTTTGACAATGCCGGATAATAACAATCTTTCCACAATTAAGAACGTCTACTTTATAGGCATAGGCGGCGTAAGTATGTCGTCGCTTGCGCTTATACTCAAAAGTCTCGGAAAAAGCGTTTCGGGCTACGATTTCAAACATTCCGAAATCACCGATATGCTTGAGCAGAACGGCGTTCACATAGACTACACCGCGTCCGACGCCGATCTTTCCGGCTGCGACACCGTTGTTTTCACCGCAGCAATATCCGAGGACGATCCCGTTTATAAGGCTGCAATTGCGCAGAACAAGCGCATTTTGTCGCGTGCCGAACTTTTAGGCATGGTAACGGGCGGATACCGTATGTCGATCGGCGTTGCCGGAACTCACGGCAAGTCCACAACTACCGGATTCTTGGCGCAGATTTTGCTTGAATCAGACAGCGACGCGACGATTCTTGCAGGCGCGGCTCTCCCGGCTCTCGGAGGTATGTACAGAGTCGGCGGCGGCGATATTGCGGCGTTTGAAGCCTGCGAATACAAGAATTCGTACCACCATATGCACCCGACCGTCAAAGTCGTGCTCAACTGCGAGCTTGACCACGTGGATTTCTTTAAAAATCTCGACGCGGTTATTGATTCCTTTACAACATATCTCAACATTCCCGGCAGCGGAGGAGTAAATATCGGCGTTGTAAACCTCGACAACAAAAACGCGGTCAAAGCTGCCGAATTGTCTAATGCCGACGTCAGATATTTTTCAATCGAAAACAAAAATGCCGACTTTTACGCGCAGAACATCGACCTTTCGACGGGTTTTGCTAAATTCGACCTTTTTTCAAAAGAGCAAGGTTTTCTTTTTAAAGCCGAGCTGTGCGTTCCCGGACTTCACAATGTGTCAAACGCCGTTGCGGCGGCACTTGCGGCGCACGTCTGCGGAATTGATATAAAGGCTATACAGAAAGGTCTGTGCGAATTTACGGGCGTAAAGCGCAGATTTGAGAGAATAGGCACACTGCCATGCGGCGCGCTTGTAATAGACGACTATGCGCACCACCCCGACGAGATACGCGCAACGCTCAGCGCTGCCAAAAAAGTCGCAAAAGGCAGAGTTATCTGTGTTTTCCAACCGCATACATACTCGCGCACCAAGGCGCTTTTGGGCAACTTTGCGTCCGCCCTCTCCGACTGCGACAAGGTAATCTGCGCAAAGATTTATCCTGCACGCGAAAAGGACATCTTCAACATAAGCTCCGCCGACCTTGCCGAACTTATTCCGAACGCCGAGTGCATGGACAGTTTTTCCGAAATCGCGGCATATATCCAGAACAACGCGCAGCCCGACGATATGATAATAACCATGGGCGCGGGCGATATCTACAAGGTCAGCGATTATCTGCTGTTTGCATAAAAAAACGCGGCAAAATACCGCACATACACAAAAAATTTTCCTCTGCATGATAAAGTCTGTCATACAGAGGATTTTTCTTTTATTAAATATCAAAATCAACCTTATATTCCCCGTCGATAAGCAGATATTCCGTGCCGTACTTTTTGCAGTTTTCGAGCGTTTCGGCATTGTCGCGAAGTACGCTTTCCATGGTGCAGTAACTGTCGTCAAGGCGGTTTTCAACTGCCGACGCATACTTTTTTATATCGTCAAAGTGATTTTTTATATAATCTCCGCTCATTACAAGGCAGACGCTCTTAATGTCTTTCAGATATTCCGCATCGAACTCCTTTTTCAGGTCAAACGGAATATAACAGCCTTCGGCAATAAGGTTCTGCTTATTTTCAATCGCGGTCTTTATCATTTCGCGCACCACGGGCCAGAGATACGCCGTAAGCTCCGTGTCGCTGCTTTCGGGTGTAAGATGTGTGTATCCTGCGCGGATAAGTCCCATTTTAAGATGATCTATCGACAAATACGGCATCTTATACTTTTCGAGCAGCCTCTGCGCAAGCACGGTTTTACCCGTGTGCGACGCTCCGGATATTAAAACAACCATAATTTTCTCCGTTTCGGGGCAAAACCCGCTTTTATATGCAAATCGTGCCGCAATTTAAGTTTCGGGCGCGAATATTTTGCCGAGAATTTGTATTTTTGCCTTGCCTGCGGTAATATCGGCGGCATAGGCTTTGAACTTTTCGAGATTTTCCTCGCTGCACGAAAGCGTAACGCCCACATCCTGCGCATATTCGGTGTCGATTACGGTACAGCCGTATTTGCTGACGTCGTTGGACAGTTTCTGATATTCGCTGTAACTTAAATTAACGCTGAATTTTGTATGTTCGGTAAATCTTGCCGTGCCGGCTTTGTCAATTCCGAGCTTTGCGGCTTTTGCGTAGGCTCTTACAAGTCCTCCTGCGCCCAGCAGTATACCGCCGAAATATCTCGTCACAACGACGCACACGCCCGTGAGTCCCTCCCGTTTGATGACCTCAAGCACAGGCATACCGGCAGTGCCAGACGGTTCTCCGTCGTCCGAAAACCGCGCTATTCCGGTGTCTTTAAGTATATACGCATAGACGTTATGCGTCGCGTCCTTATGCTTTTGCTTTATTTCCGAGATAAAGCGCTTTGCGCCGTCCTCGTCATCTACGCGTTTTACGTATGAGATAAAAACCGACTTTTTTTCGGTGAACTCGTCTTCCGCATATTCTTTAAGCACCGTAACATATCCGTTCAACAGCCATGCACTCCTTTCGGCAGCATTATTGCAACAAATTTTACCGCAAACCGCGTCTTTTTAAGTCAGAAAAACCCGGCCGTCGCCGACCGGGAATGTATCTTTTCTGATATAAGCCTTTAATTAAAGGTACTTTGCGGTATTAACTCTGATACCGGGACCCATTGTCGATGCAACGGCACAGGTCTTGATGTACTGACCCTTAGCAGCAGCCGGCTTAGCCTTAACAACAGCTCCGAGGAGTGTGTCAAAGTTTTCAGCGAGCTTTTCAGCGCCGAAAGATGCCTTGCCTACCGGGCAGTGAATGATGTTCTGCTTGTCAAGACGGTATTCAATCTTACCTGCCTTAGCATCGTTGACAGCCTTGGCAACGTCCATTGTTACGGTACCTGCCTTAGGGTTAGGCATGAGTCCCTTAGGACCGAGAACCTTACCGAGTCTACCGATAACGCCCATCATGTCGGGAGTTGCGATAACTACGTCGTAATCGAACCAGTTTTCACCGGTGATCTTTGCTACGAGTTCTTCAGCGCCTACGAAATCTGCGCCTGCAGCTTCTGCTTCCTTAGCGTGATCGCCCTTGGCAAAAACGAGTGTGCGGACGGTCTTACCTGTTCCGTGAGGAAGTACAACCGCGCCTCTTACCTGCTGGTCTGCGTGACGGGAGTCAACGCCGAGCTTGATGTGTACTTCAACGGTTTCGTCGAACTTTGCCTTTGAGGTCTTGCAAACCATGTCAAGAGCCTCTGCGGTGTCATAAAGCTTTGTTTTATCTATGAGCTTTGCGCTCTCCTGATACTTCTTACCCTTATTCATTTCCTGTACCTCCCTTAGTCAACCACAGTGATACCCATGCTGCGGGCAGTACCTGCAATCATGCTCATTGCAGCCTCGATGGAAGCGGCGTTGAGGTCGGGCATCTTGGTTTCGGCGATTTTCTTAACCTGCTCCTTGGTTATGGACGCAACCTTGGTCTTGTTGGGTTCGCCCGAAGCGGTTTCAATGCCGCAAGCCTTCTTTATGAGAACAGCTGCGGGAGGAGTCTTGGTAACGAATGTGAAAGAACGGTCTGCGTAAACGGTGATGATTACGGGGATTATAAGTCCCATATCTGCCTTTGTTCTTTCGTTGAACTCTTTACAGAAGCCCGCGATGTTAACGCCGTGCTGACCGAGAGCCGGACCTACGGGCGGTGCGGGAAGAGCCTTTCCTGCGGGGATCTGAAGTTTGATATAACCTGTTATTTTCTTTGCCATTTTGTTTACACCTCCAAATGTGGTAAAAAAGAATTTCGGGAACTTGTCCCTCCCACCGACGCCGGTTATTTTTCATAATCGGCATCTCATGCACGCATAGTCAACATATTCACCGCCGTGCGGCAATTACACAGATGCGGCGTTTTGCGTGCAAAGTGCGATAGTTTTGATTTTCTTGAATCAGTCTTTGAGCGGTTCAACTTCCGACGCGCTCATATCAACGTTTGTTTCCTTGCCGTTGATAAGTGCTGCGACCTTGATTCTTCCTGCGGCTTCGTCTATCTCCTTTACGGTTGCGATAGAGCCTGCAAGAAATCCGGCAACGACAATTACGCTGTCGCCTACCGTATATTCGGGCTTGCGCACGCGAACGTCTACGCCGAGTGCCGAAACCTCGTCATCTGTCAGCGGAACCGGCTTTGATCCGGGACCTACGAAACCCGTAACGCCGCGTATGTTTCTTACAACGTGCCAGCTTTCGTCGTTCATGATCATTTTTACGAGAACATAGCTCGGGAACATCTTATGCTCCGTCGGCTTTTTCTCTTTGGTCTTTTTTCTGTGTTTCTTTGCTTCTCCGGACTCGTCGTCCTCGTCTTCGTCGTCAAAATAATCGTCTTCGGAAACCTCTTCCCCGTCGTCTTCGGCAGGATCGAGATAATCGTCAGCCTCTTCTTGGGTGTCGACTACGATTTCCGTAGGTATTCTGGTTTCAAAGATAAGATCTCCGAGATTTCTGCTTTCAACCATTCGCTTTATGTTTTCGGCGACTTTGTTTTCATAGCCGGAGTAAGTATGAACCACATACCAGAGTGCCTGTGCTTCGTTAGACATAATATTACTCCTTTACGCTTTTAATGTCATACAAGCTCGCCGAGCTTTGTGAGCAGCGTGGAGAATGCCGTGTCGAGACAGAATATAACCGCGCCGACGATTACGATCGCCGCAATTACAACTCCGCTCTGACGAAGAGTGTCATTCCATTCGGGCCATACTATCTTTTTGAATTCGCTCTTGTAGTCCTTGAAAAACTTTGAAATTCTTCCGGACTTCTTTGTTGTTTCCTCTGCCATCGTTTTTCCTCCTTTCAGCCTTTACCTTACTTGGATTCCCTGTGCAGGGTATGCTTACGGCAGAAACGGCAATACTTCTTGAACTCAAGACGATCCGGATCGTTCTTTTTATTCTTGGTAGTGTCGTAATTTCTTTGTTTGCATTCTGAGCAAACGAGTGTGATTTTCACTCTCATTTTGTACACCTCCCGGTAAATATAAATGTTTTACCTCCCTCGACATGGAGTTCATGTATGCTCAAAAAAAGGCACAACAAAAAAACTCTCCAACAGAGGTAGGATAATTCTATCACAAACGCGCATCTTTGTCAAGCAATTTTTCAAAAAACCGCAAAAATTCAAAGAAAATTCAAACAACACCGCGCGTTTATGCCGTTTTGTGCCAAAAAAAGCAAAGACCGTAGGACAAAAACCATCGTTCCTCCGGAAATGCGCTTATATTATAATGTCAGCGCTCTATTACCTTGCAGTCGCCGAGAATTTCGGGTTTGTCAGCCATGGAATCGGCGTCGGTAAGAGTGCGGATAACGCGGCAGGGGTTTCCTGCGGCAAAGCTGTTTGCGGGTATCGAACGTGTGACGACGCTTCCCGCGCCTATTACGCAGCCGTCGCCTATGGTAACGCCGGGAAGAATGGTTACGTTGGCGCATATCCAGCAGCGGTTGCCGACATGGACGGGTTTTGCGTAGCACAGACGTCTTGCGACGCCGTCGGGGCACATAAGCTCTTTTCTCTCGTCCGCAAGCATCGGGTGCAGGGGAGTAGCTATGGTCACGTTGGGACCGAAATCGCAGTTGTCGCCGATAGTGACCTCGGTATCGTCCTGGCACGTAAAATTAAAGTTGAAAAAGGTATTGTTTCCGACTTTTGTATGCTTTCCGTAGTGGAAAGTGACAGGGCCTTGGAAATAGACGTTCTCGCCCATTTCTCCGAGTATTTCGCGGATTATTTCCTTGCGCGCCTCGGGCTGATACTCGGTAAGGCTGTTGTATTTCTGATTGAGCATATGCGTTCTTCTCTTGATCTTTACGCGCCATTCGTCGTTGGGGCAAAACATTTCGCCGTTATTGTTTTCAAGCATTTTTATTCCGCCTTTCGTGAAATATTTTAAATCAGATCAAGCGCCGCGCCGAGATCTTCTATAATATCGTCGGCGTGTTCGATTCCGACGGAAAGTCTGAGAAGATCGGGGCTTGTTCCGGCAGCCGTGAGCTGTTCGTCGGTAAGCTGACGGTGGGTCGTGCTTGCAGGGTGAAGAATACAGGTGCGTGCGTCGGCAACGTGGGTTACTATCGCGGCAAGCTTAAGCGAATCCATGAACTTTGTCGCAGCCTCTCTGCCTCCCTTTACACCGAAAGCTATTACTCCGCAGGTTCCGTTCGGCATATATTTCTTTGCCCTCCCGTAATATTTATCCGACGGCAGGGACGGATATGTTATCCACGAAACCTTGGGGTGGTTTTTCAGAAACTGCGCGACTTTAAGCGCGTTTTCGCAATGGCGTTCGACTCTGAGAGCAAGCGTTTCGAGTCCGATATTGAGAAGAAAAGAATTCTGCGGCGCGGGAATGGAGCCGAGATCTCTCATGACCTGTGCGAGAGCCTTTGTCATATATGCGCCTTTGCCGAATTTTTCGGTATAGATTATTCCGTGATACGACTCGTCGGGAGTAGTCAGGCAGGCAAACTTTTCGGGATACTTTTCCCAGTCAAAATTGCCGCTGTCAACTATGCAGCCGCCGACGCTTGTCGCATGGCCGTCCATATACTTTGTCGTGGAGTGCGTTACTATATCCGCGCCGAACTCAAACGGTCTGCAGTTTATCGGCGTCGGGAAAGTATTGTCAACGATAAAAGGAACGCCGTGGCTGTGAGCCGCCTTTGCGAACTGTTCAAAGTCGATTATGTTGAGCGACGGGTTTGAAATGCTCTCGGCAAACAGCACCTTGGTGTTGGGCTTGAATGCGGCGTTAAGCTCGTCGTCGGAGGCGTCCGGAGAAACGAAGGTAAAATCTATGCCCATCTTTCTCATTGTTACGTTGAAAAGGTTGAAAGTTCCGCCGTAGATTGCCGAACAGCACACAACATGGTCGCCGGCAGAGCAGATATTGAACACGGCGTAGAAATTCGCCGCCTGTCCGGAACTTGTGAGCATTGCGGCAACTCCGCCCTCAAGGTCGCATATCTTTGCGGCAACCGCGTCGTTTGTGGGATTTGCAAGGCGCGTATAGAAATATCCCGACGCCTCAAGGTCGAAAAGCTTTCCCATAAGCTCGCTCGACTCGTACTTATATGTCGTGCTCTGGACTATCGGCAATACTCTCGGTTCGCCGTTTTTCGGTGTGTATCCCGACTGAATGCATTTTGTTTCGATGTGTCTCATATTTTTGTGTTCCTTTCGCGAAATGTATATGCGTATATGCTTTTTATGCCTTTGCCGCGTCAATGTTTACAAGTCCGCAGACCGGCACGTCTATTGTTTTTATTCCCGGCAGAAATTTCTCGGTAATGTCGCGCACAAGTTTTCCCGTGCAGTCGTATATCTTCATCTCTCCCATGGCGGCGTTTTCAACATTAAGCACAAGCCTTGCGTCGGGAGAAGCGTTTATAAGCTTTACGCTGCCGGAGATCTTTGTATCAATAATTTTATTCTTTGTATAGACTGCGGTAACGCTGTTGTTTTCGTCATAAGAACG
Organism: uncultured Eubacteriales bacterium; assembly: GCA_900551295.1. Taxonomy (GTDB): domain Bacteria; phylum Bacillota; class Clostridia; order Oscillospirales; family CAG-382; genus UMGS1387. Next base: position 9,147 of record URVJ01000023.1, on the reverse strand, counting down.
TATTACCGGATAAGCATACTGCGGCTCATGAGCCTCAAACTTTCCGCACTGGAGAGTCTTTGCGTTGTCTCTTGCGAATTTCAGCCAGAATTTGCTCATGGCTTTGTGGTCGTCGGGAAGATCGTCAATGCGCATTGAATACTGTATCACGCCGAAGATCGAGTTGAGTATCTGCCATGCCGCGTCCTTTACGCCGCAGTGCTTATCCCACATTATCATATCGGAGTGAACCGCGCTCTGTCCCGAAATTACTCTTATGTCGGCAATGCCCACTCTGTTTGTAACGCCGTCGTGCGGACAGTCGGCAACGCGGAGCATATTTCCGAATTTGCGTATAACGGGGCCGGTATAGCTCTGTCTGAACTCTATCATTACGTCGGGGTTTATGCTTTGCAGCGCGTCTTTTACTCCCGTCATGAGGTTTTCAAGCGCGTCGCTTACGTTTGCAATGTCCATGCCCTCTTTGAAAGGCGTTTCGGGGAACGAGCAGAACGAATCTATAAAGTCGAGCTTGAAACCGTCAAGCTTATAATTCTCTGCAAAGTAAACGTACTTGTCGGTAATGCACTTTCTGACCTCTTTGTACCTCGGATCGAGAATTGCCGCTTTCAGGTCGTCGCGCATACAGAGAACCTTGTCCGAAAACTTTTTGAAAAGCTCCGAATTATATCCCGCAAACGGCACGCCGAACCAGAGTATATATTTCATTCCGAGCTTATGCACGTTTTCGACGTGTTTTGCAAAGTCCGGGAATTTTTCCTCCGATACGTTCCAATCTCCCGTATACGCATACCCTCTCATATTTCCGACAAGCTGCCAGCCGTCGTCCACTATAACCGAATCCATGCCGAGAGCCGCGGCGTTTTTGCACTCATGCTCTACGTTTTTGTCGTTTATGTCCTGATGATACGAGTACCATGTCGAGTACATGGGCATTCTCGCGATCTCCGGCACTTCAAGGGGCTCTATGCCGCGGGACTTTTCCCAGTCGAGCCTTACCGCGTCAAGACTGTCGCCAAACGGGCGCTTTACGGAATTTTCGCTTATTGTTATACTGTAATCCTCAAGCGTCATGAGTTCGGAAAACTGCACCGAAACTTCAAAGGTAAATCTTCCGTCTATTTCCTCTTCCGAACCTGAATTTATGTTTATTCTTCTGCTTATTTCGCTTGCCCAGACGGTATGTACTGCATTTCCGTCGTCGTCAAGCACGCAGACTGCGGGACAAGCCGTTGCAAGCGTTGTTGAAAAGCGTCCTTCGTTTCTCCATATCGTCGCCATATTCTTGTTCATACCGGAGCACGGATACCAGAGATATTTTCCCGACATCATTTCAAGCGAAAGTCTTGCCGTAAAACGGTATTCGGGTTTTACGTCGCCCTTTTTCCATGAAAGTCTTATATTGTGTCTTACAGTGCCGTCGTCGTCGGTCTGTTTGTTATATTCGGCATTTACGCCGAAATCGCAGAAGAATTTTAATTCTCCGAAATCTTTTGCCATTCTTTCCATAGTTTTTTCCTCCGTTAAAGCGGGTTATTTTTTATCTTCAGATGTCGGTTTTTTGCTCCTTTTAAACGAAAATTTCGATTCCGTGCCGTGCGCAAGCCTTGAAAGGTTTTCCTTGTGCCTTACAATAACTATGACCGCCATTACAAAAGAAAACAGAAACGCAAATCCTCTGTGCGGAAGAGTGTTTTCGGGTGAAAACAGCGTCGTGTACGTAAGCAGCGGAAATACCGCAGCCGCAAGCACAGATCCGAGCGAAACATATCTCGAAAGCAGCACCGTAATGACAAACACGCCTATTACGCAGAGGAACACAAAGGGATTGAGCATGAGTATGACCGCAGCCGCAGTCGCAACGCCTTTACCGCCTTTAAAGCCGTAATATGCCGGAAAAACATGACCTATCACGCAGAAAAGTCCGGTAAGATAGCCGCCGAAATTTATTCCCATCGCAAAGCAGCCTATCGCGACGGCTGCAACGGCCTTGAGTATATCGCCGAGTATCGTGAGAAACGCCGCCTTTTTGCCGTAGGTACGCATCATGTTTGTGGTTCCGGCATTTTTGCTGCCGTAATTTCTTATATCTTCGTTATACATCTTCTTTGAAAGTATAAGCGCGAAATTGAACGAGCCGAAAAAGTATCCTACCAGCGCGCAAAGCAGTCCGCCCGCGATAAGGAAAGCCGTCGCAAAGCCTCCCGACACATTCTGCATTATATATTGGGGTATAATTCCGAGACAATACGCGTTTGCCAGCGTTTCAAACATATATCAACACTCCTTATGTATATAAGTTTTATTTTTCGTTATCGTTATCGTTTTTGATGTCCTGTGCCGCACCCTGTCCGGCACTCTGTCCGGAGTCCTGCACCGGCTTACACACACCCGCGGCGGACGGATCTATCTCACCGCGCGAGAGCTTTTTTGTAATTACCGAATTTACGGTTCTCGAAATCTCCGCGTGAATAAGCGCGAACAGCGGAACGGCTATAACCATGCCGACAACGCCGAACAGTCCGCCCATTATAAGCAGCGAGAAGATTACCCAGAACGACGAAACTCCCACTGCCTGCTTGAGTATCTTCGGTCCTATGAAGTTGCCGTCTATCTGCTGAAGCACGAGTATGAACAGCGCAAACCACAGCGCCTTTATCGGATCGTTGAAGAAAATTATGATAAACGACGGAATTGCTCCGAGAAACGGTCCGAAATAAGGTATTACGTCTGTCACGCCGACAACAAGGCTGACAAGCGGAGTGTACGGCATTTTGAGTATCGCAAGCCCTGCAAAGCAAAGCAGCCCGATTATAAGCGAATCAAGCAGCTTTCCGCCGATAAATCCGCCGAAATACGAGTGAGCCTCGAGCGTGTGGAAAATTATTCTGTCGGCGTGCTTTCTGGAAAATACCGAGTAAAGCAGTTTCTTTATCTGGCGTGCAAATGTCTTTCTTTCGGCTACCATGTAAATCGAAATTATAAATCCGAGTACTATCTTCCACAGTCCCATTGCAAACGACGAAACGCGTGCAATTACTATCGGGGAATACTGCGTTACAAGCTCCGTCGTCTTGCCGAGAAGATCCGTTAACATTCCCTGGAGCTTTGACATTATTTCGGGAGGTATAAATTTGAGTTCGTCCGACGCAGGCCTGAAAAGCTTTGTCAGGTGCTTGCCGTAGTCCTTGTACGTGTCTACAAAGCTGTTAAAGCTCAGCACTATCTGCGGTATCATTATGTAGAAAAACAGCGTTATGCAGAGCAAAAAGATAATGTATGTAACTATCATTCCGCCGTGCCGTTTCCAGAAACCGAGCTTTGCCTTTGAAAATTTGCCGTCAAAGTAATTGCACACGGGGCAAAGTATGTACGCAAAGGCAAATCCCCAGAAGAACGGCGAAAGTATGCCCATGAGTTTTGAACACCACGCGCCGAGAGGTACGGAATACACAAACATCATTATAAATATTATAATAATTGCGCTCACTCCGAGAACATACGCCGCTATTGTGTTATATTTCTTGTTCATTTCCGGTCTGAGGTCGTTTTTCAAATCTATCCCTCCGTTTTTATATGTATTTGTAAGTTAATGCCGCAAATGCCTGTTTTGTTACATTTTTAAGTGTGCAAACAGGCAAAACCGTCCGCAGTTTAACGAATACACCGTTATTTTACCACAATTCTGCGCCGCTTTCAATACATTTGCAAAGACGGTAAATTTTTTTTGCGGAAATTGCCGCCGACAGAACGAAAAGTCATATTTGCGTCATTATTTTTTGCAGCCTCTGCGCAAAATTTCGAAAAAAGTACCATATATGCGCATTGCCCATTCTTGCAATGAAACATTTGCGCAAATATAATTGAGTTACACAATAATACAAAAGGAGAAAAAGCTATGAAAAGGATTATTGGCGCGATTTCGTCGGTTTTCGTACTGCTGTTTGCCCTCGGGCTGTGCTCATATGCGGCGGAAATATTTTTTTGGGGCTTTGACGACGATTCAAAATTTTCAGACACAAACGTAACCTCTTCCGTAAACGACGGCATATACACCGCCGTATGCAAAAACAACGATCCGAGGCTCGGTTTTAATGTGGATCTGAACATGAACGACTACTCCGAACTGCGCATAAGAATGAAATACGATCTTACGGAACGCGAAGATTCAAAAGCTCCGGAGTTCCAGTGCTTTTTTGTCGGCACAAAGACCGACGGCACATCAATAAAGCTTTCCGAAGCAAACTCGGTAAAGACAGCTATCGGACTTTCGAGCGGCGACGGCTTTGCGGTACACTCGGTTTCTCTCGACAAGGATTTTCTGAAAAACGCAAAAATCTCAAAAATATACCTTGATCCCGTAAACTGCGAGGGCAGCTTTTCAATAGACTATTTTATGTTTGTTCCGAAAGGCACGGACGACGCACTTACTCTTGACTTTGACAAAGATCCGTCGGATCTTGCAAAAAATCTCTGCGGCTGGAGCCTTGCGGCGTCCTCCTACTACACCATAGGCGACGGAACGCTTAAATTTACGGACACGACAACCAAATGGGCAAATCCGCGTCTTGAAAAAAAGGTCTTGACATTGACGCGAACTCATACTCCGCGCTTGAAGTAATTATGAAACACAATCTTAAATCCTTCGACTCAAGATATGCCGATATGCAGCTTTACTATTCCGGAATAAACAGTTCCGGCACTGCTTTTGCGGCTTCCGAAACCAATTCAAAAAAGCAGAAATTCGCGGACATATCAAGCGGCGACAATTTCAGATATTATAAAATAGATCTTTCCAAAGCCAACAACTGGCAGGGCAGCAGCATAAACACTTTAAGATTTGACCCGATGAACGACTACGGCGATTTTGAAATCGATCTTATAAGATTTGTCCCGTCCGAAAAAACTCAAAATACTGCGCTTGACGAATCTCTCGTAAGTCTTGAATACTCGTTTGACACCGGCAGACGTCAGAGTGCCGACGGCACGGTAAAGGTAAACTTCGGCTCTCAGAACCCGGAATATGCGCTTTCGGTAAAGCTTTACTGGGCGCAGAAGGACGGCGATACATATTCCGCACTTCCCGACTATACGCCGCTCCGAACTCTTACGGGAACTTTAGCCGACATCGGATACGCCATACGTTACGACACGCTTATCCCCGACGGTGCCGACGCGCTTGCGGCTGATATTACGGACAGCGAAAATACTTTCAGCGTTTATTTTGACATTCCCGAAAGCAAGAAGGCAAAGTCCGGAGAAATGCCGATCTTCACCGCGGCTGTAATCTCGGACATTCACATCGGCGGCTGGGGCAGCACAGATTCGGTAAGCGACAGACTTCTGTCGGCAAGACGGCAGATAAACGACCTCTGCGATTTTACGGTTATAAACGGCGACCTTACACAGTGGTACGGCGCATATTCTGAACAAGCCTTTATGAACTATCATGACTCGTCATACAACAGCAACGGCGAAACCTCTGCCGATGATTCTCTGCTACATGCCGGAACAAGCCAATGGGAACTGCTCACCGAATACCTGAAAGGTTTTGAAAAGCCGGTATACGCGGTGCAGGGAAATCATGACATAGCTGACAGCGGCAAATGGAATCCCGTATGCTGCAACAGCGCCAACTGGAACAAATTTCTCAAAAGCTGGATCGACTATTCAAATACCGCGGCAAACACTCAGAAATACGAAAATGCGGTTACAAAAGACGACGGCGTAAGCTATTACGACACTGTCATAAACGGATATGAATTTATTTTCCTTGAAATACCGCGCGGCGAGGCACCGTATTACAGCTTCGGAGACGCGCAGCTTGAATGGCTCGACAAAAAACTCTGCGAAAACGACACATCGGGTAAGCCCGTGTTTGTATTCGGTCATGTGCCGACCGAAACAGAGCTTAGCGGCGGCTACTGGGACGCTCAGCTTAAAAGCAGCGGTTCCGACGCAGCAATCAAAGCCGTACTGCAAAAGCACACGTCGGCAATATACACCTCGGGTCACACTCACTTTTCCCTCGACACGGATTTTGCCGCCGTACTGAACGGAAACGGCACGGAGCCGACATATATGAACGACGGCGGCATGGCGACGGTATGCATACCCAAAACTCCGGGCAATGCAGACGACTGCAATGAAGTTATCGGCTCGGAAGGACTTATACTTGAAGTATACAGCGACAGAATTGTGGTAAGAAGCCGCAGCTTTACCGAAAACAAGTGGATCTCACGCGGTCTTTGCGAAATTACCTTTGCGGAAAAACCGAAAAGCACCGTTCTCTCGGCAATGAAAAGCACATCTGAAAACGGAAAAACCCAAATCACCGCCATCACCGACCTTGAAGGCGAAAAAAGCTTTACATGGTATCTCGGCGGCAAAATTGCAGACGTCAGCGAAAACAGCATTGAACTGCCGTCAGACTTTGACGGCAGCATATTCGTAAAACTCACCGAATCAAACGGCGCTTACAGAACCCTGTATTTCGGCTGTGCAAACGAAATTACCGAACCGACAGCAATTCTCGAACAAAACGATATACGTACAAAAGAACCGTTCGGTCTGAGATTTATAGGCTTTACAAACGCAGAGCTGCGTATGGACAGCAATGCGGTAACATCGGCGGAATACGGATTTGTCGTCGGTCTTGAAAGCGCCCTGTCCGATACGGAACCGCGTCTCGGAATGCAGAACACCGTTAGCGGTGCAGCGTACTCGGCAGCTGACGGCACTGACAAATTCTTTAAAAACAACGGCGACAACGTTTACTTTGCCGGTGCCATGACTCGAATACCTCAAAACAGATATGACGAAAAACTCAAAGCCGCGTGCTACATAAAATTAGTCTGCGGAAACAATGAGTATACTCTCTATTCAAAATCCCGAAGCTGCAGCGTTTCGGACGTGCTTGACGCGATGTCCTGAACATAATTTCATAAACAGGCAAAATAAAAGTCCGGTTCACGCCGGACTTCTTTATTGTATCATTTTCTCACAGGTCACATTATTAATAAGAAAATTAAAACCGTATCCTGTTCTCGGGTCGATAAAGACAGAGAATTTATCATACAAGCCGGGAACATAGTCCGTTCCCACATCTACCTCGGTCTCGCAGTGAACCCATTCTCCCGTCTTTGCATAACCCAGCGACTTTGCGTGCGGCACGGGGTTGCTTTCAGATGTTCCGTAATACATATTTACACCAACGGTAGCTTTTTCGCAGCAGCCGGAATTGGTATCCGTCAGCAAATACACATCGCACGAAACTCTGTACCGCGAGCCTGCCGCAAACAGCATGTTGACATTGAAGCTTGTCCATATCTTGCCGGGCTTTCGTGTAAAAGCACCGAAAACTTTCCGTTCCGGGCTGTCAGGGTCTGCCGACGGTGAAAGATGCCCGTTCTGCACAAACACCATATCCGCCCAGCCGTCACTATCGGGACACAGTCCGGTAAATCCCGTCATAATTCCGCAGGCATTGCCGGAAACAGCGTTTTTCAGTTCACTCGGCGCGACGCCTTTGAGTTTTTTGAAAACTTTGTTGAAATTTCTGATGGTTTCAAAGCCGCTGTTAAACGCAGCCTGAGTTATGGACTCTGAACGTTCGCTTATAAGCCTTATTGCGTTGTCAATGCGAAGCGCATTAAGGTACTGCTTGAACTGTATGCCGAGTATTGCCGGAAAAAGCTCGGAAATGTAGCCCTCCGAAAGTCCTGACACATCGGAAAGGACGGCAAGCGAAAGTTCCGGATCGGTATATTCCTCATTAACATAATCAAGTGCTTTACGGAATTTATCCATCGTCCGTGCAGAAATTTCAGCGGCATGGTAAGCGCCGTCAAAATCGCCGAACATAGACTCATAGTCGGCTGAAATTACGGTTCCTATGTCATTTGCGGGTACATATGCGCGAAGCATTAGAAGATAAAGCTGCAAAGCATAATTATCTGCAAGCACATCGGAATATTTACTCTGATTTGCAAGTTCGGTTTCAATGCCGTTTTTTGCATTGCTTACGTATTCCGAAATTCCGATATCGTCGAGTGCGCTTGCTTTCACTATAAAGCTGCGCTTGGCATCGAACTTTTTAATACCGTCAAATACAGATGCAGGAAACCTTGCCGACACAACCGTTGCCGCTTTCAGACCGTATCGCGGTATCATGGTATGCAGATCACCGTTTTTTATAAATGCGCCGTCGCCCATGCGCAAATCGTATGTACGTTTTCCTATCGACATTCTGAGCGCGCCGTTCTCGACGAACAGAAATTCATTGCCCGTATGCCAGTGATAAACCGCGTCTTTATGATTATCGTCGGGAAGCACGTCATAGCGCTCAAATGCTCTCGGAAATTCATTCATGTCACATTGCAGTTTCATATCTACACCTACCAAACACATTAATGCCTCAAATGCCTGTTTTTTCTCTGATTTTTCGTGTGTGGGCACATTCAGCTTAACCACACCGGTATTTTACCACAATCCAACCTTGCATTCAACACATTTCGGTTGTAAAAATTATTTTCTGATATTTATTATTCATTACACAAAAGCTTTTGACATTCATGACTTGCCGAAGGCACTTCCAAGTTAAAATAAGCAATAAAAAAGCCGGAATGATATAAAATCACACCGGAACAGCGTATAAAATATTTCAAGAACATTAGATACTGTTAAATTCAATTAAATGAGTATTACACATATTTGCACCGAATATTCTGAAATTATGTCAAGTCACTACTTGGCAGCAAGGAAAATATAACAAGAAAACCGATATGCGTAAACATACCGGTTTTGGTGCGGCTGATGGGACAAATCCGCGCACGCGCGTCTTCCTTGCTTGCTGCAAGCAGCTGCGCACCAAAATGCTTAAAATCTGCCGCCGGCAAATTTTCTTTACGCATTTTGCCCTCTTAGGGTTCAAGTCACTTTGTACATATGAAAAATAAAATAAGAAAACCGATATGCATAAACATACCGGTTTTGGTGCGGCTGATGGGACTTGAACCCATATGGAGTGCTCCACACGCCCCTCAAACGTGCGCGTCTGCCAGTTCCGCCACAGCCGCAGATTAAAAGAGTATACCTTCCAAAAGAAGGAGTCAGCATCGACCGATCTTTCCGGGCCGTCGCCAGCCA
>URVJ01000022.1 GCA_900551295.1 uncultured Eubacteriales bacterium | reverse complement strand
TATTAAATTCCGTGATACGGCTCACCGTGATTTCTTTCTGGAAAATATGATGAAATGCAGAGTGAACGACTGTTATCACAGGGCATTTTTCTATGTGATGGGTATCGCTTCGGAAACGAGGGCGAACATCAACCAGATGTTCAATTTCAAGGAGGACTGCATCGAGCCAGAGGGTATGCACGGCGGCTGGCAGACAAGCGGAACAGTCAAGGTCTGCCATCTTGCTTTTAACCTTTGGAACGGGTATGCAGAGGAAGGGCGGGAACGGTATTTCACGCCAGAGGAGTTGTTTTGCTGTGAGTTTGCTCCCTACTTTATGGAGGGTATCAAGGTCAGATACCCCGAATATTGCAGGGAGCTTCCTGCTCCCAGAAAACAGACGGAAATTTCAAGATAAGAAAGGAAAAGCCTATGAAGAATTATAAATCTATTATCTGTGTTGCCGCCGCCGTGTGCCTGTTAGGTACGGCGGCTTTTTGCGGCTTCCGTATTTACCATCACTATGCACAGGTGGACGAACAGACGGAAGCCTTTGAGGAGATTGCCAAAATAGTAGAGCAAGCTCCCACGGAGGAAACCATGCCAGACGATATCCCCATTAGCGAGGGAGAAGATGTGCTTGCCAAGTATCAGGAATTGTATTTACAGAATGAGGATATGGTCGGTTGGATTTCCATTGCCGGCACGACAATCAATTATCCTGTGATGCAGAGCAGGAACAATCCGAATTTCTATCTGAAGCACAATTTTGAAAAAGAGTACAGCGACTTAGGTACGCCTTATGTGCAGGAGAATTGTGATATTGCCGAAAGTGACAATCTGGTTATCTACGGTCATCACATCAAGGGTGGCAAGATGTTTGGAGCATTGGAGGATTACAAGTCCAAGAGCTTTTATGAGGAACACAAGAGTGTTCAGTTTGATACCCTTACAGAGCAGGCAGAGTATGAAATCGTCGCTGTATTTAAGACTGTGGCGTACAGTTCTGATGGCTTTCGATACTACGACTTTGTTGATGCAGAGAATGAGGAAGAATTTAATTCCTATGTCGGGAAGTGCAAGGAACTTGCTTTGTATGATACAGGTGTGACCGCTGAATACGGCGACAGGCTCATTACCCTTTCCACCTGCGAATACTCCGCACAGAACGGCAGGCTCGTTGTAGTGGCAAAAATGGTCGGCTGATTTGAACGCAAATTCTCTGGGAAAGGAGGTTTTCTATGGCTGATATTAAAACCAGAGATGCGGTTAAAGGCACGATAAAGACCATAGATAAAGCCGCCATAGCCAGTGAGCGTATGAAGTCTGCCTATGTAGGGATAAAGGAAAAAGCGGAACAGGGATATTACGCTGATGAAAACTCTGCCACAGAATATGCTGCGGATAGGATTTCTTATGCGGCAGACCGTGTAAAAGACGAAGGTATCCACCAGTTCAATAAGCAGGGGCAAAAGGCAGTCAAGACAACGCAGAAGAATATCGGTAAGGCAAAAGATAAAATAAGCGATTTCAAGAAAAGTCGGGCTGTCAAAGCCGCAGAACAGAAAGCAGCACAGAATATGTCAGAACAACACGGCTTGCAGATCCGTCACGGGGCTGCAAGCCGTTCTTCTGCCCCCGATGTTTCCCAGACAGCAAAATCGCAGTTGATAAAGACCCGACAGCAGGGGCAAAAAATGATTAAGACCACAGCCCGAAATACAGAAAAAGCGGTGAAAGCAACTGCTAAGGGAACGGTCAAGACAACCGAAAAGGGAATTAAAACCGCACAGGCAACTTCTAAGGCGGCAATCAAAACGACGGAAACCTCGGTAAAAACAGCACAGGCAGCGGCAAAGGCTTCTGCGAAAACTGTTCAAAAGGCGGCACAGGCGGCAAAAGCCACCGCAAAGGCAACCGCCGAAGCAACCAAAGCGACGGTCAGAGCCACCATAGCTGCGGTCAAGGCGATTATTGCAGGAACAAAAGCTCTGATTTCCGCTTTAATTGCAGGTGGTTGGATTACAGTTGTGATTATTCTCATTGTTGTCCTGCTCGGCTGTGCTGTTTCCCTGTTTGGCGGCGGAAGCGGGAGCAACGCCTATACCCCTGTCAGTGCAGAGGTGGAAGCCTATGAGCCTTTGATACAGAAATATGCCAAACAGTATGGTATTCCCGAATATGTGGAGCTTATCAAGGCAGTAATGATGCAGGAATCTGGCGGGCGTGGACTTGACCCGATGCAGGCGGCGGAAGGCAGCTTTAACACAAGGTATCCACACGAGCCGAATGGGATACAAGACCCAGAATATTCGATTGAGTGCGGGGTGCAGGAATTAAAGGCTGCCCTTATCTCTGCCGAGGTGGAAAATCCGATTGATATGGAGCATATCAAACTTGCCTTGCAGGGTTACAATTTCGGCAATGGATATATCTCGTGGGCTAAGACCAACTATGGCGGCTATTCCTATGCCAATGCGGTAGAGTTCTCCACCATGCAGGCGGCACGGTTAGGTTGGGACAGCTATGGCGACACGCAGTATCCCGCCCATGTGCTGCGGTATTATCCATACGGGCGGGCATTCACAAGCGGCGGTAACCAGGCGATTGTGGAAGTCGCTTTGACACAGCTCGGCAATGAGGGCGGTCAGCCTTATTGGAGTTGGTATGGCTTTGATGGGCGTGTGGAATGGTGTGCCTGCTTTGTGTCATGGTGTGCCGACCAATGCGGATATATTGAGAGCGGGATTATCCCTAAATTTTCTGGCTGCGTGGACGGCTCAAATTGGTTTAAGGGTAACGGACAATGGCAAGACAGAAACTACGACCCGCAGGCGGGCGATATTATCTTTTTTGATTGGGAAGGCGATGGAGAAACTGACCATGTAGGAATTGTAGAGAAATGCGAAAACGGTGTCGTTTACACCGTGGAGGGTAACTCTGGCGACGCTTGCAGGCAAAAGCAATATACGGTTGGAAGCAGCTCCATCTATGGCTACGGCGTTCCTGCCTATTAAGAATGGGCAAAAGAAAAACCAGAGGTTTATTCCTCTGGCTCTTTTGCCTTACATAGTCCGCTGACAGTTGCTTCAACTATGGACAGCTCTTTATCGTTTAGTTTGTCGAGTTCTGCGTCTAAGCGTCTGCGGACGGAACTTCTTTTGACCTCATTATCTGGGAATATGTATTCATCAACCGATACACCGAACATTGTCACAAGCTGAATGAGCAGCTCCAGACTTGGCTTTTGTCCCTCATTTTCAATCGCTTGAAGATGTCTTGGGTCATAATCTACAATACGAGCAAGCTGCTCTCTGGTCATACCTTTTGCTGTCCTTGCTTTCTTGATTGCCTGTCCTATCGGTGTAAAATCGAAGTCAAAATCATTGTTTCTTGTGTCCATAAACTCACCACCTTGTATCTGCAAAATGCTACTATTATATTTTACAGAAATGTGAGTTCTTATAGAACGATTTGAAATCTCTGATATTAGGATATAAAATCTCTTATTACAAGCGGTCAAAGTTCATAATTGCACACTTGATACTGTTCGTTCAAACGGCTATAATATATACAGTACACCTTAGGAGGTCAGATATGTTTGAATATATGACAGCACAGGAAGCCGCTGAAAAGTGGAACGTATCGTTAAGATGGGTACAAAGACTTTGTAAAGGAAACCGTATTGAGGGGGTTATGAATATTAACCGTGTGTGGCTTATTCCGAAAAATGCTGAAAAGCCTGCTGATGCAAGAAAAAAGTTGATGAAAAATTGAAAATTTTTCGTTAGTGTTTATTATGGAGGTGTTATATGTGAGGTACAGGATTTTAATTTCCGATGATGAAGTTGATATAGTTGAAATGCTTACAGGATTTTTTAGAAGCAAGGGCTATGAGGTCTTTTCTGCTTATAATGGAGTAGAAACCCTCAAATTAGCAGAATTACAACCAGATATAATCTTATTAGATATAAATATGCCGAAGCTTGATGGGATGGAAGTCTGCAAGAAAATTAGGGATTATGTTTCTTGCCCTATACTCTTTTTAACTGCCCGTATTGAAGAAAATGATAAGGTACAAGGATTTTCCGTAGGTGGTGATGATTATATTGTTAAGCCGTTTTCTCTTGTTGAACTTGAAGCCAGAGTGCAAGCACATTTAAGAAGAGAAGAACGACATCAAACGAATACAAAAGTTAAGTTTTCAGGAGAACTTTTAATTGACTACTCTGAAAGAACTGTTTATATACAGAACCAACCTATTGGTCTTGTAAAAAAAGAATTTGACATTGTTGAGTTATTATCTCAAAACGCAGGACAAGTTTTTGATAAAGAGAGAATTTATGAAAGAGTTTGGGGATATGACAGTGAGGGAGATAGTAGTGTTGTTGCCGAGCATATTCGCAGAATACGAACAAAAATTGCAGCATACACAAATAAATCTTATATTGAAACAGTTTGGGGGTGTGGATATAAGTGGATAAGATAAAGAAAATGTGGTGTAACCTGTCATTGCGAAAAAGTATAATACTTTATATCTCAGCGTTTGTAATTCTTGCCATTCTATTAAGTGCAGGAACAGCTACTTTGTGCAATAATGCTACAAAAACGATTGAAAGCAAATATCCCCCAACAGGAGAAAAATATTATTTAACAAATGAAAATGGAGAAAGACTCGGTGATGGCAATTATATTGGAGTTGCACCTGTTGCAATGTCTGAAAAAGACCAACGGTTACTTTCAATATGTGAAGTTGCCCCAATAATTGCAACTCCGATTTATTCAGCGTTATGTATTATTACGGCGACCTTGTTATTCTATAGAAACAAGTTAAAAAAACCGCTTACAGAATTAAAAGCCGCTTCTGAAATGATTTCTAATAATAATTTAAACTTCTCAATTAAATATGACAGCAAAGATGAATTAGGAGAATTGTGTTCATCATTTGAAACAATGCGTTTTACCCTTGCTAATAATTTCTCTGAAATGTGGCGGCAAATGGAAGAACGAAAACAACTTAATACTGCTTTTGCTCACGATTTACGTACTCCACTTACCGTATTAAAAGGGTATAATGAAATTTTACAGTCCAACCATGACCCAATAACCAAAAGCACCGCTGTAACAATGGGAAAACATATTTTCCGTTTGGAAAGATATGTTGATAGTATGAGCCACTTGCGTCGTTTAGAAGATGCTCAACCCATAAGTGACAAGTCTAATATAAGCGGTTATGTGACCGCAATAGCTGATAGTGCAAGAATTTTGTGTGAGCAAAGTGGAAAAACTCTTTCTATTCAAAATAACATTTCCGATATTCCTATTGGCATTGATTATACTTTTGTTTCACAAGTTAATAATAATTTGATTTCAAATGCAATCCGATACGCAACATCAAAGGTAAACATCACTTACACAAGTAATAATGATGGCTTTTATCTCTCTGTTTCAGACAATGGATGTGGCTTTTCAAAAAATATTTTAAGCAAAGCAACCAATCCATATTTTACGGAAGAAGAAAATCACTCTGAGCATTTCGGACTTGGGCTGTATATCTGTAAAATTTTATGTGAACATCACGGTGGTTATCTGAAAATTGAAAATTGCTCAATCGGAGCAAAAGTGACTGCTTTTTTCAAATCTCTCGATTAGTAGATAAAAAGTAGAAAATTGCATTCTATACTCTCTATGTAAACACATGGAGAGTATTTTTTTGCTCCCTAAGACGAAAGGAGTTTTTGATATGGAACTTAAAGCAATTCAACTAACAAAGCAATATGGCTCAAAAACAGCCGTAAACCATTTGAACCTCTCATTATCAAATGGCGTTTACGGTTTGCTTGGTGCAAATGGTGCGGGAAAAACTACCCTTATGCGGTTACTCTGCGATATTCAGACACCGACCTCTGGGAAAATTACTTTGGATGGGAAAAACATATCTGTACTCGGAGAGAAGTACCGTAATTTATTGGGATATTTACCGCAACAGTTTGGATATTATCCAGACTTTACAGCTTGGGATTTCCTTATGTATGTTGCGGCATTAAAAGGACTGAGTGAAAAACAAGCTCATAAGAAAGCAACAGAATTGTTGGAAGCTGTTGATTTAGCAGAGAAAAGAAACCTCAAAATCAAAACTTTCTCTGGTGGTATGAAACAACGTTTAGGTATTGCACAGGCGATGTTGAATAATCCACGCATCTTAATTTTAGATGAGCCGACAGCAGGTCTTGACCCAAAAGAGCGTGTCCGTTTTCGTAATCTGATTAGTGCATTTTCTAAAGATAGAATAGTTATTCTCTCTACGCACATTGTTTCTGATGTCGAGTTTATTGCTGAGGACATTATTATGATGAAAGACGGTCAGATTCTCCATTTTGGAAAAACGCAGGAAATTACCACAGAAATTGACGGACAGGTATGGGAATGTACAGTTCCGACCAGTCGTGCGGAGCAATATTCTGAAACTCTGAATATAAGCAATTTGCGAAACATTGAAAATAATTGTACGGTTCTGCGTGTGATTTCTGAACAGTCGCCTATGGAAAATGCGATAAAGGTAGAACCTACATTAGAGGATTTGTATCTATTCTATTTTAAAGGAGTGAACGAATAATGAAAAATCTAATCAAGTTTGAATTACGAAAAATATTGACAAAACGCTTTGCGGTTATTTCTGTTGCTGCCGTATTACTATTGTCCTTGATACTGTCTTTTTCCACGCTTCACAGTATGTACGCATTTGACGGAAACGGTGCAGAGGAAACTGGAAAAGCTGCGGTAGAAATTGATAAGCAAATTGCATTGAAGTATGAGGGAAAGTTAACTGACAATAAAGTACAGCAGATGATGTCTGAGTTTAAGCCTACTCAAGATTTACATGGAATGAACGCAAAATACATTTATCAAAATGCTTTGCAGTCTTCTGTATTCTCCCATTTTGCTGATATAGATGGAAATTGGAACGGGTTAAGCGTAGCAGATGTATTTGGCGATAAAGAAATAAAAGTTGGGTATGTAAACGGTTGGCTTAGTACAAGCCAAAATATGGCGAAGATTTTTATTGTCCTTTCATTAGTAATTATTTTGCTAATTGCTCCTGTTTTCTCTGGCGAGTATGGTGGAGTGGATAACATTATTTTGACAAGTAAATACGGAAAGACAAAATGTGCCACAGCAAAAGTATTAGCAAGTTTACTTTCAGCCGTTTTCATAACGACTTTGGTTGTTATTTTCAATTTGCTTATTGCGGTTGCTATTTATGGAACAGAGGGGCTGGACTGCTCTATCCTTTTTGCTCCAATAGATTTTTTAGAAGGGTATATTCCGTTTAATATTAGTTGCGGAACAGTATTAAAGTATCAAATCCTGTTGGCGTTTATGAGTGCAATCAGTGTAACAGGAATAGTTTTAATTCTGTCTGCTGTTTGTAAAAGTCAAATGATAGCGTTTGTAATTTCAGCAGCTATTCATGTGATACCGATAATGCTTCCTATCTCTGAAACAAGTGCATTATATCGAATTATTGTGCTGATGCCCCTTTTCTATTCACAGTATATTTCCATAATGTCTGTTGAACAAATGCACAATGGTATGCTTTATGCAGTATGGTCTATTCCTGTTGCGATTGCTTTAGTAGTAATAGGTTCAATCATTTCCCATAAGGCATTTTCAAAACATCAAGTAAGATAAGCTTTAAAATCAATATGAAGCAAGCCCACCAAATAAAAAAAACGGTGCTTTGGTGGGCAGTATAAACACGCCCAGACGAAAATTCAACTTCCCTCCGAACCCGTTTTCGAGTTTGGAGGAATTTTTTTATGCGATGGTCGAATATGACCGCAATGCTGCTCATCAGAAGCAGCTACTATTTACGGAGTGTCACAGTGGAGTGAAGATTATCTTTTAGAAAAAATCATCACTCACTCGTGGCACTCTTACATTTTACAAGTAGAGATTACATCTCTTAATTATAGATATGCTTACGCTTATTGCCGTAGAGGTCTTAGTACCTTTGCGGCTTTTTGCTTTTCTGTCGGTTGCCGTTCACCGCCTGCCAATCTGGATTTTTCAAAAATTCAGATTGGAGGAAACGATATGGCATACAACAAAGCCAAAGAAGAAAAGAAATGGCGGCTCTGGAAAGAAGCCGAGGAAAAGCAGTTGCGGAACTTAGGCGTTACTGAGGACGATATAGAACAGCTCCGTATTCACGATTGGGCGATTTTTAATTCAGACAGACGGTATTATCAGCGAGTGCAGGAAACAGGTACATATCTTGACGAGCTTGCTGAAGATACTACACAGCCCGAAGTCAAAACGGTTGAGGATTTTCTGGACAGCATCGAAAATCAGCACCTCTATCAAGTTTTGATTAAGGTGGACAGGCTTACATTGCAGATTGCTTTGATGAAGATACAAGGATATTCAACCCGTGAAATTGCGGTGTATCTGGATATTACTGAAAAAGCTGTTTACAGAAGAATGGATAGGCTCAAAGAAAAATTAAAAAAGTTTTTTGAGTAGAGGGGAAAATTGAATATTCCCACGGGCTACAGGGTGAGAGGACAAAAAACTCTTGCCCTGTTTTCCTTTGTGTGGCGAAAACGGGATTGCTCCTTGACAAATGAATACCCATTCGCCAAATACTTTCTCTTTGTGATTGTGATGAGCATAAGCGTGTGCAGCGGTACGCCACGACCTGCCAAGCGGCAGCGAGCGATTGAAAGGTGGTGAGCCTATCTTTACCGACTCAAAATATCGGGCAGCTCCCGATTTCGCCATAACCCACAAAGAGGATAATGATACTCCCGTCCAGTCACAGCCCGAGCGTGAAAAAACCGTCGCAGGCAATGAGGGCGGCTCTGTCAGAACGACAGTTGGGGTGGAACTCCCGTGGTGTCAGTTCGCTGCTGACCATTTGGCGACTTCCCATAGCATTTCGGGGTGTCGAGGACAAATTGAAATGCTCCTATCATAAAGCCAGATAAAAGGTAGTCATAGGAACAGAGATTTTGCTTATACTCTCCCGACCTTAAATACTTCCTTTTGTTTGGCTGCCTACATAGGCAGAACATACCTGCCTAAATAAATCTGGGAGGTCAAACATAATGGAAAGAAAAATCAAGCGTGGAGATATTTACTACGCAAATCTAAATCCTGTTATCGGCTCGGAGCAAGGCGGAACAAGACCTGTACTTATCATTTCAAACGATGTCGGCAATAAGCATAGCCCTACGGTCATTGTCGCACCCATCACAAGCCGAATACACACTAAAGCAAAATTGCCGACACACACTTTAATCAATGATTTTGAAGGTTTGGATAAGAACTCAATCATTTTGCTTGAACAGGTAAGAACGATTGATAAGCAGCGACTAAGGCAGTATTTGGGAATGATACCAGACGATATAGTGGCAAGGGTTGATAAGGCTCTTGCCATTAGTGTTGCATTGGAGAAAATGAAGGCAACAGATGTGTAAAAGGGACGAGAACGATAAATTTGCACATTGGTAAAAATGCGGCTGTATTTCTATAATTTAGAGTACAGCCGCTTGTTTTATAGCGGAGGTACTCATTATGGGAAATGAAAACTATATCCAAAATCCAGAATTGCAAAATGAACAGATGAAAGATGAAAACGAAGTATTTAATTCATTTATCAATGTTATGGTGCAGATAGTTGAAAAATACGGAAAGACAGTTTTGCAAGAATTGGATTGTGCTGCGTAAGTTACGCAGCCTTACATATCACATTTCCCTATAAAATTATGGAGGTGGTACGATGAACAGAGAAGGAAAGAAATGTGTCCTGTATCCGAGAGTAAGTACCGAAATGCAGGTAGACGGATATAGCCTTGAAGGACAAAAAAACGGATTAAAACGATTTGCTGACCGAGAAGAAATGGAAATTGTCGGTATCTATGAGGATGCAGGTAAATCAGGAAAATCTATTGAAGGACGACCTGCATTTAAGAAAATGCTTTCCGATATAAAAAACGGATTGGAGATAGACTATATTCTGGTTTATAAACTTTCCCGTTTCGGAAGAAATGCAGCGGATATTCTAAATTCATTAGAGTTTGTACAATCTTATGGAATAAATCTTATTTGTATTGAAGAAGGAATTGACTCGTCACAGACAAGTGGAAAACTTTTAATCTCTGTTTTGTCTGCGGTTGCAGAAATAGAAAGAGAAAATATCATTGAACAGACAATGAATGGACGGAGAGAAAAAGCACGACAAGGTGGGTGGAATGGTGGATTTGCACCATACGGATATTATCTGAAAGACAATCAGCTCTTGATAGAAGAAACGGAAGCTGAAGCAATCAGAATTATATTTGATAAATTTGCTAATTCTGATATAGGACTTGGCGGAGTAGCAAAATATCTTAATCTTCAAGGTATAAAGAAGATACCTCGTCAGAACGGCACATTGGAAACTTGGAGCAGTCATTTTATACGGTTGATATTAGACAATCCTGTTTATTGTGGAAAGATTGCTTATGGCAGAAGAACACGAGAAAAGGTAAAAGGTACAAAAAATGAATATAAGCAGGTTCATGCAGAGGATTACATTCTGGAAGATGGACAACATGAAGGAATTATCAGCGAGGAATTGTGGCAAAAGGTTCACGCAAAGCGTATGGCAACAGGAATTAAACAGCCATCCAAAATCGGTAAGGATAGGTCACACCTTTTGACGGGGATATTAAAGTGTCCCCTTTGTGGAAGTTCAATGTATACGAACAAACACGCTTGGACAAATAAAGATGGCACATACAAAGAGGTTTACTATTATATTTGCGGCAGAAATAAGCAGGAACGAGGACATCATTGTGACTATAAGGCATCTCTGAGAAAAACAGATATTGAGCCACTTGTAATTGAAGCTGTTAAGGAATTGGTAAGCGATAAGTATTTTGCAAAAGAGATTGAAAAGCGTATTGGCGTACAGACCGATACAACAGCTATTGATAAGGAACTTGCCAATTACGAGAGTAAACTGAAAGAAGTTGATTTGAACAAAGCACGTCTGGAGAGAGAAATTGATAATCTGCCTGTTGATACCCGCTTCAGAGAAAGAAAAATTCACGATATGACTTTAAGACTTGATGCCTTGTATGATACGATTGTAGAGTTGGAAGAACGGATTGAAGATGCAAAGCTGAGAAAAAGTTCTATCGAAATGGAAACAATCACTCTGGACAATATTTACAAGCTTATGCTGAATTTCGGAAAGCTCTATGATATAATAAGTGACGAGGAAAAGAAAAGCCTTATTACTTATCTCATAAAAGAAATTCAGATATATCCAAACGGGGAGTCAGAGCAGCCTTTGAAGTCGATAGAGTTTAATTTCCCAATATATCGGGATGGTCAAGAGGTAAGGCGGCTTTTGTGGGAAAAAGGTAATACCGTTGAGTGTTGCGTGCTACTATGTCGTGAAGATAGGAAATAACTCAGATACAAAGAAAACCGCCGAAATGGCGGTTTTCTGCGTTTAGTATTCTCTTGTTTTGAATTTGCGACCATCGCTGTATTCTCTCCCGTCAATCGCAAATTCCATTCCGTTAATCAGAATGAAAGAGAATGACACAGGGGTGCGGACAATAACCTTATCGACAATAGCCACTCGTCCGCACTTTCACACTTTTTTCCTTTAAGGAAAACTTGCTTGTTAAATAACTTTCCAATATACGAGCTGTCTGCTCATCCTTGATATTTCGGAACTGTTCCATTGTCAGCTTGAGCTTATCAGTCCTTCTCCTTTCAGAAAATCAATAGCATTATATAAATTTTCAACACCTTTTCTGCCTGTTATTTGCGGCATTAATCGCTATCGGTTAGCCCCAATCCTGTTCCCGACCGTTAACCGCTTCCGACCGTAAACACAAGCTCTTTTCCGTTATAGGAAACAAGCATGGCGCGCGAATCTATACATGAACGTCCAAAAAGACCGACAGCACATCTTTATCAGATATGTTATCAGCCTTTTCAAATCGACTTTCTTTTATTCCGCCATTTCAAAAACGATCTTTTCGCCCGAAAGAACAAGATTATTTTCGCTTGCAGCCGTATTTCCGCCGACGCCGACGCGGTAATTAAAACCGTTATGCACAAATTCAACGCCGTTATTTACGGCTTTAAAGTCCGTAAACTTTCCGAAACGCCAGATAAGCTTTGCGTCGCCTGAAACCGTTATGCTTTCTTCGTCCATGCGGATAAGAACTTTCTTTTTCAAGTCATCGGAATGTGCCTTTACAATAAGCGCATTGCCGTCGCGTTCAACACTGTCAAAAGCAAATTTCCCGTCAAAATCCACTCCTGCCTCGTGCGAATCCTTTTCCGAACTCCAGACGCGTTCGTCTGCCACAGGCAAGTTGTCGTATACCGCGTCCCATTTGCGGCACGGCTCGTCAAGATACCGTTCGCGGTAAAGCTCATTGAACTTCTGAATGTCGCGGAAATACAAGCTTTCTCCGTCGAAAAAGACGTTGGCGCGGTAATTTTTGCTTGTATACCAAAACGACTTGTATTTGTGTTCGCCCGCAGGATCGGTGTCTGCCGTAAGAGCGGCCGGAGGCGTAAGCTTATTTGCTTCGGAGAACAGGCGTCCCGCTTCGCTCGTTTTGACAACCTGAATTTTGCCCGAATCGGCATATTTTTTGATAAGCTCAAGCTGCAGTTCCAAGCCGTCTTTTATGCCCGCCCAGCCGAAACTGTTTTCCTGACCTATCTGCGTATAAGCGATTCCCATGTTCTCGTTTTCAAAATATGTTTTAAAGAACCACTCCATATAATCCTTTGTCTTTCCGTACTTCCAATACGGCTCCATGGTTGCGCAGCCGGCGCATTCGGGAGCTTTTGCGTAGCGAGCCTCATTGTAGCCGCGGATAGGCTCTATTCCGAGCAGTCTGAACACAGGCGCATTCACCTGATTTTCCTTTGTCTGAGCCGGACAGAGAATATTGTTTACCGACGGATAGTACGGCTGGTTATACGGACCGCCCCAAAGTGTATATGCGTCTACCGCAAGCTGTTCGCGGCAAATTCCGAAATATTCGATTTTATACTTCTCGGTCATATACTTTACCGAATCAATGTCAAGCAGCCACGAACCGACAGATTTCGGATAACTGCCGAAGGTTTCGCAAAACCTTTCCATAAATTCGTCAATTATTGCAATTTTCTGATCATGCGTATATGACGGCAGAAATCCCGGATCGACGTACCAATCCCATGCAAAGCCCGGTCTGCCGCGCCACTCTATTCCGACCTTTTCAACAAGCGGCTTGACTACTTCGATCCAGATTCCAAGCTCCATATGCCCGTCGCGCTCAGCCAAAAACACGTCGCGGAACTTCGGATCGATCAGCGCGTCGTACTGGAGCAAAAACGTGTTGTCAAAACCGTACTTTTTGTTTAGGGCAATCTGATTTACAACAGGTTCAAGCAAATCCATATTGGGGTTGCGCGGTTCTACGCCGCGAACAAAATTCATAATAGTTACAAGATTCATAATTTTACCTCGATCAGTGTTTTTTTCAGTATATCATATCCTGCCGAATTTTTCAATGGCTTACGCAAAATTCACCTTTTCGCAGAGCGCAGTCATAATATCCGCAATTCTTGACATATTGCTTACATATTCGTCCTCGGGTGTCGGCAGGCTGAAAGACATCAAATTCCTTGCTGAGAAGCTCCGGTACTGCGTTCCCGTATCCGATAAGGCGTATCGCGCCGCCAAACAGTGTTACTTTTGTCATTGTTTTTTCCTCTCATTACATTAACCGTAAATTCAGAATTATTATGCAATGCCGCTTTTATAAAAATCTGATTATATTCTTGTCGGTATCTCTCTCGTATTTTACATCAAAAAGCAGGCAAATATCGTCGAGATACATCGCCGGAACCGCGTGTGCGCAATGCTGTGGCAAGCCTTGAAACCGCTTTTCCTCTCTGCAAAGCGGTTGAAACCGAAATAAAATAGGTGCTTAAAACGGGATTATTTCCCGTTTTTTTGCTGCATATCAGCCGAATATGCCGAACATACAACGCCTCACGGAACTGTAATTGCGTTTTCAGCGAACAGTGAAAGAACTCGACGAATATTTCACCGCATTGTTATTTAATTAACACCATTGCCTTGTATTTTTTATGTTTTTTGCTATAATAGAAATATACGGAACAAACTTAAAGAACAGGAGAAAAACGATATGTCAGCAAAAGTTTACTTTTCAAGAAAAATAACCCCCGAAAACGTACTCGCGCTTTATGACGCGGTAGGTAAACAGCTTTCCGGCAAAACCGCAATCAAACTTCATTCCGGAGAAGTCGGAAATCAGAACTTTCTCGGTCCGGATTTCTGGAAACCCGTAATAAATCACATCGGCGGCACCGTCTGCGAATGCAACACCGCATACGAGGGCGCAAGAAATACGACTGAAAAGCATCGTATTACGCTTGAAAAACACGGTTGGAGCAAGAATTTCGACGTCGATCTTCTCGACGCACAAGGTCCGGACATGGTTCTTGACATTCCGAACGGAAAGGTCATAAAGAAAAACTATGTCGGCAAGGATCTTGCAAAATATGATTCTCTGCTGGTACTTTCGCACTTTAAGGGTCACCCTATGGGAGGTTACGGCGGAGCGCTCAAACAGCTTTCCATCGGAATTGCCTCTTCATACGGAAAAGCATATATCCACGGTGCAGGCAAGCCCGAAGATCTCTGGACTGCCGATCAAGACAGCTTTCTTGAATCAATGGCGGACGCGGCGTCGTCTGTCGTAAAATACTTCGGAGGAAACGCCGTATATATCAACGTCATGAAAAATATGTCTGTGGACTGCGACTGCTGTGCCGTTGCGGAAGATCCATGCATGAAAGATATAGGCATACTTGCGTCGGACGACCCGATTGCAATAGACCGCGCCTGCCTTGACCTTGTATATGCATCGGACGATCCCGGCAGAGATCACCTTATCGAAAGAATCGAATCGAGAAACGGAGCGCACACTATCGACGCGGCTGAAGCTCTCGGTTTCGGTACGTCAAAATATACACTTACAGAACTTTAAAGTATATTAATTTTTCCGTCATAACCATTGAATTTTTTAAATGTTTGTGATAAAATAATGTACGGATTAAATCCGACAATGAAAGGAAGAAGAAAAATGTTTAAAAAGTTATTCGGCATTGCAATAGCGCTCTGTATGCTCACAGCGCTTGCAACAACCTGCTTTGCCAAGGACGACATCGGCGAAATCGAGAAAGCCAAGAAAGCAATAAGAAACGGCATAGACACCGTTGAGCTTTATAACGACATAACCCCCGAAGCTTTCCTTAAAAAGATGGAAACGCTTTTACCCGAGGGCAGCGAAGTTAAACTGTCTTTCGCAAAGGAAGCGGATTTCAGAATTTGGAACGCTACAAGCAAGAAGGACGGCAGCATTTTTGCGAACATCAAGTTCACAAGCGACGTTTACACAAGACAGGATATGTATACCGTAACTCTTCCGAAATTAACGGGAGATGCGGCAAAACTCAACGAAACTACCGAAAAGCTTGACGCCGACGCTGCTGCAATCAAGGCAAAGCTCAACACGATAAGAATTTACAACCAGACCACCGAAGAGGAAATTCTCGAATTCGTAAAGCCCGCAATAAAGAACGGCTCAACAATCGAATGGGAAAACGATTTTGAAAAATTTGAATCCACCACAACGCTTGTCGGTTCTATAACCGGAACCTTAAAGCTCACTCTTAACGGCTCCATCAAGAAAGTTGAAGTTAAGAAGATAATTTCTCCCGGTGCCAACGGAAACAGACCCGAAGAAACCAAGACCGACGACAAGAAAGACGAGAATACTTCGGCTTCGTCCGCCAATCTCAACTTCACCGACGTTCCCAAAGACGCTTACTTTGCAGATGCAGTGAAATGGGCTGTCGCAAAGAACATAACCGCCGGAACCTCAAATACCACATTCTCGCCCGCAGCAACCTGCACAAGAGCGCAGATCATCACATTCCTCTGGCGTGCAGCAGGTTCTCCCAAACCCACCAACTTCAATCCTTACAGCGACGTAAACGAAAACGACTATTATTATAACGCGGCTCGCTGGGCAAGCGA
The DNA here is from genome assembly GCA_900551295.1 of uncultured Eubacteriales bacterium. Taxonomy (GTDB): domain Bacteria; phylum Bacillota; class Clostridia; order Oscillospirales; family CAG-382; genus UMGS1387. The sequence continues at coordinate 21,945 of URVJ01000022.1, read as the reverse complement.
AAAGGGAATGGTTTCCGGAAATACATTTGCCGCACACACTCCCTGCACCCGCGCTTCGACCGTAACCTATCTCTGGATCCTCGCCGATAAGCCCGAAACAGACACATCTGAGCTGTTTGACGACGTTTCCGAGAGCGCGGATTACGCACAGGCAGTAGCATGGGCAGTCGAAGAGGGCATTACAAGCGGAACTTCCGCAACACAGTTCTCGCCCGATACCGTATGCAACAGAGGTCAGATCGCAACGTTCCTTTACAGAGCGTTTAACTGAGTTTAATATTTAAACTGTTTTCAGATATGCACTGCCTTTTGTACTTCGCCTTTGGCGTGCATATTTTTATTAATGAACGCAAATTCAAAAAACATAGTAATTTTTAACGGCACAGAATTCAAGGAGAGAAAGCAATGTCAGAAAGAGCAGAAAAGTGGATCAAAGATACCTGTGCGGCCCTGAGTGTCCGCGACGCAGAGCTTGTTGCACGCGCCGTACACATACTCGAAAACAATGTTTTCCGCGGACAAAAATTTCCTTGGGATCCGTATCTCGGAATAAGTCCCGGACTTCCCGGGTTCAAAGGCATCTGGAACTGGGACACGGCTTTTATCGCCGAAGGCGTTTCATACTTTGACACAGAGCTTGCCGAAAGCTCGATAAACGCGTTTTTCGTGTTTCAGGACAGCCGCGGAATGCTGCCCGACGTCGTATTTCCCGACGGAAGAAAGGTAGATCAGTTTACAAAGCCGCCGGTCTTCGCAAAGGCTGTCGAAACGGTATACCGCCGCGGAAAGAACAGAGAATTTTTGGAAACGATGTACCCAAAGCTCGTCAAAAACGAGGTTTTCTGGACGCATTACCGTATGCACGACGGACTTCTGCATTACGACTCCTTTGATAAAGACAGTGAAGACTATCTTCTTCATGTCCGCTACGAATCGGGCTGGGATAATGCCGTCCGCTGGGATAAACCGATATGCGATTTCTGGGCGATAGACTTAAACTGCTTTATGGTCGAGTTCTACCGTTCAATGCAATACCTTGCGTCGGAGCTTGGAAAGACAGATGATATTTCCGTGTGGAAACAAAAAGAAACGTCCCTCTCGGAACTTATCTGTGAGCGTATGTGGAACGAAAAACTGAATGCATATGTCGATGTAAACCGCTTTACCGGCGAAAAGTCAGACGTTCTGTCTCCCGCAAGCTTTATGCCGCTTTATATAGGAATCGCTCCCAAAGAATATGCAGAGCGCATGGACAAAACCGCACACGAAAAATTCTTGCCGGGTATGCCTACCGTTTCATACGACAACCCTGCTCACGGAACGGACTACTGGCGCGGCCCGACTTGGCTCAATGTCGCATACTTTGCGGCAAAGGGACTCAAAAACTACGGCTTTGACAATACAGCAAACACGATTAAGGAAACCTTACTCGGCTGGTGTGAGAAAAATCCCGACGGACTGTACGAAAACTACGATTCTGTAACGGGAAAAGGACTTTGCTTCTCTCAGTTCAGCTGGAGCAGCGCGTTTGTAATAGAATTTATACTCGGTTTTTAATCCGTCGGAAAATACAACTGCATAAATTCAAAACTTTGCCGGTGATTTTTACGTCGCCGGCATTTCTTTTCTCCTGAGCCGCCTTACACGATTTATATGGCGTTCAAAATCGCCGCCGTTTATAAGTTCCGCAAGCACAAGCTGCTCAAAAGTCGGCACGGTGCAGGAATAAAAGCCGAGCTTTTGATAAAACCTCTCGGTCAGCGGTTTCGGCAGCACCATATACCCTACCCTTATCGACGGAGATATGGTCTTTGAAAAGGTGTTGAGATATATTACGTTCTCATGCTTTGACAGTGCGAACAGCGTTTCCATAGGCTGCGACGAAACGGAAAATTCCGAGCCGTAGTCGGATTCTATGATAAATCCCGGTTTTTTGTCAGCCCAGCGTATATACTCGTGGCGTTTTGACGCGGTTGCGGTAATACCCGTGGGAAAACTGCGGTAAGGCGTTGTATGCAGCACGTCCGCATTTGATAAGGCAAGCGCGGCGCTGTCAATTCCGTCGTCCGACAGAGGCAGAAGCTCATATGCGGCGTTCTGCGTCTTATATATCTGCTCAAGCTTATGATACGACGGGCTTTCTATCGCATACACCTTGTCCCTGCCCAGAAGTTCTATTATAAGTCCGTAAAGATATTCCGCGCCGGAGCCTATTATTATCTGCTCCTCGCCGACGCTTATTCCGCGGTTTCGGATAAGATAAAGTCTTATCGCGTTTCTCAGCTCGCTTCGTCCGGAATTCGGCGACTTTTCAAGAAGTATATCCCTGTAATCAGAGAGCACGCGGCGCATGGTTTTACTCAGTATCGAAACCGAAAATACAGGATACGGCGAAACCGTGCCAATATTGTGCGCGTAAACCGTGTTTTCATGTGCATAAGAGGCAAATCCGTCGGTACTTTTGAAAATAACGTAAAATCCGCTTTTCTCTACCGCTTTCGCATATCCTTCATCGCACAAAAGCTCATATGCGTGCTCCGCCGTTACCGTGCTGACGCCAAGCTCCTGTGCAAGAATCCGTTTCGACGGCAGTCTGCTGCCGAATCCGTACACTCCGTCTATAATATCGTCCCGCAGCTGTTTATATATCTGAAGATAAACAGGTCTTTGATTTTTGTCAATTATGTATTTCATCTGGTACTATTATTTTCTCCGTATCTGACTATTTTATATTATCAATGAATATTATATAATAATGCCGTACAAAATGCAAGGAGGACTTTTAAAATGAATAACGGCAATACGGTAAAGAAAACAACCCTGTGGCTCTGCGTTACGGCAATGTTCATGGCTCTCAACGTTGCAATGAGTTCTTTCGGAGTACCTGTTCCCGGAGGGCATCTCTACATGAACGACATTGTCATCTGCACGGCGGCTCTCCTGCTTGACCCGTTTGCGGCATTTATGGTAGGCGGTGTCGGCGCATTTCTCGGCGACTTTTTCTTTTATCCCACGCCTATGTTTGTTTCGCTCGCCACACACGGTCTGCAAGCCGTCGTAATCTCGCTTATCTCTCATCACACGTTAAAAAAACATCACGTACTTGCGTCAGCGATAGGCGTTTCGGTCGGCGCGGTAATAATGGTAGTCGGATATTCTCTCGGCAGAGCCTATATTTACAGTACGCCCGAATACGCTCTGCTCAAACTTCCGTATCAGATTCTTCAGGCAGTTACCGGCGCTGTTGTCGGTATGCTTCTTTGCTATAGGTGCGGACTGAACAAGTTAAGCAGCAAAATGCTTGCAAAATAATATAGCCGCTATAATTAATGTCTTTTCGTGAGCAGAGCCTGTTTTTACACGGTTCTGCTCTCTCTTTTTTGGAAATAAATACATAAATAAGCTAAAATATATTGAAAAAATCTTAAAAACGGTGTAAAATATACAAGGATATTGTATTTGTGGAAATATGCTCTGATACATTTGTTCTGCAAAAATGTTATTTCGGTTGATTTTCGGCACTAACGCCGGGAACTCTTTGCAGCGGCGCATATTTTCGTATTAAAATAATTTTTTATGAAAGCGGGCGGTCATACACAGCATGGAAAATTCCGAAAAATGGGCGGGATTCAAACCGGGCTCCTTAATGCTGGTTCCGGTTATAGTAACAGTCATTGTATTTGCCGGACTTTACAAAACCGTATACGACATTCTTGAAAAATCAAATATTGAGACAATACGCGATCTTGCCGCGCATGACGAAAGAGCGCTTGAAAATGTTCTCGACGACGAATGGGAATCGCTTTCCGACATTCCCGAAATACTGCGTTCATTTAAAACAGCGGACGAAAACGAGCTGATCTCAAACTTTCAGATGCTTACTCAGGTAGAACAGGACGAGGCGTCGTACCTTATAACATCGACAGGCAAAGTCTATATGAGCAACGGAACCGTCAAGCAAAGCGACAAAATTACGGAGTTCATAAAAGATCAGCCCGACCGGTTTGTCACGCGTTATGACAAGATCTATGATAAGATTTTGGAAAACCGACGCGAATATCTGCTTCTCGGCGTAAAGCTCAGCGGAGTTGAAATAGGCGGTCAAACCATAGAATATGCTGCAAAGAGAATGTCCATAAGCTCTCTCGACAATAAACTCAAAACCGAGAGCTACAACGGAAAAGGAGTAAACAGCGTAATAGACAGCACAGGTGCGTATATTATCAAGATCAACCGTTCTGACAGCTATCTTGAGCGCCAAAATATAGACGATCTTTTGAAAGACGCGGTGATCGACGGTTACACCGATACCGACCGGCTTAAACGCGACGCATTTTCTGCAAAATCAGGTATGACGGTAAAGATGTCGGTAAACGACAAGTCATATATTATGTATTTCCAAAAGCTCAAAGACACTGACTGGATATATATTTCACGCGTTCCGGTAAGCATATTCTCGCTTCAGACAGGAAAAATACTTCTGATATTCGCCGCAATAATGTTAGCCGTGCTGCTTGCGGTGCTGCTGATAGTTCTGAACCGCGTGAACGCGATAAAAGAGCGTGAAAAGCTGAATGCCGAGCACAAAAAAGAGCTTACTCATGCTTTGGAAATGGCCGAACAGGCAAACAAAGCCAAAACCACCTTTCTCAACAATATGTCCCACGATATACGCACTCCCATGAACGCAATAATGGGATTTGCCACACTTGCCGAAGGACATATAGACAACAAAAACGCCGTTCTCGACTATCTTTCAAAGATAACTCAGGCGTCAAACCATCTGTTAAGCCTTATAAACGACATTCTCGATATGAGCAGAATCGAATCGGGTAAAATGGCAATCGAAGAAAAAGAGGAAAATCTCTCGGATATTCTTCACAGCCTGAGAAATATTCTTATTTCGGACATCAACGCCAAAAACCTTGAGCTTTTCATTGACACGCTTAACATCAAAAACGAAAACGTTATCTGCGACAAGTTAAGACTGAACCAGATACTCTTGAACATCACGTCAAACGCTGTAAAATATACCCGCAACGGCGGTACGATCTCAATACGCATAAAGCAGGGAGAAGTTTCGGACAAGGGTATCTCAAACTATGAGTTTTCCGTAAAGGACAACGGTATCGGCATGAATGAAGAATTTCTCAAAACCGTGTTTGATCCCTTTACAAGAGCCAAAAACTCTACTGTCAGCGGAATTCAGGGCACCGGACTCGGCATGGCAATAACCAAAAACATTGTCGATATGATGAACGGCAGCATTGTATGCCACAGCAAGGAAAACGTAGGTACGGAATTTGTCGTAACACTTCCTTTCAGAGTATCAAAGGACGACGACTCGGAAAAATTCGATCCCGGCTTTATGAAAAACGCGCGCGCGCTTATTGTTGACGACGACATGAACACCTGCCGCAGCATTTCGGATATGCTGCGCGATATAGGGGTGCGCAGCGAATGGTGCGTTTCGGGAAAAGAGGCTATTGTCCGCGCCGAAGAATCCATCGGCATGAACGATATGTTCGGCGTATATATAATCGACTGGCTGATACCCGATATGAACGGAATCGAAGCCACGAGAAGAATACGAAAGATAATCGGCAACGATATTCCCGTAATAATCCTTACGGCTTACGACTGGACAGACGCACAAGACGAGGCAAAGCAATCCGGAGTTACCGAATTTGTCAGCAAACCGGTTTTCCCGTCGGATATTAAAAAGGCTCTCTGCCGCGCTTACGGATTATCGACCGGAGAAGTAACGGCAGGACAGGCTCAGGTTCTGTTCGGCGGCAAAAAGGTTCTGCTTGCCGAGGACAACGAGCTTAACCGCGAAATAGCCATGGAAATGCTTACCGCAGCGGGGCTTTATGTTGATGTTGCAAGCGACGGCACGGAGGCTGTTGAAAAAGTAAAAGACTCGGCTTTCGGCGAATACGACCTTATTCTTATGGATATTCAGATGCCTCTTATGGACGGCTACGAGGCGGCAAGGCGCATACGCGCTCTCAAAGACACCTCAAAAGCCTTTATCCCCATCGTCGCAATGACCGCAAATGCGTTTGAAGAGGACAAAAAGCAGGCGATCTACGCCGGAATGAACGGATATATCGCAAAGCCCATACATTTTTCAGCCCTTACAAAAGAGCTTGCGAGAGTATTTGAAGCTTGCGAGAAATAAAATTGTCAGGAGCAGACATATATGAGTTTTAATAAATTTGCAAAAAACCTCTGCATTATGCTTTGCTGCATAACAATCTGCACATTTTCTTCCGGCTGCGGTCTTGCGGAAACAGAAAAGGCCGTCCGAATAAACGTAAAAGTTCCTGCGATTACATTTGACGTAGCGTTTATAAATCCCGACGTTCAGTCTGCGTCACAGTTTTTGGAAAAAGCGGCGGAATCATTTTCCGAACAATATGACAAAGCAAATGTCATAATTAACGTAATTCAATATGACAACGAGCGTGAACTCTCCGCAATCGAGGAAAGTTTTGATACGCCGGACAGCACCGACGTACTTTTCAACGACTATTTCACTATGGAATCGCATATCCATACGGGACGAGTTGTGCCGCTTGACGACATTATAACTCCCGAAATTCAGAACGACATCGCTCCAGTCTTCCTGTCGCAGAGTAGGGCAAACGGCAAAACTTATATGCTGCCGTATCTCTACCGTCAGAACGTACTCGCCTACAATAAGGACATCTTTAAAAACGCCGGACTTGATGAATTTATCACCGACAACGACGTTATTCAGACATGGAGCATGGAAGAATGGGAAACCATACTTGAAAAGCTCAGAAAATCCATGCCCGAAACGTCTTTTCCTCTGCCGCTCTATGCTAAAAACAATCAGGGCGACACACATATAATGACGTATATACGTTCTCAGGGCAGCAGCTTTTTTGACAAAGACGGTTATTTCAATCTTGAAGCTCCCGAAGGCATAGCAGGTCTTGAGTGGATAAAAAACTGCATTGACAAAGGGTATATGTCGGATAACTCCGCATACCGCGATATACTTGACAATTTCGACCTGTGGTTAAACGGTCAGCTTGCATTCTTTGTTGCAAATCTCGGAAATATTCAGAACTTTTCGTGCGATTACGGACTTGTAAACTTTCCGTGCGTATCAGGAGGATTAAGCACCAATTTTCTCTCGGGGTTCGAGGTTTTCGACAACGGCGACAAGGACAGGCTCGACGCCGCAAAAGCCTTTGTAAAATTCATTTACGAAAGCGACTATCTCGACTATTCCGCAAGCGCAATACCGTGCAGCGATAAGATCTTCAAAAAATATGCGAACACGCTCCGGCGCGTTGAAAAATATATAAACAACAGCGATACGGGAGTTAATTTTACGGGAGGAAATCCCGACTGGCTCGGCGTAAGAAAAGTGTTTTACAGGCATATGCAGGATCTTATCAACAACACAAAAACTCCCGCGCAAGTCGCAGCGGAACTCGATAAAGACTGCAATACCATAATAAAAGACGGATATGAAAAGTCCGTTTTCCACGAATAATAAACATACAGCGGAGTGGACAAAAAACATGGAACTGCGAACGCTTAAATATTTTCTTGCCGTCGCGCGAGAGGCAAACATAACAAAAGCCGCGGCACTGCTTCACGTAACCCAGCCTACCCTTTCGCGTCAGCTTATGCAGCTTGAAGAGGAGCTCGGCGTAAAGCTTTTTGAACGCGGCAGCCACAGCATTACGCTTACCGATGACGGACTGCTGCTCAAACGCCGTGCCGGAGAAATAATCTCTCTTGCGGAAAAAACTGCGGAGGAACTTTCGGGTTCAGACGAACTTCACGGAATGCTCGACATTGCAAGCGGAGAATTCAAAAGTTTTTCGCTGTTTTCGGATATACTCTGCGCCTTTAAAGACAAAAATCCCGGCGTAAACTGCCGTCTGTACAGCGCAAACGGCGACAATATCAAAGACAGACTTGACAGAGGACTTGCCGACATAGGCTTGCTCTCGGATCCCGTCGATATAAGCAGATACGAATTTTTAAGGCTGCCGCAAAGAGAAATATGGGGTGCCGTCGTTCACATGGATTCGGGACTTTACGATAAGGAATTCATAACGCCTTCGGATCTTTGCAGCGTTCCGCTTATCATGCCGCAGCGGCTTATGGTTCAGAACGAGCTTAAAGCATGGTTCGGCGACTTTTACGACAAGCTCGAAATTTCCATGATATACGACCTTCTGTACAATGCCGCCGTAATTGCGGGCAAAAATATGGGCGTTGTTCTGTCGATAGAGCTTGACAGCAAATTCGACAATCTGAAATTTATTCCGCTTTACCCGAAGCTTGAATTCGGTTCGGTAATGGTATGGAAGAAAAATCAGATCCATTCGGCTGTCACCGACGGTTTTATTGATTTCGCAAAGGAATACATCAAAGGCATTTCATAATATACAGTATAAGTATTTTACATTTCACATTCAATATGCTATAATACAGACGTCATGAAAAGATGTCTGTATTTTTTTGTATAAAGAGGTGAAAAGCGTGACAAAAAAGGAATTGTGCGAAAAATATTCGGTACCGTCAGAAATGTTCGACGAATGCAAAAGCTGCGGTCTTTGTCGCAGCGAATGCGACTTTGCAGACTCTGACATAGAATGTATAAGCCTTATGATGTCGTTAAAGGACGCAGGTCTTGACAGCGAACACGCAAAGGCATATATGAAATTTATGTACTCTGACGGCGGAAAGTGCGAAAAATGCCTTGAAATATTGAAAAAACAGCGTTCGCGCACTCTTGACAAGATACACACTCTCGAAAAACAGCTTGAAAACACAGACTGCCTTATTTATAAACTCAAAAAACAGATCAAGGAGTGAAAGACAATGAAAGATCAGACAATTTTCCCTATCGGACAGCCCAACACCGCATATGCAAAATACTTTACCGGAAACAGCTATCTCGGTATGCTTTCAACCGAGCAGGTCGGCATCGCAAACGTAACTTTTGAACCCGGCTGCCGCAACAATTATCACATACACCACGCAAAGAAAGGCGGCGGTCAGATTCTCATAGCAATAAGCGGAGAAGGCTGGTACAGAGAAGATGGCAAACCGGCAAGAAAATTAAAACCCGGAGACGTAGTAAACATACCAGCAGAAGTCAAGCACTGGCATGGTGCGGCAAAGGATTCGTGGTTCTCTCACCTTGCAATAGAAGTTCCGGGTGAAGAATGTAAAACCGAGTGGTGCAAACCCGTAAGCGACGTAGAATACAGCGCACTCTGAAACAAACGTTTTAAAGGAGGAATTATCATGGAAAAATTAACCGCAGGCAGAGACGCACTCGGGGAATTCGCACCCGAATTTGCACATCTCAACGACGACGTGCTTTTCGGCGAGGTCTGGGCAAGAGAGGACAAGCTCTCGGCGCGTGACAGAAGCATTGTAACGGTAACTGCGCTTATGGCAAGCGGAATTCTCGACAGCTCTTTGAAATTTCATATCCAGAACGCAAAAAATTACGGCGTTACCAAAGAGGAAATAGCCGAGATTATCACACACGCCGCATTTTATGCAGGCTGGCCCAAAGCATGGGCGGCTTTCAACTTGGCAAAGGAAATATATAAGGAGAATTGACATGAAAAATATACTTATTATCTCATCAAGCCCCAGAAGAAACGGAAATTTAGACATTCTCTGCGACAGATTTACACAGGGCGCAAAAGACGCCGGCAACAGCGTGGAAAAAATCTTTCTTGCAGACTACAACTAAACTACCGCCGCGGCTGCGGTGCCTGCAATACCGCCCACAAGTGCGTGCAGAAGGACGACATGGCGCAGATACTTGACAAAATGGTTTCTGCCGACGTAATAGTGCTGTCCACACCCGTTTATTTCTACTCGGTATGCGGTCAGATAAAGACGTTTATCGACAGAACCGTTCCGAGATACACGGAAATCGCTGACAAGGACTTCTATTTCATCATGACTGCCGCCGACACAAACAGGAAAAACCCTCGAACGCACGCTTGAAACCTTCCGCGGCTTTACCGAGGACTGCCTTGACGGCGCAAAAGAGGCAGGTATAATCTACGGCACAGGAGCATGGCAGACAGGCGAAATCAAATCCACAAAGGCATACAATGAAGATACGAGGCAAGCAAAAACGCATAAGTAAACGTCGGTTAAACCGCGTACTTCGGACTTTCTTTACAAGAGGAGGCTTTAACATGAAAAAAATTGTCTGTACCGCACTCAGTTTTCTGATGTGCATAGCACTTGCGCTTACAGGGTGCTCTGCACCTGTGCAGAACGAAACGGCACTTAAATCCGGCGCGTCCGAAATCAAACTCACAATAGACGATCCCGAAATGAGCGCGGACAGAACAAAAACTCCCATTGATGAAAACGGCACCTGTCCCGTCATTGTAAACGGCAGAACGCTTCTTCCCGTGCGTGCGGTTGTAACCGAGATGGGCGGAGACGTAAGCTGGGACGGTCAAACGCGCACCGTTACGCTCGACTGCGGAACAAATCAGATAAAACTGACTATCGGCTCTGAAAAAGCTTATCTTAACGGCGAAGAACATACTCTTGACACTCCGCCCGAGATTATAAACGACCGCACCATGCTGCCGATACGCTTTATTGCAGAGAGCTTCGGTTACGGTGTAAGCTGGGACGACCCGACAAAGACCGTCACTCTCACAAAAGACGATACCTCAGGTCAACCCGACAAAACGCCCGTTACTCCCGATAATAATGCCGAACAATCTCCGTCGGATAATTCCGAAACACAGACCGGGACAAAGAGCCTTGTCGCATATTTTTCCGTCAAGGGCAACACAAAGGCATTTGCCGAAAAAATTGCCGCACTGTCGGGTTCAGACATATTTGAAATAGTCCCCGAAACGCCCTACACAAGCGACGACATCAACTATTCCAACGACAACTGCCGTGCAAATACCGAGCAGCATGACGAAAACGCACGTCCCAAAATATTGGAAAAAATCGAAAATTTTGAAAACTACGACGTTATTTTTCTCGGCTACCCTATTTGGTGGGGTACAATGCCTAAAATCATAAACACGTTTACCGAAAGCTATGATTTTTCGGGAAAGACGGTAATTCCGTTCTGTACAAGCGGCGGAAGCGGCATATCGGCATCTGTTTCGGCTCTCATTTCTGCTCTGCCCGACGCAAAGATCGGAACGGGACTGCGCGGTTCGTCCTCGTCATCGGATTCGGTCATCACCGACTGGTTTGCGCAAAACGGCTTTGAAAAAAGCGACAGCACCTCCGAATAGTACAGAAAATTCTGCTCTCGTGGGACAACGGAAGTGCAGAAATATCGCTTTACGATAATCTGACGGCAAAGGATCTTATATCACGTCTGCCGCTTGAAGTAAACATTGAGGACTACAACAGTACCGAAAAAATCATAAGATTTGACAACAAACTCACCGAGGACAGCGCTGCCAAAGGCGCCGAACCCGCGTCAGGCGACGTTACGGTATATGCGCCATGGGGAAACATTGCAATATTCTACAAACCGTTCAGCTATTCCGACGACCTTATAAAGCTCGGAAAAGTCGAGTCGGGACTTGACGCTCTTGCCGAAATCTCAGACGGAACCAAGGTAACAATTACAAAACTTTAAGCCTAAAGACAAATATAAATACCCTGCCGAAATTATAATCGACAGGGTAAACTTGATATATACGTTTGTTTTACGCACCGAGATATGCTTTCTTAACTCTCGGCTCGTTGAGAAGCTCTTTTGCGCTGCCTTCCATAACGATCTTGCCTGTTTCGAGGACGTAGGCTCTGTCTGCAATGGACAGCGCCATTTTTGCGTTCTGCTCGACAAGCAGTATCGTAATGCCCGACTGATGCATTTTCTTTATGATATGGAAAACTTCCTTTACAAGCAGCGGGGAAAGTCCCATTGACGGTTCGTCCATGACTACAAGCTTGGGCTTTGACATAATTGCTCTGCCCATTGCAAGCATCTGCTGTTCACCGCCGGAAAGTGTGCCTGCAAGCTGCTTGGAACGCTCTTTAAGACGCGGAAAGCTGCTGTATACAAATTCAAGGCTTTCGGCAATTCCCTTGTCCTTGCGCGAATATGCGCCCATTTCGAGATTTTCCGACACGGTCATGCTTGTGAACACATGACGTCCTTCGGGAATATGCGCAAGTCCTTTTGTTACTATTATATGCGCCGGAGTTTTTCTGAGATCAACGCCGTCGTATTCGATAGTGCCGCTTGACGCGGATTTAAGTCCGGTTATGGTATGAAGAATTGTCGTCTTGCCTGCGCCGTTTGCACCGATAAGCGAAACTATTTCACCGTCGCGCACCTCAAGGCTGACATCGTGTATTGCGTGAATCGCACCGTAGGAAACATTCAGATCCTTTACTTTAAGCATTTGCGTTTCCTCCTTCGCCGTTATCCTCTTCCTCGTCGTCTTTACCGAGATAAGCCTCGATAACACGCTTGTTGCTTGCTATTTCTTCAGGCTTGCCGTGAGCTATGGTCTGACCGTAGTCTATAACCATTATTCTCTCGCAGATATTCATAACAAGGCTCATATCGTGCTCTATAAGAAGAATTGCGATATTGAAACGCTGACGTATGATTCTGATACATTCGAGAAGTTCCGCAGTTTCGGTCGGGTTCATGCCGGCTGCCGGCTCGTCGAGAAACAGCACCTTCATGCCTGTTGCGAGCGCTCTTGCAATTTCGAGCTTTCTCTGTTCGCCGTAAGGAAGGTTTGACGCGGTAAAATCAGCCTTCTTATCAAGACCGAATATTTTGAGCAGCTCTCTTGCCTCGGCGTCAGCCGCTTTTTCGGCTTTTCTGTACTTCGGTAGATGGAAAGTCGCGCTGAGATAGCCATATTTATACTTATTTCCGAGTGCAACCTTAACATTATCTATAACCGACATTTGGTTAAACAGACTTATGTTCTGGAAAGTACGCGCAGCACCCGCACGGATAAACTGATAGGTCTTTTTGCCGTTCATGACCTGACCGCAGAGCTTTATAGTACCCGATGTGGGTTTATAAACGCCGGTAAGCAGGTTAAATACCGTAGTCTTGCCTGCACCGTTCGGACCGATAAGTCCGACGATCTCCGAGCTGCCTATTGTAAGTGAAAAGTCATTTACGGCTTTAAGTCCGCCGAATTCAATGCCCATATGGCTTACTTCAAGGATAGGAGTCTGAACTTCATTCTTGTTCATGGCTTACTTTCCCTCCTTTGCACCGGTATTTTCGCCGGATTTTTTCTGTGCTTTGAGTTCCTTTGAACGTGCAATTATATTCTTTATGCTCATTCTGCCCTTGAGATCCGCAAACTTCGGATTTGCGTTAAGCAGCATGAGTACGATAAGCACTATCGAGTACGCAAGCATTCTGTAATCGGCAAGCTCTCTGAGAGCCTCGGGCAATGCGCGGAGTATGATTGCCGCGATTATCGAGCCGGGTATGCTGCCCATGCCGCCGAGTACGACGATAACGAGAACTTCGATAGACATATTGTAGTCAAAGGTTGTAGCCTTGATATTTGCAAGGCTGTGACCGTAAAGAACGCCTGCCATGCCTGCAAAGAACGCAGCTATTATGAAAACTATAAGCTTATAGTAAGTTACGTTGATACCGGTTGCCTCTGCTGCTATTCTGTTATCACGTATAGCCATTATAGCGCGGCCGTGGCGCGAGTTTTTGATGTTCATGACCACAAGAACCGTAAGGAATACGAGAACCGCGGAAAACGGAAGCAGAACGTCAGCCTTTTTATAGATGGCAATGGTGTTAAGACCGAGCGCACCGCCGGTAAATTCGAGGTTTGTAATTACGTTCTTTATGATTTCGCCGCATCCGAGCGTTACTATTGCAAGATAGTCGCCCTTAAGACGGAGTGCCGGAAGTCCTACGACAAAACCGACAACCGCTGCGAACAGTCCGCCGACAACCATGCAAATAGGAAGTCTTACCTCAAGCGGAAGAACCGGTTCAAGCGCAATGGAAAGCAGACAGCCGCTGAAAAGACCTGCGGACATGAAACCTGCGTGACCGAGAGAAAGCTCTCCGAGCATTCCGACTACAAGGTTGAGCGAAACCGCAAGCACTATGTAGCAGGAAACCGATGTCAGCATATTTGTAAACTGACGTCCGGCATTGCCCGATTCTATATAGAAGTAAATTGCAACGTATGCCGCTACGATAAGCGCCATAGTCACGGTATTGGGCGTAAATATTCTTTTGAATATGTTTGGCTTAAAGGATTTATCCAATGTACTGTTGTTATTCATACATTTCCTTTCGATTTCGTAAGGGCGGCGGTAAGATTTGCCCCGGTAATAGGACTTGTGCGAAAGTATTTTGCAAAAAAGCCATTAAACTTTTTCGCTGACCTTCTTGCCGAGAAGTCCCGTGGGCTTTACCACAAGCACTACGACGAGAACAGCAAACACTATTGCGTCCGACCACTGCGGAGATATATACGTCTTTGCAAACTGCTCTATTACACCCAAGAGTATGCCTCCGAGCATTGCACCCGGAATTGAGCCTATTCCGCCGAAAACCGCAGCCGTGAAAGCTTTGATACCCGGCATTGAACCTGTTGTAGGTCTTATGTAGACATAGGTTCCGCCGTAGAATATACTTGCGACTGCCGCAAGTGCAGAGCCTATCGCAAAGGTTACGGAAATAGTTTTGTTTACGCTTATTCCCATAAGCTCTGCGGCTTCCTTATCCTCAGATACCGCGCGCATTGCCTTACCCATTTTCGTCTTGTTTATGAAAAGCGTAAGACCTACCATTATAACCGCGGTAACAATAAGAGTGAGCAGCGTTATTCCGTTGATCTCGACCTTTCCGAACTTTACGACCGGAAGATCAAAGAGCTTTTTGTCCTTGTCAAACGGAAGCTGCGTCGAGCCGAAAATAATCAGCGCGACATTCTGAAGGAAGTAGCTGACTCCGATAGCCGTTATAAGCACCGCAAGAGGCGACGACTTACGAAGCGGCTTATACGCGAGAAATTCGATTGTTATACCGAGAAGCGCACAGACTGCAATACTTATCACAACCGCCGCAATTCCCGGAAGGTGAAGCGTTGTAAGCGACACTATTACGGAGTATGCGCCTATCATAATAATATCTCCGTGGGCAAAGTTAAGCATCTTAGCTATTCCGTATACCATAGTATAGCCCAGAGCAATAAGAGCGTAGATGCTGCCCAGACTCAAACCGCTGATGAGGGCCTGTAAGAATTGGATCATATTAATCCTCCGATACTGCGCCTTGCACAGCGCATTATTTCAAGTTTAAGCCACATTCCGCATTTTTTGCGTGCGCCATGAACATTTTCACACCGCGTGAGAGCATTTTTCTGCGGAATCCGGTGAATTATTATATTTCGCCGCACGTTCCGTAACACATACGGCAAAAACAGCGATTTGCCGCCGCTGTACGATAGAGAGGTCGCAAACTTAGGGCTCCTCGGAACCGCACGGCGGCAGCGAATATAAGTACAAATCAAGTCGGCTTATACGCGCCGAAAATATTTAAAATTATTCAGCAGCTGTTTCTGCGTCAGCCTCAGCCTCTGCACCGTCTGCTTCCGGAGTTTCTGCATCGTCTGCATTGTAGAGAGAAGCAACACCGTCGTGAATGATCATTGCAAGAGCTGCCTTGTTGGTTTCGCCGTCGGCACCCCATGTCATTGTACCGGTAACGCCTTCAACAGTAATCTTTGTCATAGCGTCAACGATCTTTGCATTGAAATCGTCTTCGGCACCGGGCTTAAGACCTGCTTCTTCGATAGCTGCCTTGATAGCATATACTGCGTCGTAGCCGTCTGCCGCAAACTGGTCGGGAACTGCGTTGTAAGCATCTTTGTATGTGCTTACGAAGTGCTGAGTCTTTTCATCGGGAGCGTCTGCCGCATAAGGTGTAAGCATCATGACGTTCTCGGTGTTTTCGGGATTGTCGATCTTCTGGAGTATACCGTCAAGACCGTCGCAGCCGTAGTAGATAGTGTCGTCGGAGAATGCCTTTGCAGCCTTAGCCTGTGTAAGGAATGTTGCTGCTTCTGCGGCGTATATAGGCATGAATATGAGCTTTACGCCGGAGTTTTTGATAGCAGCGATCTGAGTTGAGAAGTCGGTGCTGGAATCAGCGGTAAAGGTCTGAACTTCCTTGATGTTGATTCCGAGTTCCTTTGCTTCTGCCGCGAAGGTGTCGTAAAGACCCTTGCTGTAATCAACGTCGCTTGCATAGAATACAGCAACGTCCTTAGGAAGATTGTTATCATTGATGTACTTTGCGGACGCGGTACCCTGCGACGGGTCGCTGAAGCATACTCTGAATGCTGTGTCGCTGCCTTCAATGGCTGCCTTTGCGGAACCCGAAGGAGTGAGAACGAGAATTCCGTCGTCCTTTGCTGCCGCTACGACAGATGTGGTTTCTCCGGAAAGAACTCCGCCGAGAGAAACCTTCATTCCGCTGTCCATGAGCTTACCGTATGCGGAAACCGCAGAGTCGGGATCGCCCTGAGAGTCCTGGAAGTTTACAACGAATGTGTAGCCGTTTACGCCGCCAGCCTCGTTGATCTCCTTTGCTGCGAGAGTAGCGCCGTTCTTAACGGAGTTACCGTAGTTTGCATAGTCTCCGGTGAGCGGACCTATACCGCCGATAACGAGATCGGTCTCGGAAGCATTTTTGTTGTTATCGTTGCCGTTTTCATTGCCATCCTTCTTAGAGCAGGAAGCGAACATTGTAAGAACAAGCGCTGCAGAAAGAAGTACCGTAAGTAGCTTTTTCATAAACTCTTTCCCCTTTTTCTTGAAAAATAGATTAATTAAACAAAAAGGCTCACAACACTGTTATTTTGCTGTGAACCACTTTGTTCGTGTGATATTATACAATAATTATTATGAATTTACAAGTGGCATTTTGCACAAAATTCATTTTTTGACAGCGGTAATATTGCATTTGCGTGCGTCAGTTTGCACAAAACGCGGCGGCAATATTCAAAAACGTGCCGACCGCACGCAAAACGGCGTCAAGTCAGCCGTGTACACGACGCTTTTTTCATGCTTATGCCCGAAAATGTCAACCCGCAAAACCGATGTGCGGCATACGTTTACCTCCGTATTTCTCGGCAAACTTCGCGGATACTCGGATTTTCTTAAATAATTGTAGATTTTGAATATGATTTTAATACATATCGCGCATAAATCTTTGTAACAAGTTCCGAAAATCCATTAATTGCCGCAAGTCTATTGACATTGGTACGTATATCTGTATAATGAGCATAAGGCAGGAAAAAGACTGCCTCACGGAGGTAATTGCAATGAGAAAGAAACATCAGAGCAACTCACGCGGCAATCCCTTTACGCTTCACAAAATAGCTCCCGCGTCGCACAAGCAGACGTTTACGGACGAGGAAGCAAAAGTTCTCGAAAACGACTTTATAGAAGCATATTCCGGCGACAAAAAAAGCACGCTTAAAATTCTTCTTATAATGTATAAGAGGTATCCGCTGCAGCTTGCAATTTCTATTTTCTACTATATTATAGCAACACTCCCTCACATAACGCTGCCGATAGTAACCGCGAACATTATAAACCTTGTCGCGTACCCGAACGAAAATCTGTACCGCGACCTTACATTGAATCTCGGACTTATCACTGCTTTGCTGTTACTCAACATTCCGACGAATATGTTGCGTACAAAGTATCAGAGCCGCGTTATGAGAAAAGTCGAAGTCGGACTTCGCGGCGCGCTCGTAAGAAAGCTGCAGCAGCTCTCCATTTCGTTCCATAAAGAAATGCAGTCCGGACGAATACAGTCAAAGCTCATGCGCGACGTTGAAACAGTGCAGTCGCTTTCCCAACAGCTCTTTGCGACAATTCCGCAGGTTGCGATAAACATGATAACGGCGCTTGTCGTTGTGCTTACGCGAAACCTTACGATATTTATGTTCTTTGTATTGTGTATTCCGTCCTCCGTACTTCTTGTACGCGCGTTCAGAACGCCGATACGCAAGAACAACAGCCAGTTCAGGCGCGATATGGAACAGACCAGCGCAAACCTCATGGACATGGTTGAAATGACCGAGATAACACGCGCACACGCGCTTGAAAACCGCGAAACGCACAAGATGACAACGCTTCTCAACCAGGTTGCAAACACCGGATTCAAGCTCGACATGATACAGGCAATGTTCGGTGCGTGCTCATGGGTAGTATTCCAGCTTTTCCAGCTCCTGTGCCTTGTTTTCTCGTCTTTCATGGCTCTGAACGGCAAAATTCAGATAGGCGACATATCGCTGTATCAATCGTATTTTTCAACGCTTACCGCACAGGTTTCCACAATAATCGGACTTATGCCGATAATCACAAAAGGCTTTGAATCAATATCTTCGATAGGCGAAATACTCGGCGCAAACGACATTGAGGACAACCGCGGAAAGACCGTGCTTACAACGCTGCGCGGAGAATACGATTTCAAAGACATACATTTCGCATATCAGCCGGATCAGCCGCTTCTCAGAGGTCTGGATCTTCACGTAAAAGCCGGCGAAACAATAGCGATAGTCGGCGAATCTGGTTCGGGCAAATCAACGCTCATGAATCTCGTCCTCGGATTTATCTTCCCCAATTCCGGAACAGTGACCGTTGACGGACACGATATAACAAAGATAAATCTCCACTCATACAGGAAGCACCTTGCGGTAGTTCCGCAGAACAGCGTGCTGTTTACAGGCACTATAAGGGAAAACATAACCTACGGACTCGACACCGTTACCGATAAGCAGTTAAAGGACGTTCTTGACGCGGCTCTGCTCTCGGATTTTATAAGCAGACTTCCTCTCGGCGTCGATACTCCCCTTGAAGAACACGGCGCAAACCTTTCCGGAGGTCAGCGTCAGAGACTGTCCATAGCGCGTGCGCTCATACGCAACCCTGACGTAATCATATTCGACGAGGCTACAAGCGCACTCGACACAATTTCCGAAAAGGAAATACAGGAGGCTATTAACAATCTTTCGAGAAACAAGACCACCTTTATCGTCGCTCACCGCCTCTCCACGATCCGCAACGCCGACAGAATAGCCGTCATAAAAGAAGGCGTGTGCTGCGAGATAGGCACATACGACGAGCTTGTCGCAAAGAAAGGCGTGTTTTACGAAATGCAGCAGCCGCAGACCGTCTGACGCAACATTACGTTTGTTACAAAAAAGCATAAAAAAACAGCTTGGTACGATTGCCTGTATGACTTTCGCACTAAGCTGTAATTTTTTCCTTATTTTCCGATATATTTCAACCGTGCACGCAAATGCGCACATTCAGCAAAAGAGGACCGATACTCTCAGTCCTCTCAAACAGACACAAATTAATTCCCGACGTTAATCAGAACAGTGTATCTACTTCTATTATAACGTCAGTTTCGGTAGACGCACAAATTATGTCTTCTGCTGCCAAAATGCTTATTTCCGGTGTCTCGTACTTTTTCATAATAGCTCCTCCAGATACTGATTTGTTTACAAAGAAATGGTAACATTAATATATGTCTATATAGCGTATACTTTGTTTCCAAACTGTTACTTTTCGCCTTTTTCTACAATACGAAACGGCAATTTTGTATCAAATTCGTCAAATTAATAGAATTGTACAAATTACGGATACAAAACGCACAATTTTATTCGGAAAGTGATATAAACGCGGTATCCAAGAGCTGTTTGTCGGGCTTTTTTGTAAACAGGCTGACGACCGGCATTATTACAAGTCCCGAAATCATTGCAAAGGCTCCGCAGTTGATCGGAGACTGCAAAACCGACGGGAAATGAGAACGGAAAAGCATATTGAGAACCATAATTCCTGCTCCGAATACAAAGCACACCCATACCGCAGCTTTTGATACGCGTTTTGAGTACAGGCCGTAAAGGAACGGCGCAAGAAATGCTCCCGCAAGAGCGCCCCATGAAATACCCATGAGCTGTGCGATAAACGTAACTCCGGATTTGTACTGCACTATTGCAATAGCCGCGCTTACCGCGATAAATACGACGATAAGAACTCTCATGCAAAGCACCTTTGCCTTGTCGGACATCTTCTTCACGACGGCGCCGTCGATAAAATCAAGCGTTAAAGTCGAGCTTGATGCAAGAACAAGAGATGAGAGCGTTGACATGGACGCCGAAAGTACGAGTATTATTACAATTCCCATAAGCACGTCGTTAAGCGAGCCTAACATTTCCGGAACAACGGCGTCATATCCTCCGACAGGTATACCCGACGCGGGATCTACCGCAATGCCCGAAATTCTTCCGAATCCGCCGAGAAAATAACAGCCGCCGGCAACCACAAGCGCAAATACCGTGGATATTACGGTTCCCTGCTTTATCGAACGCGCGTCCTTTATGGCATAGAATTTCTGCACCATCTGCGGCAGTCCCCATGTGCCGAGAGACGTAAGTATCACAACGCACAACAGTCCGAACGGATCAGGTCCGAAGAATGACGCAAACGCACCCGGCATGTCCGTAACCGACGCGTCCTTTACCTCGGCAAGCTCTTTAAGCGACGCCATAAATCCGCCGTGTCCGGAAAGCACCGCCCATATAACGGCACAAATTCCGACAAGCATGATAAGTCCCTGAATAAAGTCGTTTATCGCTGTCGCCATATATCCTCCGGCAATTACGTACACACCCGTAAGCACCGCCATTCCGACAACGCACCATGTATAGTCAATGCTGAACGCCATGCCGAAAAGTCTTGAAAGTCCGTTATAGAGGGACGCCGTATACGGGATAAGAAAGATAAATACAATCACCGACGCGCCGATCTTGAGAGCGTTGCTGTCATATCTTTTGCCGAAAAATTCGGGCATTGTCGCGCTTTCAAGCGTATGCGACATTATTCTTGTCCTCTTGCCCAGCACGACCCACGCAAGCAGCGAGCCGAGAATAGCGTTTCCTATGCCTATCCAGGTAGACGCGACGCCGAACTTCCAACCGAACTGTCCCGCATAGCCTATAAATATAACCGCCGAGAAATACGACGTTCCGTAAGCAAAAGCCGTAAGCCATGGACCTACGTTTCTTCCGCCGAGCACAAAGCCCGTAACGTCCGCCGCGTGTCTGCGGCAGTAAAGTCCGATACCTGCCATTACTGCGAAAAATACCGCAAGCATAACAATTTTCAATACCATTTTCAAAACTCCTTTCATTTTATGACTGACGGAGAGCTAAAAGGTATAAAAAAACACCCTCCGTATTTAAACAGAGGGCGTGTATAACGCTGTACCACCTCAATTTGCCTTTGCCTCACGGTCAAAAGCCTCGTCAAGTACGCTCCGCTTACATTCATTCTCCGCGGCATATACTCTATCGCTGTAACGTGCGAACACGTCCTGCTCTACTCGGCAGACAAAGCACCTCAAACGCCCTGCCCGTCTTTCAAACGGCAGCTCCCGAAATGTATTCAAAACGCAGCACGTCCGCGGCTCTCACCAAAACGCCGTTTCTCTTTGCACGTACCATTCGTTTTTACTTGTTTCCGATCAACGCCTTTATTATGGGAAGATTTTACCATATACAGCAGGCCTATTTCTACATGATTTTGTAAACAAACCGCATTTTCGCCGTCTAATTATCGCAAAATCAGAGATATTTTCGTTATAAGTACACAAATCATGGCTTTACACGCGGATTATGCGGTGATATAATTGATATGAAAGGGGATCTTGCAATGCAGAATCAGAGACAGCTTTTTGCACAGAATTTAAGGCGCAGAAGAACGGAACTTCACATGAGCCAGGTAAAACTCGCGGAAAAGATCTCATACACGGGAAAAGCCGTAAGCAAATGGGAGTCGGGAGTTTCCCAAAGTTAAAGATACCACATCAATCCCACGCGGACTTTTGCTCAA
>URVJ01000021.1 GCA_900551295.1 uncultured Eubacteriales bacterium | reverse complement strand
CACTTTCCAAAGCGACCGTTTGTACTGAATTTCCATAGTTTACTCACGCACCTGCTTAGATTTGAGTTCGCAGTCCTGCTGTTTGACTGCGAACGGGACAAGCCGGAGGCAGGGAGTATCCCGAAATTCTTTTCTAAATTAGGGGCTATCGTTTTCTTTGCAGCTTTCTTTTTAAAAAGAAAGCGCGTTCCTTCTAAAGCGCGTTCTCCTTCGTTCTTTCTGTAACTAATTTTCTGAATCTGTTGCCGCGCTGCATAAAGTTGTCAAATTCGTCAAAGCTTGTGCAGGCAGGAGAGAGGAGAACGACATCATCGGGGGAAGCGAGTGTGACTGCGAAATTAACGGCGTCATCGAATCCGTCACGGGTTTCAAGCAGAGTTTTTGACGGATCGAAGTTCGGGGAAGACTTGAACGCGTTAAAAATTTTACATTCGGGCGTATCATGGGAAATAACAACGGCTTTTGCCTTGAGTGAGGCGACGTTTGCAAGCTCGGAAAAATCGAGATTTTTGTCTTTGCCGCCGAGAATAAGCACAATTCTGCCGTCATACTCGCTGCCGAAACAGCTAAGCGCCGCAAGAGTGCGCGTGGGAGTAGAGTCGATAGAGCTGTTGTAATATCTCACTCCGTTTTTATCCTTTTTGACAAGCTCAAGACGGTGTTCGACACCGCCGAAAGTTGTTGCAACCTTGTATACGGCGTCCTTGCTCACATAATCGTAAGTCGCACCTATTGCAGCCATGTAGTTTTCGACGTTGTGCTTTCCGGGGATAACTATGTCGGAAACCGCTATAATCTTTTCGCCGTTTACGCATATGTAACCGTCTTTTACATTGATGTCGGACGGTACGCCGCTTGCAAAGAAACGAGTTCTTAAACCGAGCTTTTTCGCGTCCTCCATGCAGTGAGCCGTGTTTTCACAGCTCGAATTCGACACAAGCAGTGAGCCGGGACGCGCATTTTCGTAGACCGCATATTTCGCAGCTGCATATTCGTCCATATCGGTGTGCCAGTTCAAGTGGTTTGGTGAAATGTTTGTAATAACCGCGGCGTCGGGGAAAACAAGATGTGAAAAGGGAAGTCCGGGATTTTCAAAACGGTTTACGGTGTGGAGCTGAAAACTCGAAAGCTCAAGCACGGTAAAATCTTCGGGAGTTATCTCGCCCACGCGGCTCAGCAACGGCGTGCCTATGTTTCCGCCGAGAAAAACGCGCTTGCCGTCCGCTTTTAAAATCTCGGAGATCAGCGTTGTCGTGGTGGTTTTTCCGTCGCTGCCGGTGACGGCGATTATTTTTGACGAACAGAGCGATAAAAACGCCTCCATTTCGCTTGTTATGACGGAGCCGCACGAATATGCCTTTAAAATTTCGGGGTGGTCAAAGCGTATTCCGGGAGATTTGTAGATTATCTCGTCGGTAATATCCGAAAGATAGTTTTCGCCGAGTATGAATTTCACGCCGTGCGCATTGCAGTAATCAATGTCGATAAGCCCTGCGGCTTTTATCTGTTCAAGGCTCTTTGCGTCGCGCGCCGTGACTTTCACGCCGTTTTCGATGAGAAATTTTATAAGCGGCGCGTTGCTTATGCCGAGTCCGAGAACCGACGCTGTTTTGCCGTGCAGATACTCCTTATATTGTTCAAGCTTTGTATTGATGTAAGGCATCAAAAGACGCTCCTTTTCCAGACAGTCATAAATATACTTCTATATTATACAGTCGATAAGCGGTTTTGACAACACTTTTTTAAAAAAAGACCGTGTTTTTTGCATCGGACGCCGAAAAAGTGCCGCGGCACATGAGAGGACAGCGTGATTTTGGAGCGCGGACAAAAAAATCGCTCAAAACGGCTTGACAAAAGTTTTTGGTTGTGATATAATTCAAGCGTTGCAATAAAATATTGTTTTTTCGGGGTGTGGCTCAGCTTGGTAGAGTGCTTGGTTCGGGACCAAGAGGCCGGAGGTTCGAATCCTCTCACTCCGACCATTTTAGAAACCGCTGTAATAGGCGGTTTCTTGTTATATATACGTATTTACGCGGCTTTTGATGTTTCTACACAGTATATAACATCTCCGCAAAAAGCAAAATCTGTGCGGATATTATGACAAAGTAGACACGCAAGTAGACACAGGATTACTTAAATAAATCGTCAAAATACTTATTGACGTTCTCATTTACTTCTTTTTCTTTTTCACTCATCAAATGCTGATATACATTCTTAAGCATATTATCCGTTGCGTGTCCCATACGCGCCTGAGCATATTTATTCGGCACGTTCAGCGACAGCATTACAGACGCGTTATAATGGCGCAAGTCGTGAAATCTGAAGTGTTTAATATTCAGCTTTTTTTGAGCATTAAAAACCCTATGGTACATCATTGACGCATTCAGCTGAGTTACGTATTCTGTACGCCGCTCGGCTTTTTGCATTTTCTCTGCAAGCTCATCCGGAACGGAAACGGTTCTGTTACCTGCGGTCGATTTCGGCGCTTTTTCAAAAAGCTTATTATCATCGCCCTTAACTATTGCGCTGTCGATTTTTACCGCTTTACAATCCTCGGAAACATTCTTCCATTTCAATCCGACGATTTCGCTTTGACGAAGTCCGAGAAACACGGCGAGCATAAACGGTATTTCCATTTCGGTATCTTTGAAATATTCAAGCAGCTTTTTTATTTCCTCGGAAGTTGGAATATATATTTCCGGCTTTTTCTTTTGCGGCAGTTTTACCGAGTAAACGAATTCCGGTCTGTACGCCCTCAGAACCGCCGAAAGAGAGCCGTTTATATTTCGTACGGTCTTGGGTGAGTGCGCTCTTGATTCGGCGTTTAAGGCGGCTTGTATGGCTTCCTCGGTTATGGCGGACAATCTCATTTCCATGAGCGGTTTGAGATATGTATTTCTCATTTTGTGATAATAATGCACCGTTGACGGGGAAAGGACATTTTCACGTGCGTTTATATATGCGTCGAAAGCTTCTTTCAAGGTCATTTCCGCACTTTTGCTTTTCTTTTGCTTTGAATTAAGAAATTCCAAAGCGAGAAATTCCGATTCTTTTTTTGATTCGGCGGTGAAAGACTTCTGATGACGTCCGTTTGTGTCCGTATAGAACGCGCGCGTCCTCCACATTCCCGACGGCAGTTTTTCTGTTGTCGGCATTCGGCTTACTCCTTTTACGCGATAGTTTCTTGTTTGATTTTTTCTGATACTCTGAATTGTTCTGCCGGAGGTACTTCTATAAATTCGACAGACTTATCAAAATTCTGTTTTACAACTTCTTTAATTTCGTCAAGCGAAACGCGGAAAAACTCTCTGCGCTGATTTACCATATTAAGTTTCCTGTCGGCAAATGCACGGTGCAGCGCGGCTTCAAGAGCAGGCGCGTCATCAGAGAAAATCATTGCATGGACATCAAAATTAAACGGCACAGAAGCGTCGCCGAGTTCGTCAATTCTCTCCTGTGGATCAAGTCGTCTTGTCATGCCTATTTTATATACATTTTCGCCGAATGCACCTATGTTGGAAATTATATACACATATCCTGCTTTTGCATTTGCTTCACGATAATCAACGTCTTTGAGGTTTTTTTCTATCTCTGCAAGCCCGTTTTCGATTTCGGCTTTTTTTGCAAGAATATCAATTTTTTCGGTCTCTGAGGCTGTCTCGAGTTGGCGTTCGATTTTTTCAAGGGCATTTTGATAATGGTTTTGTTCCTTTTGAATTTTCTTACGTGCTTCTTCGATTTCTCTCTGAAGCTTTTGTTCTTCGCGCATGCGTTCGCGAGCTTCTTTTTGATGTTCTTTTTCCTCTTGTTTTGCAAGCTTATATTCGTATGTAAGCTCAAGTTCTTGAAGTTTTGAGTTTTTATATGCAGATGATATTGAAATAGACATGATAGTTCCAAGTTTTGAAATAGCCTCACAAGAATTCTCAAGACGTCTTATAGAAAGCTCAACATTTGCACAAGTAACTCTGCTTATAAGTTCATCGCATTCGCTGTTAAAGGCTCTTAGTAACAGCTTTTGCATATCTTTAACCATTTTACGACCTTGTGAAACGCTGTTGTTAACGGTCCAGCTGGTATTGCCGGTTACGGCTTTGTCTTGTTTAATAAGCCACTTCTGCGCATCCCGAATTTCATCGAGCTTTGTTTTGTACTCGTCAATATTTTTATACTCGTATTTAGGTTTATATAAGGCAAATTCCTGATATAGAGTTTGTTCGTCAAGGTCAAGCAATGAATTATGTAATTGACTTATTTTGACATTAAGTTCTTTTTCTTCCTCTTTAAGTGCAAGAACTTTTGCTTGCAAGGATACGGCGTCCTGAAGTTCCGGGGACATCATTTGCATTGCTTGATTAATATTGTAGTCTTGCTTTCCTTTTGAAAACGCAGACTTAAGTTTCTGAAAGAATGATGTTTTATTCTTTTGCTGTGTGTTATTGTTTACATATGTCTGGGTGTCCGGAATAGTAGTTGAATTGATGTTAGAAGGTGCGTTAGGATGTTCATTCCACGTATAATTCGTACTCATTGTTAAAAAGCTCCTTTAATTGAAATATCACAAAGTTTGTATTATTCGACATAAATCAGAACAAAAGTTCGTGTATTTTGACGATTGAAACAACAGAACATATGTGCTATAATTGAGACAAAGAAAAAAACACAAGGAGTACATAATGGAAGAACGTCAATTAAAGCAAATGCTCGGAAAAATGTCTAAAGAAAACAAAAAGCTGTTTCTCAGTTATCTCCGTTCTCTTGCCGGCTCAGAAACGTCAAGTATTCCAAAGCCGCCTTTTTCTTCTCAGCTGAAAGAGAAGAAAGTACTTTAATAATTTCATTATCTATTTCGTCAAGCTCTCCGTTATCGGAGGGCTTTTCTTTATTTGAAAAAGTCATATTTGCCCACAGGCTACCGTCATCACCTAAGACTTTTGATAAGGAATCTTTGTACGAAAAAATTATACCACGTTCACCAGAATAATATCTTACGATTTCTTCATCTGTAATGCCTGATTTTTTCATAGCTTCAGCAAAAGTAAAATTTGCTTTTTTGCATAACGAATCTAAATATCTAAACAGTTCGTCATTTAAACTTCCGACGCTACCAACTAAATAGTCAACTGAAACTCCTAAAAATGTAGCAATTTGCGGTAAATATTTAGTATATGATCTACTTTTTCCGGATTTCCAGTCTGTAATGTTATTTTTATTGATGCCCAAAAACTCTGCTAAATCTTTTTGCTGTTTTCCTTGCTTGTCGAGTAATTCAAGAATTTTGTTTAAAGTATACAAAGCATATTCTCCTTTTTTGTACAACAAAACAAAGTTAGAAAAAATCTAACCGAATTGTTGACAACACGAAAAAATCGTGCTAAAATATAACCATGCTAAACAAGTTTAGACCATTTTAGCACGAAAAATTCTTTTTGTCAACAATCGAGGTGAAAAAATGTGAACTTAGGAAAAAACTTAGTAAGAATTTTGGGCGAAAGAGGTATAACACAACGCAAACTTGCTTCAGAGGTAGGTGCAACGGAAATGTTTATATCGTATGTTGTAAATGGTTACAAATGCCCGTCATTAACGCTTACGTTAAAAATAGCTGATTTTTTGAATGTAAGTCTTGACGAACTGGTGAAGTAAACAAACAAAATTATAAAAAACAAGGAGGTCAAGAAAAATGGGACAAGTAAGGGAAAACGGATTTACGAGGGCGAGCACGGAGATCTATGCGACGCTAAAGAACCTGATGATAAGGAGGGGGTACGGCACGGTGAAAGACTTTATCCGCCGTGTGAAGTATCCGCTGAACTATCAGCCGCTGAGATCGAGAGTTATGAAGCCGCTGAATTTCAAGCTTGACGAGATTTTCGTGTTTGCCTCGTCACTTCAGATGCCTGCCGAGGATTTCGGCGAGATGTGCAAAAACGCTTATGCGGAATTCAAGAAAGTTTGAGAGGTAAAGAAAAAATGTGCAAATTAAAATCAGGAATTATTTTAAAGGACAGTGTGTTCGTTCCGAATTATGACAGCCACACGGATATGCTCGAAGAACTCAAAATCAAGGACACAAGAAAAAACGCCGAGAGATTATTTGTAAGAGCGGAATTTTATCCGAAAGAGAATATTTTCTCGGACGTTAATAAGTGGATATACCATGTAGATCAGGACATATTACCGGAATGGTATGTTGAAGAAGTTGACAAAGACAGATTTATCAAAGCAGTAAAGGAATGGCATAAGAAACACGTACTTGTCGGCGTTGACGGCATAACGCTTTCAGGCGGTGATACGTATTACATTAAAGATTGCAAAAATGTTGTTGTAAAGAATGATTCCACAGTCGAGGCTTACGGCAATTCCACAGTCAAGGCTTGCAACAATTCCACAGTCAAGGCTTACGGCAATTCCACAGTCAAGGCTTTCAACAATTCCACAGTCAAGGCTTGCAACAATTCCACAGTCAAGGCTTACGACAATTCCACAGTCGAGGCTTACGACAATTCCACAGTCGTAATCAGCCTTTTCAGCAACAACCGAAAAGACAACATAAAACTCTCCGACAACGCCACACTGAAAGATTGCAAAACAAAAACAATATATCAGTCAGGCAACTGGAAATTTGAAAAGGTGTGAGCCGGTATGAATAACAACAAAAAAAGCCGCACTGCTGGAACAGTAACGGCTGAACGTGCCGCAAAAAAACGGCACACCCACAAATTGCATATCAATTATAACACACTGTTTGAGATTTTGCAAGTAGTCGGATTCATATTTTTCACAGTTTTGCTGATAGTGGTTATTGCAAAATATGCAACAGCCCCGAAACCGCAGTACGAAGCGTTTGAACACCGTGTTTCTTCCGGTGAGACGTTATGGAGCATTGCTGAGAGGTACAAGCCCGACGGCGTGACTATGCAGGACTACATGGGCTGGGTTTATGCGCACAACGAAGGCGGTTTTATCTATCCCGGTGACGTGGTAATTATGGCTAAATAACATAAAGAAAGGATATTTTTCAAATGAGCATCAAAATAAATTCTCTCGAACTTGAGAGCGTAAAACGAATAAAGGCTGTAAAGCTTGAACCTTCAGCAAACGGACTTACCATTATCGGCGGAAAGAACGGACAGGGTAAAACAAGCGTGCTCGACGCTATATGCTGGGCACTCGGCGGCGACAGATACCGTCCGTCAAATCCTCAGAGAGACGGCGCTTACAACACCCCGAGTTTACATATAGAGCTTTCAAACGGAATTACCGTTGAACGTTCCGGAAAGAACAGTTCGCTCAAAGTTACCGACAAGGACGGAAACAGAGCCGGACAAAATCTTCTTAACAGTTTTATTGAAGAACTCGCACTCAATCTTCCTAAATTTATGGAGAGCACGTCAACCGAAAAGGCAAACACGCTTTTACAGATAATCGGCGTCGGCGACGAGCTATTAAAGCTTGAGATTGAGGAAAAGAAACTGTACAACGAACGTTATGCCGTCGGACGCATGGCAGAACAGAAAGAAAAATACGCTCTTGAACTTCCGCATTACGACGGTGTTCCAGCGTCCCCGGTCAGTGCCGGAGATCTTATAAAGCAGCAGCAGGACATTCTTGCCCAGAACGGCGAAAATCAACGAAAGCGCGAACGCGTAAAGCAGCTCGAAGCACAGAAAGAACTTTATCAAAAGCAATACGAGGAGATAAGCGAGAAACTCAAAAACGCCATTGCAGACCTTGAACTTGCACGTCTTTCGGCTGCCGAACTTAAAGACAGAAGCACGGAAGAACTCGAAAAGAACATTGCCGATATAGACGCGCTCAACATACGCATACGTGCAAATCTCGACCGCGAAAAGGCTTTTTCGGACAGTGAGGATTACAAGCGCCAGTATGCAGAATATACTTCTGCAATAAACGACATACGTTCAAAGCGCATAAAGCTGCTTGACAATGCAAATCTGCCTTTGCCGGGACTTTCGGTTGAGGACGGGGAGCTTATCTACAAAGGTAACAAGTGGGACTGTATGTCGGGTGCGGAACAGCTGAAAGTTGCGACGGCGATAGTACGCAAATTAAAGCCGGAATGCGGTTTTGTACTTCTCGACAAGCTTGAGCAGATGGACACCGACACATTGCAGGAGTTCGGAATGTGGCTTGAAAGCGAGGGCTTACAGGCAATAGCGACAAGAGTTTCAACAGGCGACGAATGCAGCGTTATCATTGAAGACGGCTGTGTTGCCGAAACCAAAGGTAATACCAATACAACGGCATGGACGGAAGGCAGGTTTTAAAAATGAGTTTTGAAATAACAAGCGGACGAATATCAAAAGCGCAGAAAGTAGTTATATACGGTCCGGAGGGAATAGGAAAAAGCACCTTTGCCGCACATTTTCCCGATCCGCTTTTCATAGATACGGAAAACGGCTCCGGCAATCTTGATGTAAGACGTTATCCGTGTCCGTCGAGCTGGACAATGCTTAAAGAGGAAGTATACGAAGTTGCTAAGACAAGGAACTGCAAAACGCTTGTAATAGACACCGTGGACTGGGCGGAAATGCTCTGCAAGGATTATGTTTGCTCGTCAAAGGGCAAGTCAGGCATTGAAGATTTCGGATACGGTGCCGGTTATGTATTTATGTACGAAGAGTTCGGGAAATTCTTAAATATTCTCGAAGACGTAATAAAAGCCGGGATAAACGTAGTATGTACGGCGCACGCACAGCTGCGCAAGTTTTCTCAGCCGGACGAGATCGGCGAATATGACCGCTGGGAATTAAAACTCAGCAAAAAGACCGGTGCTCAGATTTCGTCGCTTATCAAGGAATGGGCGGATATGCTTCTTTTCGCGAATTACAAGACTGTTGCCGTTGCGGTAAACAAGGACGGAACAAAATTCAAGGCGCAGGGCAATCAAAGAGTTATGTACACAACGCATCATGCGTGCTGGGACGCTAAGAACCGTTACGGTCTGCCCGACGAACTTCCGTTTTCGTATGACGCGATAGCTCACATATTTGCACAATCAGCCGCCGGTATTCAGGCGGCGTCTTCCACGGAAATTCCGGCGAATAACGCTCAGATTCCGCAGACGCCTGTACCGACATACTGGTTTGACGGCGAAAATCCGTACATGACAAACGACGGCAATCCTCCGCAAAGCTCAAAGCCTGTATTTTCCATTACCAAAGAGGAATACGACAGGCTCTGCGCGGCAAAACAGGCTGTAAACGCAAACGAATATCCTCCGGAAATACAGCCGGAAACACAGGCGCAAAGCGTTCCGCCGGCAACAGCGGTGACAGCCGACATTCCCGAAAGCCTTCCGCAGGCGCTGAGGGACCTTATGAGAAACAGCGGCGTTTCGGTCGGTGAAATACAGAGAGTAGTCGGCATGAAAGGATATTATCCGTCCGACACGCCTGTTGAAAACTATGATCCCGGCTTTGTAAACGGCGTTCTTGTCGGTGCGTGGGAACAGGTTTTTGACATGATAAAGCAAAACAGGGAACTTGATTCGATTCCCTTTTAAATGAATGTTTAAAAGAAAGACGAGGTATTTTTATTATGAATAACTACGGAGTACAGGACAACGGACACGAACTCGACTGGAACAGTACCATTGAACACGATTCGGAATTTGTTCTGCTTGACGAGGGCACATACGACTTTACCGTTTCGGGCTTCTCGCGTGCAAGGCACAACGGTTCCGAAAAGCTTCCGCCGTGCGCAAAAGCAGTGGTAACAATAAGGATAACAACGCCGAAAGCTACATGCGGTTATGTGGAGCTGACGCACAATCTGTTTCTTCACACCAAATGCGAAGGTATGCTTTGTGCGTTCTTTACCGCAATAGGCGAAAGAAAACACGGGGAAAAACTTGTAATGGACTGGAACAAGGTTATAGGTGCGCACGGGAAATGCGAAGTCGGTTTGCGCAAGTGGACAAGCAACAACGGCAATGAACTTACCTCCAACGAGATAAAGAAATTCATTGATCCCGAAAAGTACGTACCGCAGACAGCAGCTCAGCCGCAGACCGCGCCTTCGGGCACATTTATTCCGGGCAGGTTTTAATTCATGGAACTCAGACCGTACCAAAAAGAAGCAATGGACGCGGTCATAAACGAGTGGGACGGCAAGGGAACGGAAAAAACTCTTGTCGTCCTGCCGACAGGCTGTGGAAAGACCATTGTTTTTTCAAAAATAATTGAAAACCGCGTAAAACTCGGCAAACGCGTGCTTGTAATGGCTCATCGCGGAGAACTTCTCGAACAGGCTGCCGACAAGCTGTACAAGGCTACCGGACTTAAATGCGCAGTGGAAAAAGCTGAAAACAGCTGTATAGGCTCATGGTACAGAGTTGTTGTTGGTTCGGTACAGTCATTGCAGCGCGAGAAACGTCTGGAGCAGTTTGACGAGGGTTATTTTGACAATATCATAATAGACGAAGCGCATCACTGTCTGTCCGACGGATATATGCGCATTTTATCTCACTTTTCACACAGCAAGGTTCTCGGAGTTACGGCAACTCCCGACAGGGGAGATATGAAAAACTTGGGCGAGGTATTTGATTCTCTTGCGTATGAATATTCGCTGCCGCGTGCGATAAAGGAAGGTTATCTCTCTCCGATAAAGGCGCTTACGATTCCTTTAAAGCTCGATATAAGTTCTGTCGGCATATCCGGCGGAGATTTTAAGCCCGGAGAAATCGGCACGGCGCTCGATCCGTATCTTTTCGGAATTGCCGACGAAATGAAAAAAGTGTGTTCCGGCCGTAAGACAGTCGTGTTTCTGCCGCTTGTCAAAACGTCGCAGAAATTCCGCGATATACTGAATCTCAGAGGATTTAAGGCGGCGGAAGTAAACGGCGAGAGCAAAGACCGCGCAGAGGTGCTTGAAGATTTTGACAAAGGAAAATACAACGTACTTTGCAATTCAATGCTGCTTACCGAAGGCTGGGACTGCCCGAGCGTGGACTGCGTTGTTGTGCTGAGACCGACAAAAGTAAGAAGCCTGTATTCGCAAATGGTGGGACGCGGAACACGTCTTTGCGAGGGCAAAAAAGAATTGCTCTTGCTTGACTTTCTCTGGCACACCGAAAGACACGATCTCTGTCACCCGGCACATCTTATCGCACGCGACGACGAGGTAGCCGCAAGAATGGTGCAGAATGCGGAAAAAGCCGCGGAAAACGGCAATCCTTACCCGATCGACATTGAAGAAGCCGAATCCAAAGCCAGTGACGACGTGATTGCAAGCCGTGAGGAGGCTCTTGCGGCTACGCTCGAACAAATGAAACATAAAAAAAGCAAGCTTGTAGATCCTCTGCAATACGAGCTTTCAATCTGCGACGCGGATCTTGCAAATTACGTGCCTGCATTCGGTCACGAAATGCTGCCGGCAAGCAAAAAACAAATTGAAACGCTTGAAAAATTCGGCATATTCGCGTCCGAAATTCCGAATGCCGGCAAAGCCGAGCTTTTGCTAACAAAATTAAGAAAACGCGACGCTGCCGGACTTACGTCTCCGAAGCAGATACGCAAGCTTGAACAATACGGATTTCAGCACGTCGGCGAATGGCAAAAGGAGGACGCAAACAGATTGATAGGGCGTATCAGCGCAAACCGTTGGAGACTTCCGCCGGGCATAACTCCTTCGCTGTATGTACCGGGTGAGAACTGAGAGGTACAAAATGAACGACACCACAGAATTTATAACACAAATGCTTGAATATCTCGATCCTGCGATATTGTCATACGAAGAATGGTACAAAATCGGAATGAGCCTAAAGCAGGAGGGATTTTCGGTAAACGTCTGGGACGAATGGTCTAAGCGCGACGCAAAGCGTTATCACAGCGGAGAATGTATTTCCAAGTGGTCTACGTTCAACGGCAACGCAAAGCCCGTCACGGGCGGCACTATCTACGATATAGCGTCCTCATACGGCTTTAAGCCTGCCGAATCGCAGGGCTATGCGCTTGACTGGAACAGCACGATAGGCGCTCACGAAAAGTCCGACGATCTTGTTGTCATCAACCGCAACTGGCTTGAGGGCAAAGAGATAAAAGAACCCGAAAACTGGAATCCGAAAGAGGAGATTATCCGTTATCTTTCGATATTCGACAGTACGGAAAACGTCGGCTACGTTACCGAAGTATGGGAAAAAGACGGAAAGTTTATGCCGACTTCCGGAAGCTACGACAGAACCGCGGGACAGCTTATACAGGAACTTTCCAAAGTAACGGACATTTGCGACGTTTTCGGCGACTACAACAAAGCTGCCGGCGCATGGATACGGTTTAATCCTCTTGACGGAAAAGGCGTAAAAAACGACAACGTAACGGATTTCAGATATGCGCTTGTAGAGTCCGACAACATGGAGCTTGAAGAACAGCACGCTATTATACACGAGCTTGAACTTCCGGTCGCCATGCTCGTATATTCCGGCGGAAAGAGCATACACGCGATAGTTAAAATCGACGCCGGGAGTTACGACGAATACCGCAAGCGAGTTGATTATCTGTACCGCATATGCCAGAAGAACGGACTTAAGGTAGACGCGCAGAACAGAAATCCGTCAAGGCTCTCGCGTATGCCGGGATTTGAACGCGGCGGCAAAAAGCAGTTTATTATTGATTCCAACATAGGCAAAAGCTCGTTTACCGAGTGGCAGGAATGGATCGAGAGCGTAAACGACGACCTGCCCGATCCCGAAAGCCTTTGCGACGTATGGGACAATATGCCGGAGCTGTCGCCGTGCTTAATAGACGGCGTGCTCAGACAGGGACACAAAATGCTTATAGCAGGTCCTTCAAAAGCCGGCAAGTCGTTTGCGCTTATCGAGCTTTCAATCTCCATTGCGGAGGGGTTCGACTGGTTCGGCAAGGCTTGCGCGAAGGGACGCGTACTGTACATAAACTTAGAGCTTGACAGAGCGTCGTGCCTGCACCGTTTCCGCGACGTGTATACGGCACTTCACAAAGAGCCGCGCAACATATCAAACATTGACATATGGAATCTTCGCGGCAGCACCATTCCCATGGACAAGCTTGCGCCGAAGCTGATACGCCGTGCGCACAAGAAGGATTATATCGCCGTTATAATAGATCCCATTTACAAGGTCATTACCGGCGACGAAAACAGCGCGGAACAGATGTCATATTTCTGCAACCAGTTTGACAAGATATGCACGGAACTCGGAACGGCGGTCATATACTGCCACCACCATTCAAAAGGCTTGCAAGGCTCGAAAAAGAGCGTTGACCGTGCTTCGGGTTCGGGCGTATTCGCACGCGATCCCGACGCGCTTATCGACCTTACGGAGCTTGAACTGACGGACAGCATACGCGAAAGCGAAAACAACCGCATAGTCGAAGAAGCTGCCGTAAACTGGCTTAACAGGTATTCTCCCAGCTGGGAGGACAAGATACTGCGCGACGATTTATACAGCGAGAAAAAGGCATTTGAAGCCTGTAAGAACCTGTTTTCACCTGAGCTGTGCGCGGACATGGCGGCGTATGTTAAAGAGCTCAAGGCAAAGGCTGCGGCACGTACCGCATGGCGTATCGAAAGCACGCTGAGAGAGTTCCCGAAATTCGAGCCTATAAACGTGTGGTTTGACTATCCGCTGCACGTTATTGACGAAACGGGGAAGTTAGGGGATATAGATCCCGGTGCCGAACCATGGCAGAAAGCTATCAAGGCACGTGTGCCGAAAGAGATGAAAAAGGAAAAGCGCAATAACAAGTTTGAGATTGCATATTCCTCTCTTGAACTTTCCGGCGAGCCGATTACTGTCGAAGCTATGGCAAATGAAATGGGTGTTGCAAAGAACACGGTTTGGAGATATTTGAAAGAAAACGACGGTTTTGTAAGTCAACGTTCTATTGGAAATCAGCCGACAATTATAGTACGAAAAAGCAATTAAGATATGTTTTTGAGACATTGCACCCAAAACATAAAAATCATGTTTTTGAGACGTTGCACCAAAAACACTATATATAAATATATAAATTATGAAAAAGGCTTTGAGCTTGCCTTTTTCATTAATAACAATATTTATACAGCGCGAAAGGAGAAAAATTAAAAATGACAACGCAGTTTTTTCTGCCGCTGAAAAAGATCCCGACCGCTACGGCACAGGAACACAAAATCGCCGTTGTTAAAAACAAGCCGGTTATCTATCAGCCGCAAAAGCTTAAGGCAGTGAAAAGTCTGTTCAAGGCAAACCTTGCAAAACACGTTCCGAAAGAACCGTTCAAGGGTGCCGTCAGGCTTCAGGTGATGTGGTTATTTCCGATGGGAAAGTCACACGCCGACGGTGAGTTCAAAATCACACGTCCCGACACTGACAATCTGCAAAAATTATTCAAGGACGTTATGACGGAACTGCACTATTGGAAAGACGACGCTCAGGTATGCTCGGAGCATTGCGAAAAACGCTATGCGAAAATTACCGGCATATTTGTGGTGATTGAAAGCATATGACGCGCGACGAATATCTTACCAAGTGTTTCAAAGCTACGGTTCATCTCGGAGAACACTTGCGTTTCTGCGACGTCGATTGGAAACCCGACGAACTTGTATTATGCGACGGTATAAAGTACGTTCCGAAACTTTTACAGATAGGTTTCGACCGTAACGGCAAATCTATTTACACCGCCGTCTTACAGGACGTCAAAGCAAATTACAGCATTGTTGATGCTAAATTATGTGATGTGGAGGAATACAGGAATGGAAAAAGCAACGATATATGATTATGCGAGGTTCACGCGGGCACATTGTTTCGTCGGTGATGAGTGTGCGAGTTGTCCTTTGAAAAGTCTTTATTGCGGAATAAGGTACACGGGTTCGGAGGAATTTACAAAAATCAACGAAATAATCCTCAACTGGTGCAAGGAACACCCGATAAAGACAAGGCAAAGCGAGTTTCTGAAGATGTTTCCGAATGCTGATATATACAAAGGTGCTATTAATATTTGCCCTTGCAAAATAGATTGTGATTATGATTGCAAAAACAAAGAAAAATATGCGGATTTTGATTGCACTGGTTGCAAAAAAGCCTATTGGCTTGCGGAGGTAGACGAATGAAAGTATTAGTAGCTTGTGAGGAAAGTCAACGAGTATGCGCAGCGTTTCGTGAAAAAGGACACGAGGCATACAGCTGTGACATAATAGACCAAAGCGGAGGTCACCCCGAATGGCATATAATGCAAGATGTCTTACCATTGCTTGACGGCAATTGTGAATTTAAAACAACAGACGGGGTAAAGCATAAAATTGACGGTAAATGGAATTTAATTATAGCACATCCGCCGTGTACATATTTAAGCAATGCAGGGGCGATGCGGCTGTATCCTAAAAAGGGCGTATTAAATAAAGAAAGATATGAAAAAGGCTTAGAAGCAAAAGAGTTTTTCATGCATTTTTATACAACCGACTGCGAAAAAATGTGTATAGAAAACCCTATACCTACACGAATATGGGAATTACCTGAATACACGCAAATAATACAGCCGTATGAACACGGGCACCCATATAGTAAAAAAACTTGTTTATGGCTGCGCGGATTGCCGAACTTGCAGCCTACGAAACTCATAACTGAAAATGTAATTAGTTGGGTATCTGGTGGCAGCAAAGATAATCACGGAAATTCAAGAAAGCAATCGGGAACGAAAATAAGAAGTGCAAAAGAACGCAGTAAAACATTCCCCGGCATAGCCAAGGCTATGGTTGAACAATGGGGGTAAGGAGGTAGACGAAAATGACGCTAAATGAAAAAATAATAAATTTTATGGAAGCAATCAAAAACGCTTACAGAAGTGAAGAAAATCAAGTATCTTTACAGAAAATGCAACTGAATGATGACAATTTGACAGAGGATTTTGTAGCGATAGTGTATGCATTAAATATCTTTATGAGAGAAGTAACAGAGCAAGAATTTGATATTGTTGATTTTACGAATTTACTCAATAAACTTGTAGTGCAATATTTATTGCAACAGAAAGAGATAGACGAAAATGAGTGGGGCGGTACGAAAAATGAATAACGTTGCAAAAGAAAAAGCTCGTCGGCTTCGCTACAAAAAGGCGGCGCTTGCAAGACTCAACCTTGATACAATCCGTGATGAGCTATCTGAAATTTCGGAGAATTGCGATAATGTCCGATATTTCATTGAAGAAGACAGCGAAACCCTTCTTGCAGCATTGGACGGCGATGAAGAAGAGGAATACGAATTCAAAATGATGTTTTTCGATTTATCCGCAAAGTGTGACCGGCTAACCGAAGTGCTTTACGACGGTTATGTCACAGAATACTTTGATGATTTTCTTGTCGGTGTTGCCGGCAACAGATATGAGCTTGTCGGCTATGACGGTTATGAGGAAGACTATTACTCTCTTGTAAGCTATGACGGCGAAGCCGGGACAACGGAATCGGGGAAACGGCTCATACGGCTAACGAAAAACGAACTGATTTCTACGGCAGGGCAAGTATTTGGAATCGTAATGAGTTTTCTTGATATTACAAGCTGCTATGACAGTCTGAAAGCTGCGTTTGATATTTTGCGCGAGGACAACACATCGTACCTGAGAATCATAAAGGAGATAGACGAAGCCTACGACGCTGCGGACAAAGACGGATTTTATCCTTGGGACAATTCCACAAAAAGATTTGATGAGCTCATTGAACAGCTACCCGACAGGGCTTGGCTCGAATGAAAAAGCATTGAAAGGCGGTGCGGAGTAATGAAAGCGTATCAAGTATGCACAGACTGGAGCGACGGCACTGTTGGAATACCTATAAACATGGAGAGTGATTTTATATGAAAGTACGCATACCGGGACGGGACAAGCTGACATCCAAGATGAAAAAAGCTGCGGTTGACGCGTCTATCGAAGAGTTACGCGGGCTTATGCCGAAAGTAGTACGCAACGTCGAGGCAATTATCCTCTGGCAATTACACGAGCAATTCGGATTCGGCAAAAAGCGTTTATTACAGTTCTACAACGCGACGTCCGGCATGATTGACGGAATGCTTGACTACTACTGCTACGACACAGACGAGGCTGCGATATGGCTCTGCGAACGCAAGTTACGCGAACAGGTCGGCATTGACTTAGCAAACTTGAAAAGCCCGTTTTCTGCCAACATTAAAGTGAAATAGGGGGTGTATATATTGACGCTTGAAGAATTATCTTCGTATTACAAACTCAAACTGCTTATCGAAGTTTTGGAAAATGAACTTTTTGAAATTCGTGCAAAGGCTTACGGTGCAAAGACGGCTGTAGGATTTTCGGATATTCCCAGCGGAAAAGCAGTATCGGATAAAACCGGAAAATATGCGTCTGCCATTACGGAAAAAGAACGCAAAATGTCAGAACTGTATGAAGAAGCCGAGCAAAAGCGCGCAGAGATACTCGACTACATTCTTTTCACGGTAGCACAAAACGACGTTGTTGCTGCAGCAGTTATGCACTGGCGCTTTATAGGCTGTCTTGAATGGTTTAAAGTCGGGCAAAAAACAAATATGAGCGGCGACGCGGCACGAAAAATCTGCATGAGGTACATAAAAAATCACAAGAAATGAAAAATTGTCCGTTTTGTCCGCCGTACCTGTGGTATAATGCTATCATAGGAATGCAGGGGAAGCAGTAAAATGCTTTCCCTTTTTGTGCCGGACACTAATAGCCGGCGGTTGCGGTCGGAGGGACAGTTTTGAAAAGAGGTGATATTCCATAACAGACAGACAGCGTAAATTTGCCGATGAATACATCATCGACTGCAATGCAAGCCGTGCATACAGAGCGGCATACCCGAATATAAAAAGCGACGAAGTTGCGAGAAAATGCGGCAGCAGGCTGCTGACTTATGCAGACGTAAGAAACTATATCGACGAACAGCTTGAAAAGCTGCACAACGAAAAGACAGCCGACGCAGCTGAGGTTATGGAATATCTTACCGCCGTCATGCGCGGCGAGCACACGGAGAAAACATTGCAGCTTATCGGCGACGGTATGCAGAAAATTGCCGATATTGACGTTTCGGCAAAAGAACGCTTAAAGGCTGCGGAATTGCTCGGCAAGCGTTACGGCTTGTTTACCGACAAAGTAGACGTCGCAGGCGCTGTTCCGGTGGTGATTTCCGGAGATGACAAGCTCGAAGATTAAAAAAATATCTCTTCCGGAGGTTGTCGGCAAGGGCTACGGTACGTTTTGGAATTACAAAGGACGTTACAGGGTATGCAAAGGCTCACGTGCTTCCAAAAAATCCAAAACCACAGCACTTAATTCCATTGTACGCATTATGCAGTATCCGCAGAGCAATCTTCTTTGTGTGCGCAAGACTTACAGAACACTCAAAGACAGCTGCTTTACGGAACTTAAATGGGCAATCAACAGGTTATGTGTATCCGAATGGTGGGACATAAAGGAAAGTCCGCTTGAAATGACATACAGACCTACCGGACAGAAGATTTTATTCCGCGGTCTTGACGATCCGCTCAAAGTTACGTCTATTACCGTCGAGGTCGGCGTTCTATGCTGGCTTTGGATCGAGGAAGCCTACGAGATAAGCACACAGGCGGATTTTGACACGCTTGACGAAAGTATAAGAGGACAAGTCCCGGACGGACTGTTTAAACAAGTAACGCTCACGTTTAACCCGTGGAACGAACACCATTGGTTAAAGGGGCGTTTTTTTGATAATTCTGCGCCCGACGTCCTTGCAATGACTACAAACTATCTTTGCAATGAGTTTCTGGACGATACCGACAAAACCCTGTTCGAGAACATGAAAAAGAACAATCCGCGGCGTTACCGCGTTGCAGGACTTGGAGAATGGGGCATTGTTGACGGTCTTATATACGAGAACTGGGAAGAAAAAGCTTTCAGCACGGAAGAAATAAGCAAGATACCCGGCGTGCGCTCCATGTTCGGACTTGACTTCGGATATACAAACGATCCGACAGCGCTTTTTTGCGGTCTTATTGACGTAAACAGCAAAACAATATGGGTATTTGATGAAATATACAAGCGCGCCATGAGCAACGAGGATATTGCCAGAGATGTTACCGCCGCAGGCTATGCAAAAGAGCGCATACGCGCCGACAACGCAGAGCCTAAAAGTATTGCAAGGCTGTACGATCTCGGACTTTCGCATATACGCAAATCGAGAAAAGGAAAAGACAGCATTGCCAGCGGCATTGATTATCTGCAGGGCTTTCACATTATCATACACCCGCGCTGCACAAACTTTCTGACCGAAATAAGCAATTACACTTGGGCAACAGATCCCAAGACCGGTAAGAAGATTAACATTCCGATAGATGATTTTAACCACCTTATGGACGCAATGAGATACGCAGCGGAAGAATTTTCCGCAGGAAGCACTTACAGCTTTGACTAAAGGGAGGAGGGAGAAAAACGGTAACACTTAATTTATTTGACGATGTGCAGGACTTTTCCGGACTTCGCAAAAATATAACTCCCGGCATTACTGACAAAAAATTTATCGAGATTGAAATTGCACGCTGGATAACATCAAAAGAACGCGCGCAGCAGATAAACGCCGAACGCTATTATGAAGGCAAACAGGACATATTGACACGCAAACGAATGGTGATCGGCGAGGACGGCAAGCTTGTCCCGGTTGACAATCTTCCGAACAACCGCATTGTTGACAATCAATATGCCAAAATGGTTGACCAAAAGGCGAATTATCTTCTTGGAAAACCATTGACGTTTGACTCGGAAAACGACGCATACGGAAAAGCTCTGAGCGCTGTTTTTACGCCCAAAGTGCAAAGACAATTCAAGCTTGCCGCGGAAAAAGCCATAATAGGCGGAAAATGCTTTATAATGCCGTACTACAACGATAACGGTCAGTTCTCTTTTGAGCTGTTTCCGGCGCATGAAATACTGCCGTTCTGGGCTGATACGTCACACACCGAACTTGACTGCGCCGTGCATTTTTTTCAGGTATACGAGTATAAGAACGACGGCACAGAGAAAATCGTAGACAAAGCCGAAATCTTTCACGCCGGCGGAATAGAGCGTTTTATCTGGGAAAACGGATCGCTTATATACGACAACGACGCTCCGTCGGGTTCATACATCACGGTGTCGGACGGCAACTCAAAGCAGAAACCGTACAACTGGGAGAGGCTGCCGCTTATATGCTTTAAGAGAAACCACGGCGAAACGCCGCTTCTCAATTCCGTAAAGTGCTTACAGGACGCGTACAATCTGATTCTTTCCGATTTTGTAAACGGCATGGAGGAAAATGTACACAACACTGTTATTGTGCTGCACAATTACGACGGTGAAAATCTCGGCGAATTCAGACGCAATCTTGCCACATACGGCGCAGTAAAGGTCCGCAGCGTTGACGGAGTGAACGGCGACGTAAAAACGCTTGAAATAATCGTAAATGCCGAAAATTACAAAACCGTCATGAAGCTGCTTAAAGAGTCAATTATCGAAAATGCGCGCGGCTACGACGCCAAGGACGAACGGCTTTCCGGTACTCCTAATCAGATGAACATTCAGTCTATGTATTCCGATATAGACCTTGACGCAAACGGCATGGAAACAGAATTTCAGGCGGCTTTTGAGGATCTGATGTTCTTTGTGAACGCTCATCTGGCAAATACCGGCGCAGGCAACTTTATGGGTGAGCC
Organism: uncultured Eubacteriales bacterium; assembly: GCA_900551295.1. Classification (GTDB taxonomy): domain Bacteria; phylum Bacillota; class Clostridia; order Oscillospirales; family CAG-382; genus UMGS1387. Next base: position 19,340 of record URVJ01000021.1, on the reverse strand, counting down.
TGTAAAGGTCATATTCAACCGCGACATACTTATAAACGAATCCGAAGCCATTAACAACTGCGGAAAGTCGCAGGGCATAATCAGCAAGGAAACAATCGTAAAACAGCACCCGTGGGTAGACGATCCCGTAAAGGAACTTGAACGCATTGAAAGCGAAAAAGCCGAGCAAGCTCAGATGAACGACGAGTACAGCGCTGCGGCATTCGGAATACTTTCGGAAAACGGCGCGGTAAGCACAAATGAATAATTCCGAATACTGGGCACGCCGCATAAGGATTGCCTCAGACGCGGTCGAAAACAGGGTTGTTGAAGATTACGTCAAAAATCTTGAAGAAGTGTACACCGCCGTGATCGCCGACGTGGAAAAGGGAATGCGGTCATGGTATCAGCGGTTTGCAAAAAACAATAAAATAGAATATGCCGACGCGCAAAGGCTGCTTAAATCCGACGAACTTGCGGAATTCAAATGGGACGTCAAACAGTACATAAAGTATGGCAAAGAACACGCTATAAACGGCAGCTGGGAAAAAGAACTTGAAAACGCTTCGGCGAGAGTTCACATATCGCGGCTTGAAAGCATTGAAATAGGACTCAGACAGCACGCTGAGGCTCTTGGTGCCATGCGCATAGAAAACACGTACAAAGCGGCAGAATACGCATTCACGGAGAGCTATAACCGCACGGCTTTTGAAATACAAAAGGGATTGGGCGTCGGCTGGTCTATGCAGGGCATTGACACACGAAAGCTTGAAAAACTGCTTGACAAGCCGTGGACTTCCGATGACATGACTTTTACCGCGCGTTGCTGGAAAGACAAAAAGGCGCTTGTCGATACCATAAACACGTCGCTTACACGCATGATTGCAACCGGCGATTCGCCCGAACGTGCCATAAAGGAAATATCAGAGCGTTTCAGAGTATCAAAGTATAACGCCGGGCGGCTTGTTATGACGGAAAGCGCGTATTTTTCAAGCGCTGCGCAAAAAGAGTGTTTCAACGAACTTGGGGTTGAGAGATACGAGATATTCGGAACGTTTGACAAGCATATGTGCCCGATATGCGGACGGTTTAACGGCAAGGTGCTTGACATGAAAGAGTTCAAGGAGGGCATTACCGCACCGCCGTTTCACCCGAATTGCAGGTGCTGCACAGCTCCGTACTTTGAGGAACTTGAAGATGTCGGAAGGCGGTTTGCGAGGGACGTCAAGACCGGCAAGGCATATACCGTGCCGGGGAATACCACTTATGAACAGTGGAAACAAATGCAAAATGAAAAACATGGCGCAGATGTTGTTGACAAGTCACGCAAAATGGCGTATAATGATAGTGCTGACAGGGAACTGTTTGAGCATTATAAAGATTTGCTTGGAAAAAATGCACCGAAAAATTTTGCAGAATTTCAAGAAATTAAGTATAGTGTTGAGTGGGAATCTTTTAAGGCATACAGTCGGGCAATCAATACAGGTGAGCTTACACCGCTTGCCGATTTTGAACTTTATAAAGCTATCAGTAAAGAGATTGACGAAAAAATTGTTGGAATTGTTACGAGCAACAACATAAAAATCACAGGTAAATCTTATCATTGCATTGCCCGAACGATTGGTTCAATAGAACAAAAGAGAAACGGCGTGCAAGTTTCTGATATTTTGGACGCTTTAACAAGCAAAGAAGCAGAAATTCTTCCTGTTAAAGAATCAAATAACGGAAGAAGTCAAAAATTTAGAAACAAGGCGGTTGAAGTTTCGGTAAATCCTGATACTGGAAATATTATTCAAGTTAATCCGGTACATACAGGAAGAAAGAAGGCTAAATCATGATAGTAACAGCTAAGCAAATTGAGGTGTTGACGCCATACATTAACAACATAGAGGAACTTATTAAGTCTGACGATGTTGACGATGTGTTAGATGCAATAGACGCTGTAATTGTTGATAACATTCTTGCTAATAATGATGAACCGGATAGCGTGGGTATAAAGCTTCAAAAAGTTTATGATGAAATTTTTAATCAGAACTAAGTTCTTGAGCGGAAGAAGCAATTAAACTTGCTCTTAATAGGTTTAAAACCAATTACGGAATAGAATGGAGGCAGTTATGATGAAAATTTACTACTATGACGGTCATTATCCGGATAGCGAGTTTACGATTGAAGAGCTTGATGAGCAACTGGCTGCTTTAAAGAAAGAGTCAGACGCTATGACCGAATGGGAAAAGATTGATTAAGCTTTATAATTGATCGTCATAAAAAACAGTAAGCATTGTACAGAAACGTACAGTGCTTTTCTTATACTCAAATTACTGATTTAAGCATCGCGCAGAAAAGTTCCGGTGCTTTTTTCATACACAAAATTACCGCTTGCACGGCGGACAACAAGCAGTGCGCCGCAGTACGAGGACTGGCTCGAAAAAAAGGACGCGGAAAAGGAGACACAATGCTGGAATGGCTCAAAAATATTCTCGCAGACAATTACACCGAGGATATTGACAAGCAGATTTCACAGGAAATCGGCAAGAACTTTGTTTCAAAGTCCGATTTCAACACAAAGTCGGAGGCGCTCAAAGCCGCCGAAGAAACAATTAAGGAACGTGATACGCAGCTTGAAGAACTTAAGGCGTCTTCCGGAAACGCCGACGAACTTAAAGCGCAGATCGCAACCTTACAGACACAAAACGCCGACGCAAAAAAGAAGTATGACGCGGAGATCTCGCGTATAAGGCTTGATAATGCGGTTGACAAGGCACTGAGCGCGGCAAAAGCAAAAAACAATGTTGCCGCAAAAGCGCTGCTTGCCGAATTTTTAAGCGGTGCAAAGCTTTCCGACGACGGCAGCGTAAAAGGACTTGACGAGGAAATATCAAAGCTTGTAAAGTCCGAAAACACGTCGTTTATGTTTGAAAGCGCACAGGAACCCACGCACCAGATGTCCGGTATGCAGCCGGGGAATCCCGGTGGAAAGAAGCCGTCGGCGCAGAGCATGACGCTCGAAACATTACGAAAAATGCCGTCCGCGGAAAGATACAAATTTTCAAAAGAAAATCCCGAACGGTACAAAGAAATTTACAACGGAGGTTAATCTTTAATGGCACACACAATTTACGACAATTTTTATCTCTCGAACGAAGTAGAGGATCAGTACAATTCACATCTTGACCTTGAGCAGTTCTGCACTGTGGACAACTCGCTTGTCGGCGAAGCAGGCATGATACGCAAGGTAAACGTATATAAGGCTACAAGCGGCACCGAAAAGCTTACCGTAGGTCAGGGCAACACCAAGAGCATTCAGGTGGATTTCGAGCCTAAGACCTACGAAATTCTTCTTGCACAGAATAAGTTTGTTTACTACGACGAGCAGGAAATGGCAGATCCGGAGCTTGTTCCCGTCGGCACAAAGCACATGGGCACGGATATGTTCAACACTGTAAACGCCGACATTTACGCGGAGTTTGCAAAGACGCCTATTGTTTTCCCGACGCAGAAACTTGACTTTTCGGCATTCTGCGACGCACAGGCTCTTCTTCCGTATGAAAAGCCGCAGGACGTAAATATGTTCGCGTTTGTATGCGCAAAGGACAACGCCGAAATCAGAAAAGAACTCGGAATGTCCCTGCAGTACGTCGAAGCGTTTGCAAGAACCGGATACGTCGGCACCGTTGCCGGAATTAACATCTACAACAAAAAGGACGCAACGCCCGGCTCGGTTTACATTGCGACTAAGGAAGCCGTTAAGCTTTTCAACAAAAAAGGCACTGAGATTGAACAGGATCGCGACATCGACCACAGAATGAACACGATAGTTGCACGCAAGTATTACATTGCCGCTCTTTACGACGAAACCAAGGACGTAAGGCTGTTCAAGGGAGCTGCAACAGCTTCGACCGACACTACACCGTCAGCCGACAAGACATATTATGCGAAGATTGCAGGCAGCAACGGTTACATAAAGGTAACGCCCGAAGCGTCCGACAACCCGAAAACAAAGGGTTGGTTTGAAATAGCGTAAAAGCTATGGTAAGCGTAAATGACGTAAAGACACGTCTTGAAATGCTCGGGTACAAGCCGACGGACACAGACAATTCCGCGATTGAATACTGTACAGCCAAAGCCGGAAAGACTCTGACGGCACTCACCAACACAAGTGTGGTGCCCGACGGTCTTTTCTATGTTCATGTTGACATGGCAGCCGGCTTTTTTCTCAAAGACAAAAAGGCAAGCGGACAGCTTGACGGAGTATTCGATTTTACAGCACCGGCTCAGAGCATATCCGAGGGCGACATATCGGTAACGTTTGCGCAAGGTTCGGACGGTACTCCCGAAGAAAAGTTTAACGCTTTATGCGAAAAGCTTACAACACCCGACAATGCCGTTATTTTGCGTTACAGGAGGCTTTCATGGTAAACAGCGAATTGTATTCGGCAGCGTTAAAAAGTCTTTGGGACGGGAAATGCACGGTCACGGTAAGGCAAAACGGCACGGACAAAAAAACAGGGCGCGTCATACAGACAGAAAATGAAATTTATACGGACGTGCCCTGCCGTCTGTCTTATCAGAGCGTAAACAGTGCAGGAAGCGCCGAAAGCGCCGCAGAAAAGACGCAGAGTATAAAACTTTATGTTGACAAAAGTATCGACATACCCGAAGGCTCGAAAATCACGGTGACGCAAAACGGCACGTCGCAGGTATACGAGAGAAGCGGAGTACCGGCGGTATACTCGGTACACAAGCAGATACCGCTCGAATTATTTAAGGGGTGGGCATAATGCCAAGCTGGGGAAAAGCGGAATTTAAGCAGTTAAGGGAATTACGTGAAAAGCTCGGAAAGATTGAAAATATTGAACTTGACAAGTTTTGCGACCATATGTCAAAAAAGCTTGCGGCAATGTTGATTTCACTTGCCGTAAAGCGAACCCCGGTAGGCGTAAAACCCGAACTGACCGGCGAAAAGTTTGTTACAGCCGTTGGCAAAAGCGGCGAAAAAAAGAAGTTTCTTTCCGCAGAAGCTGCCCGTCTTGAACAATACTGGGGCAGTTATACGGGTGGCACGCTACGCAGAGGCTGGACATCGGAAACGGAAGAACAGGCAAAAAGCGGGAAAGGTTCGCCGACTGCGTCACAGATCTCCGAATATGCGAAAAACCTGTCCGTTCAAAAATCCGGAGGGCATTATATTATCCGGATTATAAACCCGGTGAAATATGCGAGCTACGTGGAATACGGTCACAGACAGACGCCCGGCAGATACGTTCCGGCACTCGGGAAGCAATTAAAAAAAGGCTGGGTAAACGGGCGGTACATGATGAGGTATTCCGAAGCGGATCTAAAAAAGAAAACTCCGGAGATTGTACAGCGAGAGCTTGAAAAATTCTTAAAGGAGGCGTTCGGCGGTGGCGAAAATTGATTACAATGCCGTCTTTGACGCGGTAACTCTTGCTTTACACGCTGCTTTTCCCGGTTCGGGAATATTCGGCGGAGAGGTAAAACAGGGGTTAAACAACGGCGATTTTATTGTCTTGCCGATGAACCCCGAAAACTCACGTGAAATGGGTTCGCGTTTTGCAAAAAGCGTGACGTTTGACGTGATATATTTTCCCTCTTTCGGCGAAGGTATGCGTGTGGAATGTCTTGAAAAAGCAGACATACTCGGCAGAGTGCTCGAAACCGTACAGACGTCCGGCGGCGACATTGTTCACTGCACGGAGTTTTCGTCTGAAATAAGCGACGACACGCTGCATTGTTTTGTGTCATATCCGTTCTTTACGTATTCGGCATATTTCGGCGAAGACAATACAATGGAAACATTAATTATTGAACAGGAGGTAAAACAAGATGACTGACAAAAAGAAAAGTGAAACCGAAGAGATTGTTTTTACCAAAGAACAGCTTATAAATTCGGACAGTTTTTTGAAATACAAAGACCTTTTAGGCGCTCTGCTTTCGGACGGCGAATCTTATACCGCAGAAGCAGCGTCGGAAATGATTGAAAATTACATGAAAGGAAAGGTAAACTGATATGGCATATGGGGGCGGAAGTTTCACGGCGCAGGACAAAGTGCTGTCCGGCGCATATATAAATTTTATAAGCCGTACAAATAGCAAGCAGAATATTGCACAGCGCGGAATTGTTGCTTGTCCTCTCACCTTGTCTTGGGGCGAAGAAGTAAAAATATTTGAAGTTACTGCGGAAGATTTTGAAAAGAACAGCATGAAACTGTTCGGATATGAATACACTGCCGACAACGCTGCAATGAGAGCGCTTCGCGAGGTATTCACACACGCAAAGACTGTGCTTTGTTACAGGCTCGGCACAGGTGTTGCGGCTCAGAACGCAAAGTACGGAAAGGCAAAATATCCGGGTGTTCTCGGAAATCAGATAAAAGTATCGGTTGCAGCAAACGTTGACAATACTTCGGCGTTTGACGTAAGCACGTATTTCGGCTCAGGGCTTGTTGACACGCAGACGGTAAAGAACATATCCGAGCTTAAAGCAAACGATTATGTTATCTGGAACAGTACCGGAACGCTTGCCGCAGACTCCGGAAGCCCTTTTACACAGGGTGCGGACGGAGAGATTACCGGAACTCATTATCAGAATTTCTTGAATGCAATCGAAAGCTATTATTACAACGTGCTGTGCTGTCCGGTAAGAAAAACATCCGACAGCGATACTCAAAGCGCGGCAACAATAAAGCTGTTTGAAAAATTCGCAAAGCGCATGAGAGATGAACTCGGAAAGAAAATACAGCTTTGCGCATATGAGCCGTCGGGCGATTATGAGGGTGTTGTCGGCGTATGGAACAATGCGTTTACAAAAGACGGCACTGCTTCAAACGAGCTTGTATACTGGGTATCCGGTGCGCTTGCCGCAGCCGACGTAAACGAATCGCTTACAAATACCGAATACGACGGAGAACTCGTCGTAAACACCGATTACACGCTTTCAGATCTTGAAAAGGCAATCTCGGACGGCAAATTCATGCTCCACAACGATAACGGCACAGTCAAGGTCCTCAAAGACATAAATTCGCTTGTGACCTATACTCAGACAAAAGGCGAAGATTTTTCCGACAATCAGACTGTAAGAATAATTGACCGCATTGCAATTGATACGTCGGTTCTGTTTAACGGGCAGTATCACGGCAAAGTGCCGAACAACGAATCTGGGCGCGAATCGCTTTGGAACGGTCTTGTGAAGCTTATGAAAGATCTTCAGTCTGTCGGCGCGATAGAAAACTTTGACGAAAAGACGGTAAAGACATCAGCCGGCGAGAAAAAGCGCGCCGTTACGGTGGATTTTGACGGCATTCAGCCCGTGAACACCATGGATCAGTTGTATATGCGCGTAATGATAGTATAAGAAACGGAGGAACAGAAAATTGTTTACTGATGGAATGAATACAAAGGATGCCGTAAACGCGAAATTTGCCGAAGTCTTTGCAAAAATCGACGGAAAACGCTATTCTGTCATGATGTGCAAAAAGTTTGAAGCAAAGGCGAATATTTCCACAAAGGAAGTACCGGTTCTCGGCAATCCCGTTGTCGGTGTAAAGGCGGTTTCGGTAAAAATCCCGTTTACCATGACAATATACAAGTGTACGGAGATATTCGACGACATTGTTTACAGCTTTATAAAGAACGGCGTAATGCCCGGATTTGAAATTCAGGTGTCAAACGAAGATCCGGCAACGTCTGTCGGAAGAAGCACCAAGACATACAACGATTGTGTGCTCGACGGAGACATATTGCTGTCGCTCGCCGATTCCGAGGGTAATTTTATCGAACAGGAAATAAGCGGTTACGCAAACGGATATACAAGCTCGTCAAAATTCACGAACCCGGACTATATGTAATACGGAGGTAAATATCATTGGCAAATACAACATTAGCTGCGTTTTTCGCGCAGAATGCAAAGCAGGTTGAAAACAAGAAAATTATCGCGTCGGAACGCTTTACCGACGAGAACGGGAAGCCCTTACAGTGGGAGATCAGGTGCATTTCCGCCTCCGAAAACCAGAAGATACGCAACGACAGCATACGTGACATACCCGTGCCCGGAAAGCGCGGACAGTTCACTCAGAAAGTCGATGTACCGCAGTATCAGGCAAAGATCGCGGTCAAATGCACGGTTTTCCCAGATCTCAACAATATTGAGCTGCAGGACAGTTACGGTGTCAAAAAAGCCGAAGATCTTATCTCGTCAATGCTTACTCCCGGCGAGTTTGACGAATATATTGCTCAGATACTTGACCTTTGCGGTTTCAAGGGTGCGGACGAGCTTACCGAAGAAGCAAAAAACTGATAACGGAGGGCGATCCGGAAGCGACTTACGCTTACTATGCTCTCCACAAATTCAAATGGAAACCGTCCGAGTATCTTGCGCTTGACGAATACGAAAAAGCTTTTGTAAGGGCGGCAATCGACATTCGTGCCGAGAATGAGAAAAAAGAGACGGCAAAACTGAAATAAATTACGGAGCGGTGCGGAAAATGCACTGCTCTTTGCTTTGGGAGGTGAATTCAAACGGGAAGAATACAATCTTCGCTTGTGTTGCACGACGGTATGTCTCCGGTGCTCAAAAAGATCACGTCGGCAATGAATTTAATGCTCAAGAATTTTGAGAACGTTCAGCGAGCGTCCGGTAATTCCGTCAATACGAAAGATTTTCGTGAAATGCACCAACTTCTTGACCAGTCAAACATTGAGCTTGACAAAATGGAAGATAACTGGAAAAAGTGCAATGAACAGCAAGATAAGTATAACGAAAAAATCAAAAAGGGTGAGTCTGCCGCGCAGGGACTTGCAGGCAAAATAGCCAAAATTGCCGGCGCGTATATGAGTGTAAACGCCGTAAAGGGACTTGTTACTGACGGAATAAACCTTGCAGACATTCAGATCGGCGCACAATCGCAGTTAAAAACCGTTACCGCAAACATGGGAACGGGCGATTATTACAACAAGATACTTCAAAAGGCGCAGGACATTCAAAGCGGCGGTATGTACGGCGACGAAGCCATGATCGCAGGAGCTGCGGAACTTGCAACGTACTTTACCGACGGCGACGCGATAACTTCCATGATGGACACGCTTATAAACTATGCAGCCGGTATGTCTGGCGGCGCGGAACTTGACAGCACCGCAATGACAAACTACGCTACAAATCTCGGTAAAATCATGGTCGGCTCATTTGACGCCATGAACGAAAAAGGCTTTAAATTTACCGAAACGCAGAAAGCCATTGTAAAAGGCACGGCAACTCATTCGCAGATAGTAAACGAGCTTGGTGCGGAATATGCCGACGTAAGCTCCGAAATGCAGGCTGCGGCGGTTATTAACTCCGTTATAGACGAAGGCTGGGCGAATATGTATGAAACTATGTCGCAGACACCAAAAGGACAAATAGCGTCGTTCAACAATATGCTCGGCGATGTTAAAGAGACTGTCGGCGCAGGGCTTTATCCGGCTGTGCTCGGATTTATGAACCTGTTTAACGAAAATTCGGGACAGATACAGGAATTTGCAAACTTATTTGTCCAAGGAGTCGGAAGAATTATAACGGTTATAACCGTGGCAACAAACGGAGCTTTGCGATTTGCGTCATTTATACAGGATAACTGGGGAATTATCGCACCCGTTATCTGGGGAATTGTTGCGGCACTCGGCGCATATTGCGGATACCAGTTAACGGTTAATGCAATTGAAACTGTCAGCACGGGTATAAAAATTGCTCTTGCGGCTGCTTCATATGCACACGCTGCGGCAACTCATGCACAAGTAAGCGCAACGGCAGCCGAAACAGCGGCACAGTACGGCTTAAACACCGCGCTGCTCGCTTGTCCTATTACGTGGATCATACTCGGAATTATCGCCGTAATTGCGGTAATATACGCTGCTGTGGGCGCGATAAATAAATTTGCCGGAACATCTTTGAGTGCAACGGGAATCATCTGTGCGTCGTTTTCGATATGCGGTGCTTTTATTGCAAATAGTTTTGTTGTCCCGACATGGAATCTCTTTGCGAAGTTTGCAAACTTTTTCGGAAATGTATTTAATAATCCCACTGCAGCCGTAAAAGTATTGTTTTACGATATGTGCCTTGAAATTCTCGGATATATCTCACATCTTGCGCACAGCATAGAGGATCTGTTAAACAAGATTCCAGGCATAAAAGTAAATATTACCGGCGGACTTGATAATTTTTACGACAGCCTTGAAAAAGCGCAGAGTAAGGTCAAAGACGAAAGCGGCTGGAAAGAATATGTTTCTAAAATGGACTATATTGACTACGGAGATGCCGCGAAAGCCGGCTACAACTTCGGCAAAGGCATTGACGCCAAGGTCGGCAGTCTTTTCAGCTACGACGCAGGAGAAATTTCGGATTTTGTAAGCGACGATTTTTCTTCAAATCTTGCCGACATTGCCGAAAGTTCGGACGCAACCGCAAAGAACACGTCGAAAAGTTCCGAAGAGCTTTCATACTTGCGCGATATAGCCGAAAAAGAAGCAATTAACCGGTTTACCACGGCTGAGATCAAAGTCGATATGACAGGCATGACAAACCGTATAGACAGCGACGCCGACGTAGACGGAATACTTTCAAAGCTGACGCGCGGTGTTGCCGACGCGCTTATTACGGCAGGAGAAGGAGTGTATTAAATGGCATATAAGTGTTATTTCTGCGGTGAAGAAATGCCGCAGACTCCGGACAAGCTGACTTTAAAGATAAACGGCAAAAACAAGACCGTTTCGCTGTTGTCCGGCAGTGAAATCAATATTCTTAAAGCGCCCGGACTTACGGACATTTCCGTAACGCTTGTTTTTCCGATGTTCACGGCGCAAAATGCTCCGGACTATTATCTTTCGCTTATGGAAAGCTTTATTACGGAGCGCAAGCCGACATACTTTAAAATAACAAGAGAATCACCCGACGGAAGGCGTTTGTTTTTCAACACTGATTTTAAAGTAAGCATTGAAAACTACAAGATTTCCGAAGAAGCGAAAAGTGGTTTTGATGTAAGCGTTGAAGTTTCAATGAAACAGTACCGCGATTACGGAACGACAAAAATAACCGTTGATTCCGACAACACCGCGGTAATTACAAAGGAACGCGAAAAAGACAACGCGCCGGGCAACAGCGGAAAATCCGACATGACTTATACCGTGCAAAAAGGCGATACGCTCTGGAGCATTGCACGCAAGTTCTACGGCGACGGTTCAAAATGCTACGCAATATACAACGCCAACACAGACGTTATTAAAAATCCGAATCTGATATACGCCGGAACCGTTATTACAATACCTAAAAGCACGGCGAACAATACGTATACCGCTACCAAAAGCAGCGGACGTGAAATAACACGCAACCGTCCGTTCGGCGGCTCAAAAATCGGTTTGCACGTCTCATCTTCGGGCACGGTTCACGGTGGAAGGACGGGCAGCTTTTGAAATACGAACTTGCAATATTTCACGAAAACTCGGTTTTTCTGCCGTGCGTCTGCGCCAGCGTGACTGTCGAGCAGGACCGAAAAGGACAGCCGGGAAAAATGAGTTTTTCTGTTATCAAAACTGACGGACTGGACTTTTCCGAGGGCGACGCGTGCCGTTTTTGCGTTGACGGAGTTACCGTATTCTTTGGCTTTGTCTTTGAAAAATCACGTTCGGGCAGTGATAACCGGATTATAAAAGCCGTCTGCTATGACCAGCTGTATTATTTAAAAAATAAGGACTGGTTCAAATATGAAAATAAAACCGCGTCAGAGGTAATACAAATGCTTGCGGACGACTTTGGACTTAACGCTGGAACCATTGCCGATACCGGATATAAAATACCGAGCAGAGTTGAGGATGGTAAAACGCTTTTCGACATTATTCAGAACGCGCTTGATGAAACGGTAAAGAATACCGGGAAAATGTATGTGCTGTACGACAAAGCCGGAAAGCTTACATTGTCTGACATCTCCGATATGAAACTCGGCACGCTTGTTTTTAACGATACTGCCGGTGATTTTGAATACAAGACAAGTATTGCCGGCAGCACATACAACAAGATACGTCTGCTGAAAGACGGCGCCGAGCCGGTGACGGTAAGGGACAGTGAAAATATAAAACGGTGGGGCGTTCTGCAATATGCCGAAAAGGTAAGCGACGACAACGTTAATCTGACGAGCATGGCAAATTCGCTGCTCGGATTGTACAACGCCAAGAGCAGAACGCTGACGGTAAAAAACGTACTCGGAGATGTCCGTGTGCGTGCCGGAACGCTGCTGCCGGTTGTTATGGATCTCGGAGATATGAAAATCTCAAATTATATGCTTGTCGAACAGGCAAAGCATACATTCACCGACAACAGCCATTTTATGGATCTGAAAGTGAGGGGAAACAATTTTGTCACTTGACGCAAACGAACTTGTGCGGCTTATAAAACAAGCTGCGATAGACGCCGTAAACGCTCACAATCCGATGTCCGTACTTACCGGCAAAGTCGAGAGCACAAGTCCGCTGAAAGTAAGCATAAACCCAAAAATTACGCTGTCCGGCGCGCAGCTTATACTTACGGGCGCTGTGAAAAATCGTAAAACCATTCTGCGCGATACGGACGGAATGTTACATACATATACCGTTGTAAATGCGCTCAAAGCCGGTGAAAACGTGGTGCTTATAATGTGTGACGGCGGACAGAAATATATAATTCTCGACAGAACGGGGGCGGTGACATGAGCGAAAGCTATCTTCCGCAGACAAGCGCGGACATTGACGCGCAGACGGATTTTTCAGCACTTGAAAATCCGGGATATACCTACCGTATAGACTTTGAAAAGAGCAGAATAAGCGGAAAAACCGACAAACGAGAGGCATTGTCGCAGACTATAAGGCTGATTCTCGGCACGGAACGGTACAAATACCCGATTTATTCGGAAAATTACGGCGTTGAACTTTCGGAATTGTACGGAAAGCCGTGCGACTACGTAAAAAGCGAATTGCCGAGGCGCATAACCCAAGCGCTTACGCAAGACGACCGGATAACTGACGTGTGCGATTTTGAATTTTCAAAGGAAGGGCACAAGCTGTCCGCAAGCTATGTTGTAAAAACAATATACGGAGATATTAAAGAAAGCACGGAGGTGATGATTTAGGTGTTTGAAAATATTACATATGAACAGCTTATGCAGGACGCATTGGCGAGCATAGACGGCAAATTCGACAAGCGCGAAGGCTCGCTGCTCTATGTATCACAGGCTCCGGCAATGTCGGAAATTGCAAGGCTCTATACAGCGCTTGATTTTGTTTTCAACGCGACATATATTGCAACTGCGCCGAGAGATTTTCTCATTGAACGCGCAGCCGACCGCGGTCTATATCCGAAAGACGCAAGCTTTGCGGTTTTTAAAATGTGTTTCAATACAGACGTTCCCGAAAACAGCCGCTTTTCGTATGAAAAGTACAATTTTACCGTTACGGAAAAAATCTGGAGCGATTCTGACGGCGTATATTACAAAGCCGTATGCGAAACTGCAGGCAGCGCACCGAACTCATGTATCGGTACGGCTGTACCGATCGAGTACATTGACGGGCTTACAAAGGCAGAGATAACCGAACTGCTTATTCCCGGAGACGACGAGGAAGAAACGGAAGTATTCCGCAAACGTGTAATGAATTCTCTGCAAAATCCGTCTTTCGGCGGAAATGCCGCAGATTACGAGAAAAAGGTTCTTAGCATTGACGGCGTTGAAGCCGTAAAGGTATATCCGGTGTGGAATTCAGACATATCTCCGTCAGCTCTTATACCGGGCGCAGAAGTCGCAAAATGGTACGGTGACACAATCAATACCATAAAGGACACAAATGTAAAAAAATGGCTTACAGCGGTCTATACGGCGTCGTCCGACAAGAAACTTACAGTCGGGGGAACCGTGCGCATAGTTTTTACGGCGTCAGGAAACACTGTCCCGGCAGATGAACTTATTAACACGGTACAGACCGAATTAGATCCTACGCAAAACGCGGGCGAAGGCTTGGGACTTGCACCGATAGGACACGTCGTAAAGGTTGAGGGAGTAAAAGAAAAAAGTATATCGGTAAGTACAAAGCTTACTTTTATCAGCTCAAAAACCTTTGACGAAGCAAAAACGGACATTAACAAGGCTGTTAAAGGATATTTTCAGGATCTTGCGGATACGTGGAAAGATACCGACGGAATAATTGTCAGAATATCTCAGCTTGAGAGCAGGATTTTATCCGAATGTTCTGATTATGTTGCGGATATTGCCGAAACAAAGCTTTGCGGAAAAGCCGAAAATCTTATACTGGACCGTGACAGCATACCTGTACTTGACGAGGACGGTGTGACAAATGCCGACTAAGCTTATCGAATATCTTCCGCCGGAATTTGCGAAAATAGCGGAATACAGCGAGCTTTGCAGAACCGAACAGCCTTTTTTTGACGATCTTTGGAAAGCGGCTCAGCTTATCTTAGACAATCAGTTCATAGACACTGCCGACGAAAACGGCGTGTGTATGTGGGAAAAGGAACTCGGAATAGTACCGCTTGCCGCGGACACGTTAGAGGAGCGAAAACAGCGCATAAAAGCCGCATGGACTTACGGTATTGTCTATACTTACAGGTGGCTTTGCGGCTGGCTGAAAGACTTTTCCGACAGTGCTGATGTAAAGGATTACACGCTGAATGTGAAACTGCCGTCCGGCTGCGATTATGCAAATATACTCGACACGCTGCGCCGGTATATTTCGGCAAACATAGCAATAAACCCGACAATCACACTCAAAGAATCGGATTTAAAGCTGTATGCCGGACTTGCGATCAGAACGTCGTTTGCAAGAAATATTTCCACAGCTGATACAGCAGAAACGATTGAAACTATCGCGCTGCTTGCGGACGAAAACGGGGATCTTCTTGCGGACGAGCAAAACAAAATTTTATACGAGGTGATAACTTAAATGAACGTTTCTCTTACGGCAGCCGGAAAAGCATTGCTGGTGCGTTTGCTTGCCGGTGAAAAAATCTCAATGTCAAAAATCAAAATAGGCAACGGAGCGCCGCAGGACATTGCCGAAGCGACAGCGCTTAACAATACCGTTATGGAGCTTGAAATTACCGATATGACAGCCGGAACGGAATATGTTACGCTGAAAACGTCTTTTTCAAACGGCGAAGTCGAGGCAGGTTTTCGCATAACCGAACTCGGAGTATTTGCGCTTGATCCGGACAATAACGAAAATGAAATATTATACGCATATGCATATGAGAGCGAGAGCGCGGCGGACTATGTTCCGAAAAACACAGAGCGAATTCTTGAAATGCAGCTTGACGTGCTTGTTTTTGTCGGCGATACTCAGAATGTTTCGGCAGCTATAAGCAGCTCCGCCGTCTACGTTTCAAAGAGTGATTTTGAGAAACATACAGAAAGTGCGGACAATCCTCACGGCGTAACCAAAGCGCAGATAGGTCTTTCAAACGTTGACAACACAGCGGACAAAGACAAGCCGATAAGTGACGCGACAAACGGCGAGCTTTTGAAAATAAAGACCTTGATTGGCTCATATTCAAATCAAATGAATCTGCATACATCATCGAAAAGCAATCCGCACAGGGTGACAGCCGAACAAGCAGGTGCCGCGCCGAAATCGCATACGCACAGTACGTCTGATATTAACTCCGGTATTCTTCCGGTAAACCGCGGCGGAACCGGCAAAAACAATATCGAAGATACTGCGGCTGCGCTTTGCGGAAAAGGCGGTATTCCGAAAGTAATTACCGGTACATACATAGGTACGGGCGAACATGGAACAAATCACCCGACAAGCATTGTTTTGGGTGCAGCGCCGAAAACAATAGTGGTGTCAAGCGGCAGCGGTTATTTTCTTGCCATTAACGGAGATACAAGCGCAAGCGTGAATGATATGTATTCCGTTTCATTAGAGTGGAGTGAAAACGGAGTATCTTGGTACAATACGAAAAATGCCACGTATCAGTACAATACCAAAGACAAAGAATACACATATTTTGCAATAATCTGACAGGAGGAAAAGAAAAATGGCAATTACACCGATTACGCAAAAAAGCGAGCCGGAAAACATAAGTACAAGCGCGCATTTAATCGGCACACAGGCGGACTCGGACGGAAAAGAAAAAGTCTACCGAATGCCGGTTGATAAACTCGGCAAGGTACACACCCACGCCCTTGCCGGCATAACTAAAGAGGACGTAGACCTCACGGCATACGGAGCTGTTTTACAGACATCGGGAAGTGCAAAGGATTATTACAGGTTTGAGCCTACGGAAAGTTTCGGAGACGAAGCAACACCGACACCCGAATACAGCTACACGGTATTTACAGCATCCGATCTTCCGTTATCGGCAAAGATAGAGCTTATCGGTTCTGACTACGACGGAAAAGACTGCATCGTTGTAAACGGTGCAGAGTACAAGTACGATCCAGTAACGCAAACAGAGCCGTTTGTACTGTACGAAACAATAACCGAACCTATCAAAATCAAGACAAATGCCGGAGATACGTACTTGAAAATTACAAAGTACACGGGGCAAAGCGGTTTTATTTCGGCTATGGAAAAAGCTGAGATTGCAGAGACGGCGGCAAAGGCTGAGTCTCTTGAAAAATCAAAAGCAAATGCAAAGAACTCAAACGGCGGTTTTAACGCGGGACAAAATTCGGCGAGCCTTGCAGGCGTTGCAATAGGTCAAAATGCAGCTACGAAGAATGGCGTTGCAATCGGCAAGGACGCAAATTCGGAGCACTGCCGCGACGCTGTTCAGATCGGCGCAGGAGAAAACAAAGAAAACGGCACCGTAAAATTCTACGACCACAAGCTTATGAACGCTGACGGCAGCATACCGGCGGAAAGGTATGTGCATGAACACGCGCTTGCAGGACTTGTTGAGACCGACGTTGATTTAACAACGTGTTCTTCTGGCAACGGCACTACCATATCGGAAATAATTACGAGCAACAGCCTTGCAGCAAGTGTCGGAACGATTACCGTAACCCTTGACGCCGACAAAACATATGTGGTTAAAGGCACTACGGATTCACATGGTCTGCAACTTAAAGTTGACGGCGTTATGATTGCAGAAGCAACTCCCGACAGCACAAACGTTCCTTTTGAATACAGCGGTAAAATCGGAGTTATGACTGCAAATTTTCCGGGCAGCGGAAGCGTTACATTCGAGACATTCAAAGAGATTACATCTCGCGACGGTTTCATGACGTCTGCCGACAAATCCAAGCTCAACGGACTCCCGAACGAGGTTTACAACAAAACAGAAATTGACGAAAAGCTTGTTCTTTCCGGAACAAACGAGGAAGATGTAGACCTTACAACTTGCGCCGTAACGGACGGCAATGGTTATGTCACAAGCAAGCAGCTTTCTGGAAGTGCGGACACATTCACAATCACGCTTGAAAAAGGCACAGAATACAAATTCAAAGGTAATCTCGAGGGTGCAGGTCTCAGCATTACCGTAAACGGCGAAATATTAACAACAACCGGTGACGACGTATCAAGTACAAGCACGTTTGAATACAGCGGTACTGTCGATTCAATGACAGTATATATCCCCGGAGGATATTGCACGTTTGACAATTTTATTGCCGTTAAGCGTGTAAACGGTTTCATGACGTCTGCCGACAAAGCAAAGCTTGACGGACTTCCGAACGACGCGTATTCAAAATCCGAAACCGACAGCAAGATAGACCTGCTCTCGCTCAAAGCCGAAAAGAGCGGCGAAGCTTTAAGAATATCCGACGCGTGCGAACTGGAACAGACGGCAGACGTGAGCATTGCGAGCAAGAATCTGATTCCGGTCCTCAGTCCCTTAACAACAAAAACGCACAACGGCGTGACATACACCGTAGGCACAGACGGCTCGATTATGGCAAACGGCACCGTCGGAAGTAATGCCACCTTTTCGTATTTCTTTGCCTCAGTAAGTTTTCCAATGGTTACGGGAAAATATTATACGCTTTCGGGCTGCCCTCAAAACTCGCTTGGCGGAAAAGCAAGCTTAAGTATCGGAAATCCGCGCAACGGCAACGTTATCGACGGTTCGTTTGATAACGGTTCCGGAGTAACATTCAAGCTAACAACGGAGCTTACAGGCGGTTACGTCTGCGTAATTATGATCAGAGGCATTGGCACAACAGTTGAAAATCTCGTTTTCAAACCCCAGCTTGAACTCGGCACGTCAGCTACCGCCTACACTCCGCACGTTTCGGATATTTCATCTGCGTCGGTTAAAAAGTACGGCAAGAATCTGATTCCTTATCCGTATACCGATACAACAAAAACAGTAAATGGCGTAACTTTCACTGATAACGGTGACGCCGGTGTTACTGTGAGTGGCACTCCAACCGGATATGCAGACTTCGTTTTTGCCACGGTTTCGGTCAAACCGGGACAGACATACACATTGCTCAAAAACCAAACAGGCGCGAACAATGTCAGTTTTGTAATAAGCGAACGTACCAACCAATCCGCACAAAAAGAACATACGTCGGATTCTCCGCAAAATACTTTTACTTTCACGACGTCTGAAAGCACAGACAATCTGATTATCCGAATAAAACGTACCGCAAACAGCACAGCCTGTACGGGCACATTCAAGCCTCAGCTTGAACTCGGAAACGCTGCGACGGATTACGAGCCGTACAAAGCGCCCGTGACATACACACCCGACAGCGACGGAAAAGTATCGGGTGTTACGCTTGGTTCTGACACCGCAACGCTTACGACCGACACGGACGGAGTCATTATCAATGCAAAATACAAAAAGGACATAACAAAAGCGTTTGAAGAACTCGAAACAAAGCTTACAAACGCTATTCTGTCAAACGGAGGAAACGTATGATGTTTAACATGAGAGAATTTGTAAAGAGCGGATTTTTAAAGGCGGTCGGCAATATGCCCGACTTCTGGATAATCCTCAACGCCGCAGGCTGGAACGAAAAAGGCGTGCTTACCGAGGACGACCTTGCCGAGATCAACGCGGCGATAAACGTTAAGAACGTGCCGAGCGAATCCGACGCGGCGGACAATCCCGAAGAAACGGAGGAACAGGCGGTATGAAAGAGATATTCGACATAGCGCTTCACTGGCTGATACCGTTTATCTGCTGCGGTGCGATAACATGGGTTACGGGCTTTTACGGCAAAAACAAAGCAATGCGCGAGGGCGTGAGAAGTCTGCTCAGAGCCGAGATAATCCGGGCATACGAAAAGTACACCGAGCGCGGATACTGCCCGATATATGCAAGAGAGCCGCTGACGCGGGTATACGAGGCGTACCACGGAATGGGCGGAAACGGAACCGGCACG
>URVJ01000020.1 GCA_900551295.1 uncultured Eubacteriales bacterium | reverse complement strand
TGTCAAGCGAGTTTCTGGTTCTTCTGACATCTGCGCCGAGTTTTTCAAGCTCATCCGCAACTCTTGACGCAATTTCAAAATTAAGTACCGATTCGTTCTTATCGGCAGGTCCGGGCGCTCCCGTATCCGTTCCGCCGTGTCCCGCGTCAACTACTATGACCTTTTCCGAAAGCGGCTTTTCGCCGTCGGAAAGTTTCTGCGGATTATTAAGCTTTACCTTCATCATACCGTCCTCATAGACAATATTGAATCCGTAGAAATTATCGTCGTTCTTGAGTTTTATTCTGTATATTACCATTCCGGCTTTTCTTCCGAGCGTAGTCTCTGCGGACGATATGAGCGGATTTGCCGACACCTCTATATCCGGCAGTGACGACGTATCTGTATTATAGATTATAATTCTCATCGCGTTTTCGCGAAAATCCACGTCTACGGGTATATTCTGCGTGACTTTAAAGCAAATATCCGTAGTTCCGCCCGAAACCTCTTTGTTCTTTTGCGAAACAGTTACCTTTGCAGAGGATATTTTATTTGTCGGCACGGATTTTCCGTAATACACGTCTACCGAGTCCTTTGCGATATATCCCCCGAAATTCAGTTTATAATATCCGTTTGTCATGGTCTTGATATTATCGGTCATACCTGCACTTGACGGAAGAAAATCGTCATAGAACGAGCTTGACGTCGTGACCTTGGTATGAGTATAATCGGATTTTACCTTTGCATATGCCGTCGGGTTCTTTCCGGCAACGCTTATTTCACCCGCAGTCTTTGACGCGCTCTTTCCGTTCTTCTCGGCGGTAAATGTAAGAGTTCCGAGAGAGCGTACTTCGGTGTCGCCTACCGAAACAGACGGCGTAAACTGCGCGGTATAGTATTCGTACATATAATCCGACTCGTCGGGAGGATTTATCGTAGGAGAAAGCACGATAACAGTATCTCCTATCTTTGCGGTGACTACGCTTTTTGACGGCGCCGCACAGGCAAGAGTAAGCTTTTCGCCTGCCGTTACCCAGCTTGAATCTGACGGCGAAACGGAGGTTATCTCAAACTTGCTCATTTTGCGGTACGACGAGGAAGTGCTGCTGCCAGACGCACCGTAATTAAGCGTAAGCGTCGTTGTTTTTGAATTCTGCGAGAGAGAATATGTATTTTTTCCGGGAGAAAGCGTTTCAAAAAGCGAAAAACAGCCGTCTTTTGTACGCGATACGTGTTTTCCGTTTACAAGCAGCTCATATGCGGGATCCGACGTGCCTATTACATAGCTTTTTTCAGTTGTAACCGTCGCATTATTCTTCGGGAACGTCACGGTCACTTCTTTTCCCGACGGCACGGGTTCGGAATAGTATGTCTGCGACGAATAAAGCTCCTTTAAGCGCGACGCGGTTTCACCGGTATTTTTCTTTATATCGTCATAGCCGTAGAATATGCTTCCCTTATAATTAAGCAACGAACGGCAGAACTCTACCTGACGCGCGATCTCTCCCGTCGGATAATCCGCGGCTTTATAGGCGGCGTGTCCTATATACAGATCAACGTTCTTTCCCTCAAGGTTTGCGTTCCACCAGCGTGCGACGTTATCGAAAGGCGCTGCCGACGTAGTAAAGCTCCAGTAATCCTGAGGAGCTATATAATCGACAAAGCCGCCGTCTATCCAGTTGAGCGCGTCGCAGTAAAGCGAGGAGTACGCCTCAAGTCCGTTTGTATCGCTGCCGGTGACGGGCGTATTCTCACTCGACGCGTTTGCCCATATTCCGAACACCGAAACTCCGAAACTGCAATCGGGATTTATGCTCTTTACGGCGTCATAAGTCTCCTTTACGAGCTGATTTACGTTATCTCTGCGCCAGTCAGCCTTATCTTTGCCGTTTCCGTATTTTTCGTAAGCCGCGTTATCGTCAAAGTCCGCGCCGTCCTTGGGATACGGATAAAAATAATCGTCGTAATGTATGCCCGAAAGACCGGGATAGTTTGAAATAAGCTCCTTTATTCCCGAAATTACAAGCTTTTTTACCTCGGGAAGTCCGGGATTGAAGTACGTCTTGCCGTCGGCATATTTTACGGTATATTCGGGGTGTTGCTTTGCAGGGCTGTTATCCGAGAGAGAGTCAATATCCGTTTCGTACATGGACACCCTGTAAGGATTTACCCATGCGTGAACCTCTATATTATACTTTTTTGCCTTGTCTATCATATATTCAAGGCAGTCGAAATTATTTTCCGGCATAACACCGTTCTTGCCCGACACGTACTTTGACGCAGGGAAAATCTGCGACTTATAGAGCGCGTCGGCAGCAGGTCTTACCTGAAAGAACACGGCGTTCATTCCCGCTTTCGCGCTTGTTTCGAGTATGCCGTCTATCTCTGCTTTAAGCGCGGATTCCGAAAGTCCCTGTTCGGACGGGAAATTTATATTAAGTGTCGAGGCTATCCACACGCCTCTCATCTCTTTCTGACCGGATACGTTTACCGACACGTTTACATCTTTTTCGGGGACGCCCGAAGCACCGCCGTCGGGAGCGTCAGCATCGCCCGAACCTATTTTTATAAGCATTGCCGCAAGTGCACCGAGGCATATTACCGTAAGCGCGGCGCTTAAAAGTATTGCGGGGAAATTTCTGTTTTTCTTTGGAAGAGTACCGTTTATATTCAAAATCAAAACCTCCGTTTTAGACTTTTCTTTTCTCTTTTATTATATTATCTCACATTTTTCCTGTTTTTTCAACAACATTGACGGTACAAATTGAGTTTTAAGATGTTAATTTTCCATTAAAGCGCCGCCCCCGTGCAAAAGTTTGCAAATTAAGTGAAAAAGTTGATGAAATGCGCGTTTTCAGGGTAGTACAATTACATTGTAAAATTTATGCCGGAGGAAAAAACAATATGTATAACGAACATTCAAACCCTTCTGACTTAAAGATCACGGATATGCGCTTTGCAGACATTAACGGAGCGCCCAAACGCTGCACGCTTATCAAGATCATGACAAATCAGGGCATCTGCGGCTACGGCGAAGTCCGCGACGCTTCAAGCAAAACTTATGCCGCAATGTTAAAAAGCAGAATCTTGGGAGAAAATCCATGCAACGTTGACAAGATATTCCGCAAGATAAAGCAGTTCGGAGGACCCTCAAGACAGGGCGGCGGAGTTTCCGGCATTGAAATAGCGCTCTGGGATCTTGCAGGAAAAGCATACGGAGTTCCGCTCTATCAGATGCTCGGCGGCAAGTTCAGAGACAAAATAAGGGTTTACTGCGACACCGACGTTGACGGAAAGCACACGGGAACGGACATGGGAAAAACTCTCAAAAAGAGAATGGAAATGGGTTTTACTTTTCTCAAAATGGATCTCGGCATAGGCATGCTGCTTGACATTCCGGGAACGCTCTGCGCTCCTCTCGGATTTATCGACGACATGAAAAAATATGCGCCGCACATTCTTAACGTACAGGGCGGTTCGGTAAGCGCAGATATGATGAGCGCCCACAAAACAACCTACGACATAGTAACAACCGCTCACCCGTTTACGGGAATACACATAACCGAAAAGGGACTTGACATTCTCGAACAGTACATAAAGGACGTAAGAAGCGTCACGGGTTACGAGGTTCCGATCGCAATAGACCATTTCGGACACGTATGCGTAGAGGACTGCATAAAGTTTGCGCGCAGAGTTGAAAAGTACAACATCGCATGGATGGAGGACATGATTCCGTGGATATACACGGATCAGTATGTAAGGCTGAAAAATTCCACAACTATCCCTGTCTGCACGGGCGAGGACATATACTTAAAAGAAGGCTTTGAAAAGCTTATAAAGGCGGGCGGAGTTTCGGTAATACACCCCGACATTCTCACCTGCGGAGGCGCGCTTGAACTCAAGAAGATAGCTGACATTGCCGACGAAAACGGCGTTGCTGTTGCGGTACACATGGCTGAAAGCCCGGTTGCGTGCCTTGCCGCCGTTCACACTGCCGCTGCCATGCACAATGTGCTTGCGCTTGAGCTTCACTCGGTCGACATTCCGTGGTGGAAGGACATTGTTACCGGCATTGACGGCAATCTTATTGAAAACGGCTTTATCAAAGTACCCGAAAAGCCGGGACTCGGTTTTGACGGACTCAACGAAAAGCTAATCAAGCAGCACATAGACGAAAAAATACCCGGATTCTTTGAAAGCACCGACGAGTGGAACACCGAATTTTCAAACGACAGAATATGGAGTTAAAAAACTCTATGCAAATAAGACTTTTTATAATATAATATCACATATATCGGAAAGGAAGCATGCCGACATGAGCGACAGAAAGAGAGTTCTCGAATTATTCGACAAATACAGCGATGTCACCGAAAGCAGAATAAACAGCGGAATAGAGCTTTACAGAAAAGGCGTCTGCGAAATCAGAGTTACGGACAAGGACGGAAAGCCCGTAAAAGGCGCAAAGTTAAAAATCACGCAGAAAAACCACGATTTCAGATACGGTGCAAACCTCTTTATGCTTGACGAGCTTGAAAGCGACGAGAAAAATGCATTATACAAGAAATACATAAAAGAGCTTTGCAATATGGCAACCCTACCCTTTTACTGGAATTCGACCGAGCCTGAACAGGGCAAAACGCGTTATGCTAAAGGCAGTGAAAAGCTGTACCGCAGACCGCCTATCGACCTCTGCATGGAATTCTGCCGCGAAAACGGCATTGAGCCGCGCGAACACGCCCTTGCATACGAGCATATGTTTCCGGACTGGCTCAAAGGAAAGACCGATTTTGAAGTAAAAGCGGCGCTTGAAAAGCGTTTCAGCGAAATTTCCGAAAGATACGCCGACAAGATACGCACGATAGAAGTAACAAACGAAATGGTATGGGGCGACTCGCAAACAGACTTTTATTTTAATCCGGAATATGTTGAATTCTGTTTCAAGCTTGCGGAAAAGTACTTCCCGAAAAATCAGCTTTGCATAAACGAATTTACCGGTCTTGCGTGGGAAGACCGCGCAGAATCAAACGACAAGTATTACCTCTACATCAAAGACGCAATAAACAGAGGCGCGCGCATTGACGCAGTGGGTATGCAGTATCATCAGTTCAACCGTCTTGAAAATGAGTACAACGCCACAAGAACCACCTACAACCCGTTACAGCTCTTCAAGCACATGGACTTATACGCTACTCTCGGAAAGCCTTTACAGGTTACGGAGGTTACGATTCCTGCATACTCCAACGATCCGGAGGACGAGGAAATTCAGGCACAGATAATCGAAAAGCTCTACTCGGTATGGTTCTCGCACCCGGCAATGGAACAAATAATATACTGGAATCTTGTCGACGGATATGCCGCATTCGCCGAACAGGGCGACATGACAAGCGGCGAAAACTACTTCTACGGCGGTCTACTCAGATTTGACATGACGCCGAAACCCGCATATTACACGATAAAGAACCTCTTTGAGAAAAAGTGGCACACCGAGCTCACGGCAGTCACCTCCGACAACGGAAGCGCAGTATTCAACGGTTTCTACGGAATGTACGACATTACCGCAGAGGCAGACGGAAAGCAGCTTAAATGTGAAATTCACCACAGCAAGACCGCAAGAGGAAAGCACGGTATAACTATCAAATAAAAACACACCGCCATTTTCGGTGTTTCGGAGAATAAAAAATGATACAGTTCAACAGCAGAGAAGAAATAATCGAGCTTACTCCATTATGGAAAGGCGAACGCTTTGAGGACGGACGTCCCAAGGTTGCGGACAAATATCTTGACGCACTGCAAAAAATGACGCTTGAGGAAGTTTGGAAGCCTATATTTGTCTTAGGATACGAAAACCAGTTTGTCGGCGGAGGAGAAAATCCCCTGCAAGTCTTACACGACGACGGCAGAAAGCTCATCGGCAGAGCGGTTACCTGTTCGTTCTGCCCGACGCGTCCGGATCTTCACGAAGTCATGTTCGGCGTTGGCGAGCGCGAAGGCCGCCGCGGAAACTACAATCAGTGGGTCATAGATTCGCTTAAGGAACGCGACGTCGTAGTCTGCGATATGTACGACAAGATATACAAAGGAACATTCTTAGGCGGCAACCTCACCACCGCGATACGCACCAAAACCGTAAACGGCGGCGCCGTAATATGGGGCGGAATAAGAGATGTGGAACAGATGAAAAAAGTCGAGGGTGTACAGGTATACTACCGTGGCATAGATCCTACGCCTATACGCGAATTTATAATGAAAAGCTTTAATTCCGTAACCAACTTCGGCGGTGCGGTATGTCTGCCCGGAGATGTTGTGTTCGGCGCGGGCGGAGGTGTGCTTTTCATACCGAGCCACCTTGTCGCGGACGTTGTGAACGGTGCGGCAAAGACGCACATAAAGGACGATTTCGGCTTTGAAATGATTGCTCAGAACAAATTTACAACGGCTCAGATAGACCGCAACACATGGACGGAAGAAATGCTCGATATGCTCATGGACTTTATAAAGAAGGATCCGAGAGGAGAGCAATACCGTTCGCTTGACTGGTCAAAGGAATACGACCTTGCGCGCAACGGCGACCCCAACGACACTCAGACGGCGCTGTAAAGCCCTATACCAAGGAGTTTATCAAATGGAAAACACATTTGACGTATTTGCCTGCGGCTGCGAAACAGGCGGCAGCGGAGTATACAGGTATACTTTACGTGACGGCAGGCTTACGGACGGGCGTTATGCGGAACTTCCGGGAGCAATGTTTGTATGTTCCGAAAATGACAGTCTTTATATAATAACAAGGAACTATGAAAGCCTTGAATCGCACGGATTTTTGTACAAAGCCGGCATTTCGGACGGAAAACTCGGAAATCCTGTGCTTATCGGTTCAACGCACGGTGCTGTTCCCTGCCATATTTCGGTTCTCGACGGCAAAGTATATGCCGCAAATTACATTTCAGGAAACGCCGTATGCATTGACACACTTAACGGCAAACACAAGCTGTTATCAGACTTCGGAAAAGGTGCAAGCAGTCCGCGTCAGGACTCGGCGCACACTCATCAGATTATAAGAATACCGGGAACGCGGCTTTTTGCGGTATGCGATCTCGGACTTGACAAGATTTTCGTATGCGATGAGAATATGCACAAAATAAGCTCTGCTGACGGCGTACCCGGTCACGGAATACGGCATCTCTCCTTTACACAGGACGGCAAGACCGCGTACTGCATAAACGAGCTTTGCTGCACCGTTTCACGCTTTACTGTAAACGACGGCATTTTTACGCTGTATGGAACTGTTCCGATTTTCAACGGCAGTACCGACATAAAGGGTTCAACTGCCGCGGCGATAAAGATTACACCCGACGGAAAGCGTCTTTACGCATCGGTTCGCGGCAGGAGCATTATTGCGCAGTTCGACATTAATTCAGACGGAACGCTCACCAAAAAGGGCGAATTTGATCCGCAGGGCAGCGATCCGAGAGATTTTGACATAAGTCCCGACGGAGAGACTCTGATATGTGCAAACCAAAGCGGAAATTTATGCGTCTTTGACATAATATCCGACGGAACATTAAGATATACGGGAAATTCCGTCAGCTTACCCGGTGCGCTATGCATCAAAATCGGAAGATAACTTATAACATATAAGGAAAGGTACGAAATGGAAAAAAATAATATAAAAAAAGCTCTTATCACGGGTTCGGGCAGAGGAATAGGCAGGCAAATGGCTATTGAGCTTGCGTCCGAAGGAATATTTGTATTTGTTCACTATGCCGGAAACGACGAACAGGCAAACATTACCAAAAACATGATTGAAAGTGCCGGCGGAAAATGCGCGCTTATAAAGAAAAATCTCTGCGACGAGGACTGTGCGGACTACATATACTCTCAAACCGGCGACGTTGACATTCTCATTCACAACGCGTCTGTCCAATACCGCAAAAAATGGGCGGAAATTACGGAAGAGGAGTTTTGCGACCAAATAAACTGCAATCTCAAGGCTCCGCTGTTTCTGACGCAGAAATACGTGCCGCACATGAAAGAGGAAGGCTGGGGACGCATAATTTCGGTCGGCAGCGTTCAGGAGAAAAAACCGCACGACGATATGCTTGTATACTCTTCAAGCAAATGCGCGCTTACCGGCATGATGCGCTCTCTCGCGCTTCAGCTTTGCGGTACGGGAATTACCGTAAACAGCATAGCTCCCGGTGTTATTGCCACCGACAGAAACGCAGAGTCTCTTGCGGACGACAAATACCGTTCCGTCGTGCTCTCGAAAATCCCCATGAACAGAGCCGGAGATGCCTCGGAATTCCGCGGAATAGTAAGACTTCTCTGCTCCGACGACGCCTCCTACATCACAGGTCAGAACATTTTTGTTGACGGCGGCATGGGAATAAAGTAAAGCAAAAAATTCATTTGCGGAATTTATTCCGAAATTTGCAAAACGCTGAATATAAAACTTCAGGCACTCGTTACCGAGTGCCTTTTTTGGCCTGCCCGAAGGGATTCGAACCCTTGACCTTCAGAGTCGGAGTCTGATGCGCTATCCAGCTGTGCCACGGACAGATATTCTGCGGCGCTTTTACGCGCCGCTTATTTTTATGATTATTATTTGCGGTTATGTAATTTTTCAGGCATTAAAACCGAAGAATCTGTTTGCGTTATTGAAACTTATATCCTCAACTATCTTTCCTGCGGTTTCAAGGTCCGCCGGATATTCGCCGTTTTCAATCATACAGCCGATATAATCGCAGAGAATACGTCTGAAATACTCATGTCTCGGATAAGAAAGAAAGCTGCGCGAGTCGGTGAGCATACCTACAAAGTTTGCAAGCACGCCGATACTTGCAAAGCTCTTGAGCTGAGCGCGCATACCTTCAAGGTGATCGTTGAACCACCATGCCGAACCGTGCTGAATCTTGCTCTTTATACCCTCGTTATTGCCCTGGAAACAGCCGACGGCGGCGTCGATCTGTGCGTTTTCAATAGGATTGAGCGAATAGAACACCATTTTGGGAAGGCTGCCGCAGTTTTCAAACTCATTAAGCAGCATAAGTATATTTCTTATGCAGTCATGTCCTGCGATAGTATCAAAGCCGGTATCCGGACCGAGTCCCTTAAAGTTCTTATCGGAATTATTTCTTACAACGCCGTAATGTATCTGCATTACCCAGCCGCGCTTTGCAAATTCGCCTGCAAAGAACGTGAGTATGTACGTCTTATATTCGTCAGCCTCAAGTGCTGTGAGAGCATCGCCCGACATTGCCTTTTTGAAAACTCTGTCGGCTTCCTTTGCGCTGCACTTTGCAAAAGGCACATAGTCCATGCCGTGATCGCTTGTCTTGCAGCCCAGGCTCTCGAAAAAGTCAAGGCGAGAAACAAAGCACTTGCAAAGTTCGTCAAGATTATCAATTTTTGAGCCGTATGCGCTCTCAAG
Organism: uncultured Eubacteriales bacterium; assembly: GCA_900551295.1. Classification (GTDB taxonomy): domain Bacteria; phylum Bacillota; class Clostridia; order Oscillospirales; family CAG-382; genus UMGS1387. The sequence goes on along the minus strand of URVJ01000020.1, from coordinate 31,089 downwards.
TTTTTCATGGATATATTCTTTAAATCCGTTTTTCTCGATATTTACCGCTTTATCGGGTCTGAACGCTGGATAAACCTTTGTTTCAAACGATTTATCGGCAGCTATCTTTTTATGATATTCAAGAGTATCGGCAGGATCGTCCGTCGTGCAGATCACCTTGACGTTTGACGCCTTTATCAGATCTTTTGCACCCATATTTCCGGCAGCAAGACGCGAGTTGCAATGTTCCCACGCTTTTTGCGCGTTGTTTTCGGACAGCGGCTCATAAAAGCCGAAAAATCTCTGAAGTTCGAGGTGAGTCCAATGATACAGCGGATTTCCGATAAGGCTCGGCATAGTCTTTGCCCAAGCGAGAAATCTGTCATAGTCCGACACGTCTTTTCCGCCGGTTACGTACTTTTCCTCAAAGCCGCAGGCACGAATTGCTCTCCACTTATAATGGTCTGCGTACAGCCACGCCTCTGTTATGTTGGAAAACTGCTTATTCTCTGCAATTTCTGCCGGCACGAGATGGCAGTGATAGTCGATTATAGGCGTATTTTTTGCGTAGTTTTCAAACAGTGCATTTGAAGTCGGATTTGAAAGAAGAAAATCTTCGCCCATGAATTTTTTCATAATTAAATACCTCTTGTCGAAAAATAATACAAATCATTTTGAGTATAACCGTGATTTTCAGACATAAAATATTATACATCTACAAAACGCATCGGTTGTTAACAATCGGTAAATTATATGGCAAAATCAGACATTATGTACATTTTATTCGTCAAACAGCGCGCTCCAGTCAATATCATCGGAAAACTGTATCTGATTTTCGTCCGAAGATGAGTTATCGGAAGAATCCGTGTTCTCACCATCCTTTCCGAGGTCGGAAAGATATGTTGTATCGGAAAACGTAACGGGATTTCCGTCGCTGTCCGTGAAGGTCTGCGAAGAATACTTCACGATAACCTTGTTTGAAATGTGCATAAGAGGTTCCCAGTCGGAAATATCGTTTCCCGTAAAATCAAGTTCGCGCAGAGTTTCGGGATCATAATCCGAAAGCGGCGAAACGTCGGTAATTCCGTTATTTGAAAAATAGCCGTAGTAAAGATTGCCGTAGCTGTTAACAAACGAAACATCGGAAATCTTAACATCGTATATTTCAAATATTTCAATGCCGGTAAATAGCGAAAGATCCTTATCAAAAACCGCGTCCTGCGAAGCATCTATTGTCTGTATCGAGACGTACTGCACAAGTCCCGAAGGATCGGGAGTCTCCTTTTCGAGCTCGGCAAAATACGCCTTTGAGTAATCGTCAAAACCTGCATACAGGCTGAACGAACCGTCGGAGTCCTTTCCAAGCGCAAGATACTTCACCGACTCACAGTCGGATTTTGTTATCTCTTTTGTTTCCTTGCCCAGAATTTTGGCAAAAGCGTCCCCAAAATCGGAATTTTCAAATGTAACCGCGTCGGCTGCTTTAGTTTCTCCGTCTGCCTGATTCTCAGTATTTTCTTTCGCATTTTCATTTTTATCCGCAACTTTCGTATCGGTATTTTTCTGCGAACATGAGGAAAACAGCAGAGCACAGATAGAGAGCGCCGCAAGTATTTTTAAAAATTTTATATTCATGTTATTACTCCGATATTTAATGAAATTTACCATACAATTATACAACACACCGTCCCGTTTGTCAACATCGAAAGAACGGTGCGGAGTATCGGGCATTGCCGTTAAAAACAAATACCGCATATTATAGACTGAGAACGCGGCTGCGGTTCGGAAACGTGTGCCGTACTGCTTCTCAGACTAAATAATTCAGAAGGAGAAATCAACGTGTGCGGATATACAAGACAGGCAGCTATGCCCGAAATGCAGCGTGAATGTGTAAAACCTGGCTGCCAGAAAGTCGCTATGATAAATTTCCCTGTTCAGCACGCCGATTTTGCGGCGGTTTACAATCCCGACAAGGCACTTGACATCGGAACGATATTTCCGGAACTCGACTTGCCGTGGATGGGTGAAAGGAGAACAAAATGCCAACTGTAAGAAATGACGGCAGAATGAGAGAAAAAGCACTGAGAACGGTTCAGACTCATTCTTTTGCCGTAGACGAAGCAAGACTTTATCTAGATATGCACCCCGATTGTGACGGTGCAAGAAGATATTTCGACAAACAGAATGCACTGCGCAAAAACGCCGTGAGAGAGTACGAGAATATGTTCGGGCCGCTTACAACCGACAATATAAATGCACAAAAAGACGGCTGGCAATGGACAGATCAGCCCATGCCGTGGGAAATGGGGGTGTAAAGAGGTATGTGGAATTATGAGAAAAGACTTCAGTACCCCATAAGCATCAAAAAGACCGATCCGAAAAACGCGCAGATAATTATGAGTCAGTTCGGAGGACCGAATTGCAACTGTTTGAGTAGTGTTCCTCTTATCTCCAAAACACGCATTTTAGCGTTTTCCCGTCCTCTCCGCCCTTTATGATTTCCTTAAAAATTGTCCTTGCCGTTTTGTTTTTTTCTGTGTTGCTGATGCTCGCATCCTGCAATAGATCCGTCAATCTCCGAATATCCTTTTTGCAGATTTCATCTTTTCCTTTAGAAATTTTTTCACGGCTTTTTTCAAGTGCTTTTTTTAAACCGTCAATTTCAGAGAGAATACTCTTTTTATTTGCCTTGTATTCTTCAAGAGTGTCCGCTCCGTCCTCATAGGCAAGCCGAACACGCTCCAGCCGAATTTCAAGCCTTTGAATTTGCGTTGAAATAATGATACTGTCATCATTTGATTGAGTATCGGATTTAGGTTCTGCAAATTCAAACTCAACATTCGGAATTGTTATGTCGGACAAGATGTTAAATATAATGCCGTCTAATTTTTCAGCCTTAATATATCCGACGCCCTTGCAAGTACCTCTGCTTCTGTTTGAACATCCGAAAAATCCGCCTTGATTTGACAGTACAGCTCCGCATTTTTCACATCGAACGATGCCGGTCAGCCAATGAGATAAATCTTTGCGGTCGGGGTTATAATACTTTCTGAACTTGGCTTTTTGTTCTTTCATTCTCTCCCTGACTTTATCCCAAGTTTCCGTATCAATTATCGGCGTGTGTGTACTGTCGCTTATGATAGCCGTATCTGCCGTATAATTCCTCGATAATTTGCCGTCCGGATTCCACCGTGTTTTGCCTATGTATATGGGGTTATTCAGCCAATATTCTATGGTTCTGTTTTCTATTTGGTTTCCTCTGTGGGTCTTTATTCCCATAGAATTTAACGACTTTGCAATCGACAAAAAGCCTTTACCGTCTTTGTAATCGTTGAAAACCTTTCGTATAACCTCTGCTTCTTCGGGAATTATAACAAATTCGTTGTTTTCTACCTTGTAGCCAAACGCAGGAATTGAAAGAACGCCGCCCCTTTTTGCCTTTTCCGTCATACCTCTTTTTACTTCCTCTGCAAGGTTTATGCTGTAATATTCGTCCATTGCTTCAATCATTGCTTCAAAAAGAACAGACATTTTATCATCGCCCACATCTTCGCTGATTGAAACAACATCAATATTCAAATCTTTTCTGAGCATTGATTTATAAACAACGCTGTCTTCACGGTTTCGTGCAAAACGGCTGTATTTCCAAACCAATATTACATCAAAGGGCTTTGGCTTTCGTTTGGCAAGGGCTATCATTTCATTAAATGCAGGTCTTTTTGCCGCATTGCGTCCGCTTATACCTTCATCTAAAAATATAAATTCTTTAGGCAATAAAATTTGATTTTTTTCGGCATAGAGTTTGATTTTTTCTAACTGACTGTCAGGACTGAACTCAACCTGATCTTCGGTAGAAACTCGTATGTAAGCTGCCGCTGTTTTCACTGATAATTCCTCCTTCCCGAAAACGGCAACTATTTATTCATACAATAATTATAGCAACACCGCTTTTTGAAATCAAATTTTTTGAGTTGTTATTTTTCGTTTGTAATATTCGCTCAATGCTCGTGCCTCCATATTCTTTTTCCAGTGTTCTGTTTCCTTTTCGTTTAACCTCGATATCTTGATATTCTCTTCGTTTCCGTTATCTATGTAGAGTTCAACTTTAAATTCATTCATCAATACCACCTCTCATAATTTTATGTTTTAATTTTTACTAAAATACTGCTTTGAAAATAAAAAACGACCGGCATAACCGATCGTTTAAAATAAAATATAAGATTTGAGTTTATACAATTTGAATACAAATCAATGTTTATAATAAAAACAAACTTTACTCATCTAATAAGAGCTTTGAGTCGTACAACTTTGATTTCCCCACACAAACTATATTGTTTGTTTTACAAAATGTTTCAACTGTTTCAACATACCATTTAGGAGCAAACGGAGAAACAAGAACAGATTTTATAAAATTCTCAATATGAGAAAAATCAATTTTTATACTTTTTTCATTTGCATTAATATTGAACTTTTCCAGCCTTTCTTTTATTACTTTTGATATTTCTTCTTCAGAATAATCTGAGTATAATTCCAACAAACTCTTCTTACATTCAACATGCTCAAACACAGTTGCTCCCACCAGCAAAGTGTTTTCATATGCATCCTTCTCGTGTTACCACCTTATATGCTTGACAAGTCTAACTTCTTTTTCATGTTCAAAAGCACTGCGCTTAATTGCAAGGTTCTTATATTCCGTTATCAATCTTCCATTTGCTTGTTTTTTTATATATTCATCTGGTTCATCAGTATATATTACATCGACTGCTTGTACATCATCCAATAAATCAACCGACTTTCTATCTATTTCTATTCGAACAGCAAAATTATTGTGATTATAGATTCTCCACATAGCATCGCTTTCAGGAAGATATGTCCATGATTGTACATAAAATCTATATATCATAGCAAATCTATATAATATTTCGATATAACTTGAAGGATCCGTGACACACATTTTTTGTAGATATTGAAATTCTAACGGATCTTCGAATTCACTTGGATGAACAAAATGCAGCTGCTGTTTTTGCACTGTATCCACAAAACTTTCAAAACTCATATATCTATACAACATTTGACTCATATATTCACCTTCTTATTTACCCAAACATTTAAACGCTTCTAAGTACTCGATTATTTTAATTTTACTAATTTTCGAAAACAAAAGTTAATTCTCTTTGTTTCATCATTTACTTAATTCTCCAACAAATCCTCTATCCTGCACCCAAGTACTTTGGAAAGTGCAAGAAGAGTGTTTGTTGCTGCTTTGTTTATATCTTTCGCTTTGAGTTCGTACTGTTGTAAGGTTCTTAAGTTCACTCCCGATTTTTCGGCAAGTTCTCTTTGGGAATATCCGATGTTTTTGCGAAGCTCCTGTAATTTGGTTGTTGTGGTTTTTCTCTCAATTATTGAATTTACCACATCAACAAACTTTTCTTCCGATGCTTCGTGGAGTGTGGGATAAAGTTTTTCAATTTCATTTGCAGATATATACTGAAAAATATCTTTAAAAGTTCTTCCGGTACGCCATTGGTAATAAGCAACAATCCAACCGCACCAATATTCGGGAGAACAATTATATTCAGTCTGCACTTCCGGAAGTTCTTGCTCAATTCCTGCTTTTATAATTATTTCGTAAACAAGCTCTGTTCCTGACAGCCCTGATATGATTTTAGGCACACCGTTTCCAAACTGTGTTGCATATCCGGTGGTTATGAATAAGTCAAAAAATTTCTGCAAGCTCATTTTGCAAGCGTTTACGGCATAATCAGCCGCCTCGCCGAGGTTTCGCATTGCATCATCCAAGTACTGTTCATCGTAGGCGTACATCATCAGATGTTACCTCCTCACGAATAATATCTCTCATAAACAGTCCGTTTATATCTTCTTTTTCAAGTTCGGCATTAAAAGCCTCTCTCGCTTCATCATCTCTCGATTTACGCTTTGCATAATAAATTGTGTTGTCGCAAACCTCATAAGCTACAAATTTAATCTCATCAAACGACTTTTTGCTTTTCAAAACAACTTGTTCGCCGAGCTTTCCGAGTTGCATAGCGTAAGATAACTGATTAAGTGAAATTTCATTATTAACAAATGCTCTTGCAAATGAAAAATAGGAGTCATCTGCACGGTAGCCGATAATCACATCGCAGTCATCTGTGTCAGGCATAAAATGTTTGGTAAGCCATTCCTTGCCACGCTTCATAACAGGAGTGGATAAACGAACCTTTCTGTTGCTCATCAAAATTGCCAACCAATGCAAAATTGTATATTCATCTGATGAAAGATTTAAAACATTAAGACTTGACAAATCAATTTCATATTTATTTACAAAGCCGTCAACATCTTCAGTACAAGCCCATTCTCTTGCAAGTTCAATATGTTCAGTACAGTAAAAACCTCTTCCGTAATCATTGTAGGTTTTACCTTTTCCATACTGCGGTTTTTCAATAACTTCCGGCGATCCGTGATATATTGTCAATTTACTCATTGTTTCACCCCTCGTACTTCTGTAGAGTTATATATTTATATTATACTCCCACAGAAGTATTTTGTCAATACATCTGTGGGAGTTTTCAAAAATTATTTAAAATCGTAAAGAATATCTTCCATATCTGCAAGAGCTTCATTAACAAAATCCGCTCGCAGCTTTGATGCACCTATACTCTTCCAGCAAATTAACATCTGAAACTTTTATATTAAAATGGTTTTAATACCACAAATTAAAGCACTCATAAAATGCGTTAATTTCTAAATATTAAAGTTAAGCCGTACCCGCCCCGAAAGACGGGTACAACTTATTTTCTTTGTTTTGAAGCAATTACAGACGGTGTTTTGCAAAAACACTCCATAGGAATTCCACCTCTCCGCCATCCGACCGAGCTGCCCCCATTGCCTGCGACGCTTTTAACGCTCGGACTGTGGCTGGGCAGAAGTATCATTGTCCCGATAAAGAGTTATCGCCCGCAAAGCTGCCGCTTGCATTGTAACGCTGATATTTCTCGCTCTTATAGCTTTTCATCAAGAAAGAAGGATGAAGTAGAAGCAAAGCTATCGTCTTGGCGTATCCGTCACTTGGCTCGTCCGTACCGGAATGTATCTGTTTGCCGTTATTCTGCACCGCCGTTATCTTGCGTGCTTTCTTTGTAAAATGAAAGGGTTATGTACTCTGTTTAGGTAGTGCGTACTTGTTAATTATTGTCGCAAGCAGATGCTGCTCGTTTGCACAAACGGTAGGCATAAGCCTGAACAAAAGATTTTCCTCGTCTTTGGACAGAGGTAAATAAAGCTCTTTTCGATAGCCGTTCATTAAAAACGCTCCGCCATCTATTCCTGTTTTGGTACATATAGGTGCATATCGGCTCAAAAACAGTATATCTCTGCGAATTGTCCTGTCTGAAACAGAATAATGAAATGCCAAATCTTTCATCGAGCATTTATTGTTTCGCATAAGGATAAAAAGAATTTCAAGTCTTCTTTCAAAAGAAGTTAATTGTCTATCCAAGCCGACTGCACCTCCTTTCGCTAACTATTCTAAATGATATTGCGGACAGTTCTTTTCCTAAATCAAAAAATAATTTCATAATTTCGCTCCTTTGTGTAAATTTTGTTAGATTTGCACAAAGAGCGACGGCGGTGCCCGGCTATGTTGAATAAAGCACAGAAAACAAAAACAGCCAAACTTGCCCGTTCTAAAAATACGGGTAAATTTGGCTGTACGGTCAGCGTGTCTTAGGTGTCCGTGTGATAGTCATCCGATTGCTTTGGAGCCTTTTGTTTTGTCTTATGTTTTTTATGCTCTCGCCGTATGCTATGCACGGTTATAATTTTATTGCTTGTCATAATCCCACTCCTAACCGCACGGCATATCCGGCAAAGCAGAAGGAGGGTATGTCTTGCGGGCAGATATGCCACGCCAAAATTATGTATATGTTGTTTTTGTCGTATAGTTATCTTTACTTTTTAATTTCTGCATCGCAGACACCCTCTCTCTATTTATATTCGATAAAATATCCGAATTTATAATACATTGCCGTAAAAATCGACAAAAAATAAATCCGACAAGGTTTAACCCCGCCGGATTTGATGAAATCTGAATTTGCTTTTATATATTTTTAATGTTCGCATATTTTCCACTCCTTGTTATAATATTCGATGTTCTGCACGCAAACTCTGTATAAAATATTATAAAGTCTGCTATTTATCCATATTATATCATAAAAGGCGTGAAAATGCTGTCGAAACATAGTGCAAATAAACGAAAGTTAAAATATTTGACTTTGCACCGGTGTTTCGTCATTTTATACTATCCATAACTTCAAGCAGTTTTTGATAACTGTCCACATCGTGATAACGAACATTCTCGGTTGATATTTCGTTAAACAGCTTTTTGGCACAAGAAATTTTGGCTTGCTCGATAGGCCTTAAATTAAGGCTTTCCATTGTGCCTTTCGTTTCCGCTACAAAGTATATGTGTTTAACCGTTCCCTCATAAAATGCTATTGCCCAGTCGGGAGAGTAATTTCCGACCGGAGTCGGAATGTGAAAACCTTTCGGCAGCTTTGCATACACGCAAACCTCGCTTGCGGCGTCCAAATCCTCCGCAAACCTTCGCTCAATGCTTTTATCGGCAGAGCCGTCCGTAAACACATAATCTTGTATCGCTTTGTTAGCCTTAAATGCCTTGTCATAATTCTGCGACGGCTTTTCTGCGGTAAATATCGTATTTTTATATTCGCCGTCGATTTTATCGTAAGAAATATGCTCGACAATCATAGTTGCCTTTTGCTCGTTTATAAGCCGTACAACCTTTGTGATAAACTCTTCCGGGTTATGCTTGAACATCAATATTTTGTCATAGCGAATACCCTTTAATATCGCCGCAGCCGTTTTCCTCGTAAGCGTTGTTCCCTCGGCTATTTTTCCGATAAGGTCATATCTTACGCCGCTGATTTCACTGTGTGCAAGCGTTTTTGTCTTTGTTTTTTCACCGCCGAAAGAATCGCCCCGTTCAACCTCATACTCGTTCATTTCTTCTTTCTGTCTGCCGATTGTGGTAGTGTATTGAAGCTGCGAAACAAACAATTTATCATCAATATGTGCTATGGCTTTTTCTATAAGCTCGTTGCTGTCAAATTCGACTGTATAAGCGTACTTGTGATTTATTTGTTTCCAAAGGGTTTGAAACTCTTTTTTGTGGAAATTCTCGTTTAACGGGTTGTCCTTAACCTTTGTATCGTGAGCATTTTCAATCATCTTATCAAGCACACTGTCATCATAAACCGCTTGTATAAGCGTTTGTATTCCGTCGGTCATCGGCAAAAGTTCCTCCGGAAGCGGAATTATCATGCCCATTTCGGCATCGGTGCGGTACTTGTCCGTGATTTTCCTGTCCATATCAACATAACCGTTAGAAATGAGATAAAACTCTATCGCATTTGCAGATTTTTCATCTATAATTGTCGGTATGCCGTTTACATCAACAAATTTGCCCTTGAAATATTCGCTTGTCGCAACGGTCGGTCTGTCGTAAAGCACGGTTTTAATATCCGACTGCAAGTCCGACACAAATGTCTTGTAGCTTTCGCTTGCAATGACCGTGAGCAAATTTATGTTGTGAACGCTGTCTCCCAAACTCTCGGCGTCTATTCTGTTGCCGGCTTGGTTTACGCACAAACGAAGTCCTCGTCCGACCTCTTGGCGTTTTGCGGTGTTGCTGTCGGAGTGTTTAAGTGTGCAAATCTGAAACACATTCGGATTGTCCCACCCCTCACGAAGTGCCGAGTGCGAGAAAATAAACCTTGTCGGCTCGTCAAACGAAAGCAAGCGTTCTTTATTTTTAAGTATCAGGTCATACGCCGATATATCGTCCGAAAATTCACTGCCACGCTTTAACTTACTGTCGATAGCGTGCCCCTTTTTGTCAATGCTGAAATAACCCTTGTGAACCTTTGACACATCGGAGCATTTTTCTTTCAGATACCTCTGATACGGAGTATCAAAAAGCGTTGTGTATTCGTTTAAGATATTTATGTATTCTTCCTCAAATATTTTGCCATATTCTCCCAAAACTTCATCGCCGTTTTCATCATATTGGCGATACTTTGCCACCTCGTCGATAAAGAAAAGCGACAATGTTTTTATGCCCATATTAAAGAGCTTTTCCTCTTTTTCAAAGTGCGACAAAATAGTTTCCCTTATCTGAATACGCCGCATATCCTTTTCGGAAACATCACCCACAACATCGCCCGTGTAAATAACCTCGCCGTTTGTAAAGGTAACCGAGCTCCTCAGCGGATCGATTTCCGATATTACAAAACCTTTGTATTGCTCCATTTCCTGCGAAACATAATAAAGGTCATCGCCGACGCCTAAAAGCCTTGTTTCACGGTTAATTGATTTTTTGTAGCCGATTTCAAGCTCAATTTTCGCCATAGGCGGCTTTTTGCTTGACAATACAATTTGTTCGAGGAATAAATACTTGTCCGTTCCACGAAAGTTTTTAACCTCAAAGCCTTTTACTTCGATTTTCTTTACAAGCCGTTTGTTAAACGCATCGAGTGCGTCAAGCACATAAATAAGGTTGTGCTGCTTTGCGTGGGTTGCCGAATAGTTAAGGCAAAAGAGTGGATTAAAGTTTTTAAGAGCCTTTTGCGTAACCTCTCCGCCCATTTTTTGAGGCTCGTCCAAAATGATAATCGGTCTGTTCGCCTTGATAACATCTATCGGGCGGCGGGAGCCGAACTCGTCACGCTTGGAATAGATAATGCGTGCCTCTTTGCTTTTGCCGTCCTCTTTTAAGGAAGACGCAAAGGCTTGCGTGTTGATAATCATAACATTTATTCCGCTGCTTTGCGAAAAATTGTCAAGTGCGTTTAAGTTGGAACTGTTATACACAAAAAAGCGAGCCTTTTTGCCGTAATGCTCCATAAAATGCTCGGAAGTGATTTCAAAAGTTTTTGATACGCCCTCACGAATGGCAATGCTCGGCACAACGACAATAAACTTGCTCCAGCCGTATTTTTTGTTCAGCTCAAACATAGTCTTGATATACACATAGGTTTTTCCCGTACCTGTTTCCATTTCAATATCAAGGCTGCACCTGCCCAAATCTTTTATAAGCGAGGACGATAGCTTTATGTTGTTCTGCGACTGCATAGCGTGTATATTTTTAAGAAGCTGCTCATCGGAAAGAGCGAGCATTTCATTTTTGTAACCCGTGTCGTCAAAACTGTCCAAACTTTCGCCGAATTCATCTGCAAACGAAAGCGAAAGCTGTGTAGACTGCGGCTTTATTTTTCCAATGTCACGAATATAACTTATTTTGTCGTGAAAGCCTTGCCCGGCAAACACCTTGACTACGGCATCAACCGCATCGGTTTGATATTGTTGTATCTTGAAATTAAACTTCAATTAGGATGCACCTCCTAATATGTTGGGAAGCAACCACGCAGCAACAGCAACAAGCATTGATATGACTGTGATAACCATCATTGTAGTATTGTACCATTTAGCTTTTTTAGCGTTCAGTTTAGCTTCTTGCAGCTCCTGTTCTCTCATTGAACATAATTGTTCGAGCAGCTCACAATTTTTCTTCAGTTGCTCATTCTGCTCAACCGTCAGTTCCAATTCTTCGTTTCTGCGTTCGTCCTCTGCCATCTTTTTTTCTACTGCATAAGGTATTACACGACCTGCTGCTATGTCCGGAATTTGAAATTTCACCAAGTTGATATTAGGAAACTCTGTACTCATATTACAACACCTTCCTTATTGTTTCGGGTGAGAATGCCGCAAAAATTTGTTCAAAGTTTGTTGCAACACTGTCGTTTGCAATAGAACTGTCACGCATTACGAAATAATACGGTTTCTGCTTGGCAATAGCGGTGATAACTTCCTCATCAATATCTTTGTCAAAGCACGCAATTAAATATCCGTCTGCAACATCAAAGTATGTATAATTTCTCATTCCTAATTTCTCATTTCTAATTTGAATTTTGCTGCTAAGCAAAATTCCCAGGTCAAGCATAACTTGAAATAATAAATCTTCCGATGTTCTGTCTTCTTTGATATTGTCAACCAAATTGTCAAACATTGACGGTTCATACTCAGCAGGGTTATAATAAACCTCTTTCATATTGGAGCTATCACACTTCAACACACGGAAGCCAACATCAAGTTCTTGTGTGGTCAAAGGACTATCCTCTTTAATTTTCTTTCCAGCACGACGGATGCGCTCCTTGCCGATTTCGCAAATAGTACTGTATCCCTCTTTGAAAGCATCACTTTTCTCATTACATTCTTCATTAAGCTGTACCATTATAAAGGATGCCTTGATACCTTTTTCTGAATTAAGTTGCATAACAGCATCAGCTGTAGATGCGCTCCCTGAGAAGAAGTCGAGAACAACATCTCCAGTATCCACTCTGCATATTTCAGCCAAATACTTCATCAGCGAAGAAGGTTTCGCAAAGGAAAACGGAATATCCAACTTTTTTAACTCGTGTGTGGCATTTTGGTTGAGGTGCTCCTCGATAAAGCTATTTGGGGTAGCGGTTGATTTCTCCAAAACATCATTCAGATATGTTTTTGTGAAAGCGTTCCAAGTGGTTTCTGCACCATTTTCGCCTACTACATTAGACGACTTTCCTTTTTTGAGCACAATTTGGTCTTTCTTATCAAGATATGACTGATATGACCAACGCCATATTTTATCTTTTCCGCTTTGAGGCACGATAAATGCTCCATCTTTTACCTCATCAGGATAATTCTCTCCTGGTGGGATGATGAATGTGCCATCCGGACACTCTATATAGTATCTCTGATTTGTGCATCCCCTCATTGGGTCAAGATTAGACATATACAAACGAACCAACTGATAACGCTCACCCTTTCTCGGACCATCTTCTTCTACAAGATTGTAAGAACTATGATTTGCTCCTCCCAAGAATGGAGGGCACATATTCTTATTTTTTGTATATGTAAGCAAATAGTCAAAATTAGGTGCCCAATAGTCTCCTTGATTGTTAGCTTTCTTGGTAATTCGTCCTGCACATCCAACAAAGTTAAATTCACCAAATATCTCGTTACACACTTTTTTTAGATCATCAACTTCATTATCATCAATGCTGATGAATATAACGCCATCCTCTGACAATAAATCCTTTGCAATCCTTAACCTTGGATAAATCATATTAAGCCAATCAGTATGGAAACGACCGTTATTTTCGGTATTCAGAACAAGTCTATTTCCGTCCTCATCGAACTGTCCGCTATTTTCAAGATATTCATCGGTGCTTTGTGCAAAATCGTCCTCATACACAAAGTCATTTCCGGTGTTGTAGGGCGGGTCTATGTAAATCATTTTGATTTTTCCGAGATATGTTTCCTGCAAAAGTTTCAGCACTTCAAGATTATCGCCCTCGATATAGAGGTTTCCGGTGTTGTCAAAGTCCACGCTTTCCTCACGGCAGGGGCGGAGGGTTTTGTTTATCGGAGCATTTGCAAGCAGGACAGATTTTTTCTTGTCCGGCCAAGTAAACTGATAGCGTTCTTCGTTTCCGTCAACAACCCTTGTGTTAATTTCCTGCATAAGTACATCTTTGTCTATCGCACGAACCACTTCGCCGTTTTCGTCAATCGTTTCCGTAACGGCATTAGGAAACATAGCCGCCAGCTTCTTAAAATTCTCATCAGCCTTGTTCGCCGTCTGCATTTTTAATTTATCATTCATTTTTGTTTTCCTCCGTTCTATTTAACATATAATCAGGAATAAATCCAAATGTGTCTAACTCGGTAAAACACTTGTCGCATTTGAAACGATTATTGGTAAAGTCAATCCATTTTTCATTAGTCGAATAGCCTTTCTTACAATGAGGGCATATTATCTTTCTATCGCTTAATTGTAATATTTCTTTTGATTTTTCAAATTCTATTGGCATTGCTCCAAAATTTTTCAAAGACAAATTCAAATAATTTATATTTTGAGAATATTCATCTAAATTTGCTATCTCAAAAAACATCCCAAAAATTATTTTCATTGCATTTAGCATAATATACGGCACGGAAGTGTAATAAAATCCTGTATTACGATTTATTGTATCATCATTCTGAAAAACAAAATTCAATCCGTGGGGAGATGTTTTTAAAGCCGGGCGCGTTGTAATAAGGTGATTGGTTGCCTGCAAAATACCGTTTATAGTAAACTCTGTATCATATGAATACCTAAATTCATAAAGGTCAATTATTCCTTTTTCACCTTCTGCTTGAATTTCTTGAATGTGATTTTTAATTTTTGATTTATTCACTCGGCTCATTAACTCATACTTTTTTGTATCGTCTTGTTCCAACATTAGTTTAATTAGTTCATATCTATCAACATACAACCATTCAAGATATGCTAATGTTTCCTGCAAAGGTCTTCTTAAAAGAGCCCACGCCGCATATATATTCCTTTTATACGCCATTTCAACCGACGCATTATAATAATTAGAAAAGTCAACTATTAATGAGCAAAATAAATGTTTGTAATAAAAATTATATATATCATTTTTACACCCATTATTAATTAACCAGCTTGTTTTTTCATCTTCTGTTAAAGTAGCACACTTGCTTTGAAACTCGTCTGCAAGACGCTTATCATTGAAGTGCAAGTTTTCTTTGGCAATGTGATTTTCATCAACATATTTTATGATATCTAATAAGCAACAGCTGCAATAATTCAAAAAATCGTGTCGCATTATATGTTCTCCGTCCATATTAAATTCATTTTTGTCCACCAAAATCAACCCCCATTTTCAATTTCTTTATCCTCTGCACCAATTCAAATTTCTTCTTCGGCTGTCGTTCCGCTCGTGCTTGCTTTTCGAGTCGTGCGATTTCTTTTTCGAGTTTGGCTTGTTTCTCGTGCAATGCTATATTTTCATCGAGCGACAACTCCTCATTCCACACTCCACACTCCAAACTCTTAACAATGTTTTCCCACACTTTATCAAGATTTAAGCCTTGAAGCTCTATTTTCTGTTTATCCGTCGGTTCCCACTCGTTTTGTATTATTTTTGTGCGATAGACCGCAAGTTTGCTTTCGCCGTTATACTCCAATACAAACAGAATATTTTGCGGTATAAGTTTTGAGAGCGTCGCTACTGTTTTTGTGTCAAAGTCTTTCTTTTTCAGCGAAACAAGCAACACAAAAAAACTATTCACTTCATCTCCGGCAGGAATATTGACCTTACTCGGAGTTATTTCATTCACTATCGTGATTTTTGAAATATCTGCGTCGATTTTTTCTTTTTCCGATGTATTCATTCGGAACTTTGCATAAATTGCCTTCTTCGGAAGTTGTTTGCTCATTTCCGTTGTTTTCGGTAAGCCAAGCATCTTGCACTCTCCTTTCCGGAATAAGTGTGGAGTCAAGCTTCACACTCCACACTATTTTACAACCAAAAAACATATTAGTTCAAAATCGTCCAGTCCCTTAATTTCATTTGACAAAAAGCTGACTTGATTTCCGCCCAAGAAGCTGTCAATATCACTTTCATCTTTGACTTCAATAATAGAAGCAATGGCATCTCCGAGCAGTTTGGAAAACTCTTTCATATTTCTGCCGTCACGGGTTTCTTTGTTAAACTCACGGTAAACCTCCGCAATAGGCTCTGTTTTGCCCCTGCAAAGAAAACGCATTTTATCAAGCATCGCCTTTGGCGATAAGTGGTCGCAAACGACCTCGCCGTCATTTCCGATATACACCATATAAAACGGGTGCAGTCGGTTTTGATTATCAATATTTACACTGTTCGAGCGATTTTTAAGCACATATATCACGCCTGCCGGACTGTCATCTGTGCTTTTTACAACCGAGTGCAGACCAAACGGTGTTTTATCAATATCGGGGTGGTGCTTTATGTATTCCAGCAAATCAAGGCGAAATTCGTTAAGTCCCAAGTCCATAATCGAAATACCGCTTGACATATCCTCAATGTCCACAACTTCTTCCTGCAAGCGTTTGAGCTGTGCTTTTCGGTATTCAAGGTCGGTCTTTTCCTCATCGCTCAGAATATTGTCATCACCGGTAGCGGTCATATCAACAATTTTCATTCTTGTTTCAACCGTTGCTTTCAGGTTGATGTATTCGTCAAGCGTGATATTCGGCCAGAAGTTGACAAGCTGAATACACGCATTTTTACTGCCGATACGGTCAATTCGACCGAAACGCTGAATAATGCGGACAGGGTTCCAATGTATATCATAATTTATGAGGTAATCGCAGTCCTGCAAATTTTGTCCCTCTGAAATACAGTCGGTTGCGATTAAAACATCAATATCGCACTTCGGCATACTTTCAAACAAATCTCTGCCTTTCGATATGGGCGAAAAACAGGTAAGCACGGTGTTTAAGTCGCATTTAAGTTTCGGAATTGTGCTTTTGCCCTCGATATTTCCCGTGATAAGTGCCGTATTGAGTCCGAAATTTGCTTTGACATATTCGCTGACATTTGCGTACAAATAGTCTGCCGTGTCTGCAAAGGCGGTGAATATAATCACCTTTTTGTTGCCGTCGTTTATGGGATTTTCAATCTTTTCTTTCAGCAGATCAAAAAGCATTTGCAGCTTACTGTCGTGCTGCGGTGTAATATCTCCGACCATAAGCGTTAAAAGTTCCAAAACCTCGCCGTCTTTTACAAGACTGTCTTTCCACGATTTATAGTCCATATCGGCAAGCTCAATTTTGACCTTTTTGCCGAACGAGAACAACTCATCACTGTTTTGGTCATCGTTGTCAAAATCGTCTGCATCGCTTATATCGGTAAGGTTAAGCGTAACATTTGAAACACGATCATATTCTTCAATAGTCTTTACCGTGCTTTCAATAAGTTCCTTAATTCGTGTCAAGGTCAAATTAAACGAATACACCGAGCTTTCCATTCGTTTCATAAGGTTTATTGCCATAAGCCGCCGTATGCCTTGCTCACGGTTTGCCTGTGTAAATCCGACATTAACTTTGTTATCCTCATACAGTTCGGCATATTTTTCGATTTTACTGTCCAATATGTAGAGTGACGGGCGATAAATATCCAGCTGAAGCAGCTGCAGCTGCTCAAATATTTCGTTATAGTTTATTGCCTCTTTCAAGTCTGTCAGCGGCGGTCTTTTGGAAATCGGTTTTAGCCTTTTCGGGAATGTTCCTATATCCGCCATATCATAATATTTTTGTATATGCTTTCTTGAACGGGCAATGGTTACACTGTCCAAGACCTCAAAAAAGTCAAAATCAAGCATTTTGAGCAGGCTGTCGGTTGTCCTCTCCGACGGTTCCCATTTGCTCCAAGTGTTAAACGCTCTTTGTGCATTTCGGAAAATTTCATCTATCGAGCGTGTTGTGTTCAACTTTTCGTCAATGTAATCGGTATGCCCCTCGTATGCGAGGGCAAGCTGATTTTTAAGGTCGTTAAACCTGTTGTTTACGGGCGTTGCGGATAGCATAAGCACCTTTGTTTTAACCCCGGCACGAATAACCTTTTTCATCAAGGTTACATAGCGGTTATCCTTTTCGTCCTCATCGGGATTTTCAACCAATTTTCCGCCGTTTCTGAAATTGTGCGACTCATCGATTACCACAAGGTCATAGTTGCCCCAATTAAGCCTGTCCAAATCAAGTCCGTTCGACTTGCCGCTTGTTCGGTTCAGGTCGGTGTGATAGAGAACATCATAACGGAGCCTGTCCGACGCAATGGGGTTATTGATATAGTTATCTTTATATGTATTCCAGTTGTTCGTCAGCTTTTTGGGGCATAGAACAAGCACGGATTTATTTCTGTTTTCGTAATATTTTATAACGGCAAGGGCGGTGAATGTTTTACCCAAGCCTACGCTGTCGGCTAAAATACAGCCGTTATATTTTTCAAGTTTATTTATAATCGCAAGAGCGGCATCCTTTTGGAAGTTATAGAGCATACTCCATATCTTGCTTTCCTTAAAGCCGGTTGCCTCATTCGGCAAAACATCCTCCGATATATCTTCAAGAAATTCGTTAAAAATGTTATACAGAGTTACAAAGTATATAAAATCGGGTGAGTTTTCGTTATATGCTGCGGTGATATTTTCGATTACTTCGTCCGTTACCTCCTGCATTTTTGTTTTATCATTCCACAAATCATTAAACAGTTTTATATACAGGTCGGACATAGGCGACTCTGTTTTTTGAACCACATTATACGCATTGTTTCCACGCTCGCACCCCAAATCAACCGTGGTGAAACCGTTTATCGGCATATAGCTTTTATCATCGGCATTTATAAAGCCCATCATATTGTCCGAGGATACATTGGACTTAAACACAACCTTTTTGCGTATCCATTCGGCACATTCTTTCGCTATTGCTTTTTGTGTAAGCTCGTTGCGGAGCTTTACTTCAAATTCCGTTCCGTACAGACTTCTTTCACGGTTAAGGCGAGGAATATAAAACTCCCGTTTTTCCTTTTTTGCTTTTTCGGTGGTAAATGTGGGCGATGTAAATATGAAACGCATTTCATCAATTTTTTTCAATTCGTCTTTCAATTCCTGAAAAGCGTATATGGAAAAACAGGCGGCTGCAACAGAGAGCTTGCTTCCGTCTTTGATTTCAACTTTCAAATCGTCTTTTAAGGTTTTTGAAATATTATCAATTATCTCCATATTTACATCTCCCGCATTTAATTATAATCTAATAACTGTACGAAAAACAGTACAGTAAACTTTGCTTACACAGTTGCTTTAATCACATCAACGATGTCCCCTATATTACAGTCAAGTTTTTCGCAAATTTTAATAAGGACACCAAAAGATACAACTTCGTTTTTGTTGAGCTTTGTGAATGTAGAAGGTGAAAGGGATAGTTCCTTTCTGAGCTGTGCTTTTGATATTTCCTTTTGTGCAAGCAAAACCCATAGCTTTTTGTAACTGACACACATAATAACTCCTCCCAATTTATAAACTATCAATTATATTATACCATAATACATTCACAAAATCAACAAAACACTTCATTTTCTCGTAATTATCTTCATTTTCTAACAAATATACAAAATTTCTGCCTATATTATATGTAAAATACAATATAGGCAAATTATTATAAATAAAACGGCATCAATTATGTGTTATGTAACACATTAACAACATTAGTCCCTTTGCGATTTGCATAGTCAATAGTATTTTTCGTTCCGCTCGGCTGTCCGTTCCAAACGGCAATTACAAGGCTTGAACGGTCAACCATCCATTCGTTCCGTTTTTGATAGCAAGCCTTATAATAATGGTCGCTGATTGTGGTTATATAATCGGCATTTTTTAATATATGGTTATACCGTCGTTCTTCAAAGAATCCACGCCGTTTCTCAAAGTCGGGGTGCGGCACAGCACAGATTAGGTGCAGAGCCTCATTCTGCTTTTTCTTTTCAAGCACAATTTCTGCCGCCCATATATCCGTGCCTTTTGCCATTCCCGTTATAAAAGTTACATATCCGTCCGCTATTGCATTGTCAATAGCTTTCTCCAAAAGAGGTTTTACCTCGTTTTCGGAAAGGCTTAATTTTTCGGGGCGATGTCCCGTAAAGCAGCACCTGTGTAATCGTTTTTCATTTTCCACGTAGAAAACTCCTTTTTGTGCATAATAGTCTTTATATAGGCTATATAGTATCATATATAGCCGACTTTTTCAAGCAAAACAGTCTATAATTAGACTAAAAAGGAGGTACGAAATGTATGAATACCTATGAAACGGTGAAAAATCGTTTAATTTTTCTGTGCGGTGAAAAAGGAATAACTATAAATAAATTAGCAACAGAATCAGGAATTGCACCATCAACAATTAAAAACATTTTATATGGGAAAAGCATAAATCCCGGAATTGTAACGCTCAAAAAGTTATGCGACGGATTAGATATTTCTTTATCTGAATTTTTCAACACACAAGAATTTGCATCATTGGAGCAGGAAATAAAATGAGAAAGGCAGCGAAAAGCATTGTAAAATGCCAATCGCTGTCTTGTCTTTTAATACGCACTCGGTCGTGCCGCAAAGCCGAAACCGCCGTTTGGGGTTATGACTACATTATTATTGCTGCTCGAACAATGGATAACAAGGATATTTCCGCTTGCGTCTTTCCCGGCGATAATTCCGACGTGGGATAAATCGCCGTAAAAGGCTAAATCTCCGGCTTGTGCATTGCTCCAAGATATTCGGCTGCACTTTGCGATTTGTCCTTGTGTTCCGTGTCCTATGCTTGACGCATTAAACCCGGAATTGATAAAGCTCCAAGTAACAAACCCCGAACAGTCAAGTCCGAAAGGTCTTTTTGTCCCGGTTGTTTTACTGCCCTCCGCCGATACGGTTTTCAGCTTGCCCCATTCAGAGTCCCAGCCGATAGCAGACGATTTACCGCCCCAAAAGTAATTCACCTTGCCTACAAGCGAGCAGGCGGCTTTTATAACCTTCTTTCGCTCCGTTGATAAACTGTCGGGTAAGTTTTTCAAAATATCCTGTGCGGTAGCGTCTGACACTGCGAGCGACTGCGCTGCGGAAATCAACACCTCGTCTTGCTCCAAAAGCGTATCGAGCGCTTCCTGTTGCTTGCGTGTGAAATTATACTGTGAAATCATATCCTCTTTTGTTTTCGCCGTAATTGTAATATATACAACCTTTTCATTGGTATCACCGTTTGCAACCGTTTCCGTGCGTGAGGTTATCTCGTGCATATCCCAAAACACACCTTTGAGCTTTTGTTTTTTATCCTCCGTGATAACGACAACATCAAGGGCCGTATCATCTTCCACGCCTGCAACCTTTGTCGCAAATACGGCGAGTACCAAGTCCCAATTTGCCTGTTCTCCGATAATTTCGCTGCGGTCGGCGGCTGCGGCATTTTCTATGTCATCGAGCTTATTTGAAAGCTCCATATTACACTCGGCAACGATAGCTGAAATGGGAATACTGTCATTATCCGCCGCTTCATCGGAAATGAAAATACCGAAAGGACTTGCGGCAATAGCCGCAACCACGATTACAACAATTAAAGCGACTAACAGAACCGCCCATCCACCGAGTGCGGCAAGTGCGGAAACAATGGCTTTTGCTGCTGCCGCTACCATTTGAGCGACTTTAACCGCAATTTTAACTGTTGCTTTTGCGGTTGCCTTTGCGGCTTGTGCAGATTTTTGAGCAACCTCTTTCGCTTGCTTGGCAGCTTGCTTTGCCGCTTTTTTCGTGATTTCCTTCTGCGTCTTTGCCGCCCGTTTAGCAGATTTAACAGCTTTTTTCTTTGCAGACTTGCCGACATAGGAATTTCCCGTTTTTACGGCTTTATTTGTGCCTTTCAAAAGACTGTCTTTTGTTTTAACCGCCTTTTTTGCACCTGTCGATACATTGCGGGTAACGGTGTGAGCGTTCTGCTTTGGCATTGCTTTTGCTCTCTCCGGTGTTTTTATGAGGTCGGACGGAGCTTTGCCGTATGAGCGTATGTAGCTTTCCTTTGTTTTTGGCATAGATTTTGAGGGTAAAGCGGTGTCAGATATGCTTCGTTGTATTTCGGGTGTTGAAATTTCTGTTTTCGGCAAATTCCCGTTATGTATCGGTATATCCGAAGTATGATTTTGCCGTGCTGCTTTTTCAGCTTCAGCTTTTGTTTTCAGCTTTTCGGAAACATATTTTTTTCGTGCGTCTTTTATTGCTTGCTCTTTGGTTTTGGTAGCAGGAGCAGAGAAAACCAAAATATTTTCCCTTGTTTTTGGTGTCGAAACACTCGGTTTTTGCTTAATCTTCGCATTTTTGTGAGCGTTGATATAGTTCTGCTTTGTTTTTACTGTTTCGGCGATATTTTCAGCCTTTTGGGATTTCTGCGACTTGATGTATGCTTCTTTGGTCTTAACCTGTGCCACAGAATTATTAGTCTTTGGTGCAGAATCGGTATTTTTTACACTTTCTTTCGTTTTAGGTGCATTATCCGCTTGCTTTGGTGTGTTCTGCACTTCCGAAGTATCGGCTTGCGGTGTGTTGGGAGTATTAGCATTTTCCTTTGCTTTGACCTGTTGTCGGTGCTGCTTTACCTTGTTTTCCGCAAGGCTTTTACCTTTTTGGTACACCGTATCCACGGCGGAATAATATGTATTTTCCACCTGTTCGGTCGCTTCAACCTCGGCTCTCTGCGGTTGCTCCGACTGCCGTGTATCAAGCTGCTTATCCATAACATTTTTAACAAGCGTGTCCTTTGCCACTGTCTTTATATCCTTAACCGCCGCTTTTGCCGAATGTTCTACCGATTTCGGAGCGTTTTTAGCCGCTTTTGTGGTGGTCTGCGGTTTTACCTTTATATCTTTTTCGCTCAAAGCGTATCACCTCCGGCGTTATTTTTTATCCTTTTTAGCCTTATACATCTTCTCATCGGCACGGCAGATAATATTGTCAATGCTTTTCGTATATTTTTCGTGATATTTTGAATAGCCTATTGAAACCGCCAGTTTATACAGTTTTTCACGGTTGATAAAGCTGATGGTATCCTTAAACTGCGATATGTACGGAAGTACATTGCTTTCGGATATGCACACAAACTCATCGCCTTCGATGCGGTATATATCCGCTTTTGTGCCGATAGTGTCTTTTAATGCCTTTGCAACGGTTTTTATTGCATCATCACCGCTGAAATGCCCGTAACTGTCGTTAATTTCTTTCATACCGTTTATGTCAATAACAATGACGGTAATGCGTGAAATGTTGCTGCTTGGTTTGCGTAGCTTTTTCAAGCGTTCTTCATAAGCGTTGCGGTTTTGCAGCTCCGTCATAGAGTCGGTATAGGCAAGCTCGAATAATTTATCTGTAATTTTGTTTTTCATAGCGTCCTCCTAAAAATTTCGGCGGAGCTGATACAACTCCGCCGTGTTTGTTTTACTGCTCATTGATTTTTGTAGACATCAATTTATACAATTCCGTATCGGTCGGAAATTCATTGATAAACGGCACGATAGAGCCGCCGACCTTGATTAAACCCCGTCCTGCTCCGGCATTGGTGATGTAGCTCATCTGTGTATCGGAAATTGATAAAAGTTCCGATAAGTCCTTTCTGTCAGACGGTGCTTGATTTAACAGGAGCAAAAACTCACTGTTGGATAACATTCCTCTTGCCGTTTCGTTTAATAGACAGTCGGATATGTTTTGCGTTATGCCTGTGAGAAGTCCGCCGTATTTTCTAAATCGTTTCCAACACTTTAACAAAAAGTCCGCACTATACGGATTTTTGAAATACAAGTGTGCTTCATCGACATATACACGGGTGTATTTGCCACGCCGCCTGTTTGCCATAACTCTGTTGAAAATATTATCGAGCATAATCAAAAGCCCGATAGACTTCATCTGTTCGCCAAGCTCCAAAATATCATATGCAACAATGCGGTTATTCGTATTAACATCACTCTGATGTGCAAATGCGTCAAGCGAGCCTGTTGTAAATATTTCAAGTGATAGTGCAAGATCCCCAGCTTCGTCCTCCGGCTGACGGAGTAATTCGTTGCGGAAGTCAACCAAAGTGGGCATATATTCCGATTTGCCGCTTAAATATTCGCCGTAAACCTTAATTGCACAGCGGTCAATGATAGACTTATCCTTTGCACCGACACCGCCGCCGAGCCTTGAATCATTGCTTTTTAATAATTGGTCGAACAGAGATATTAAAAATTCCGATTTTATCGACACGGGGTTTTCGTCCATATCAATATCATTATTTATTTCAAGTGCATTGATATGATTTTTTGACGATGCGGAAAGTGTGATAACCTCACCGCCGAGATTTCGTATGAGTGAGCCGTATTCACGCTCAACATCTATGACGATAATATCATCATTTGAAAACAGAGCCGACATCAGAATTTCCATTTTTGCCGCAAATGATTTACCCGACCCGGACACACCGAGAATAAAGCCGTTTCCGTTCAGCAGTAATTTTCTGT
This sequence comes from uncultured Eubacteriales bacterium, assembly GCA_900551295.1. GTDB lineage: Bacteria > Bacillota > Clostridia > Oscillospirales > CAG-382 > UMGS1387. The sequence goes on along the minus strand of URVJ01000020.1, from coordinate 7,150 downwards.
TGCACATCAAAAGGTTATGGGAAATAGCGTTAATGCCGTAATACAAACCGCCATTGTCGATTATTTCTTGTGTTTTGTACGGTGATAAAACTGCCGTACTTTCGGTCGTGAGTGTTCGCATTGCCTTTATATTCAGAGTTCCGAAAGGTAATACCGTCTGCATACCGTCCTCCTGCTGATATTTCAGCGTTGCAAAATTGCAGAGGTGTTTTCTGCCTATCGACATCAGCGTTTCGGTGTCGTTATCAAGCTGTTCCAAGCTGTCGGCAATATGCAATAGCGTAACCGTTACAAACATCATTCTCTGGTCACGAGTTGTTAAATCGTCAAGAAACTCTTTGATTTCCTTTCGCATTTGCTCCATTTCATACGGAATATTTGCGGAAAAATTGTTGTTTTCATTTTGCTTCTGCTGCCATTTGGTTATATCCGTTTCAATGGCAAGCAGTTTTTTCTGAACTATCTTCACTGCTTCATCGGTGGGGATAGGCTGAATCGTGATAGAGAGCATCATACTCCTTGAAAAGTCGGTTAATTCTGAAATCATACTGTCTTTTAGGAAAGAGGGATATTCCTTTAAGAAAACCGTTCTTGCGTATTTATCGCCGATTTTTATATAGTCTTTCCTAAACTCCAAGCTGTCGGGAGCAATGTAATCTTTGAAATCCGCACCTTTCGCCATAGCTTTTTTGATGTCAAAATCAAATTCTTCATTTTCGCCCGTTTTGAAAAAGTCATTAAAAATGCGAAGCCTGTCTTTGTAACCAAGTTCCGCTATTTTTGACGATATTTTTGCATAATCGGCTGCGAGGTCATTTCCCACACGGGTAAAAAATGTCCGAGCCTCCTCGATGTTTTTCTTTTCGGTTGCGACCGTGATATATTTCTCGTGTACGATATTGTTGCTCTCCGACATCTTATCGCAGAGTATGCCGTTCAGTTCCTGTGTGTATTTTCTGTAATTCGGGTTATCGGACGGCGTTGTGATTTGCTCAAACACCTTATTGTGAAGCTGACGGTTATATATTGTGATTTCAGCCATAGCGTCTGTCGGAAGTCCGTTAAGAATTGCAGAGTGGGCAAGGAACATTTGCAGCTGGTCATCGTCTGAAGCTACGGCATAGTTTATGTCCGAGAATTTCCACGACTTTGAAAACAGCCGTCCCGTCCGAAAAATACCGTCTTTGTATATCGCATCAATCGGTATCGACTGTTGAACAGTCCTTGCAATTTTTCTTTTTTGCTTTTTTATTCGGTTTTTTCTTCCGAACAGATTTAGCATTGCCATTGTTAAGTTCCTCCTTTATCATTTCATAAAGATAATTCGTGCTTTCAAATTTTCGCACTCCGGCAGCGAGAAATTCGGACCTAAACCACGCTCCGACAAATTCTTCAAAGTTCATACCGTTGTATTTGAAAAAGCCGGTAACAGCAATAGGTGCTGCCGCCACAATACAAAGCCAAGATACCGTTTCTTTGTCGATATAGTTTTTAAGTCCGAAGTATATCCCGACAGCGGCTCCGACCGCAGCCACCGAACAGATAAACTGCCGTGTTGAAAGTCCGAAAAACAGGCTTTCGTGATAGTCTTTAATTTCTTTATTGATTCTTATCTCCAAAATTGATTACCTCCTCATCTTTCCGGCTCGCTCTTTTTCGGTGTTTTCGGCTGCAAGTCGGTAGGTCTTTCACCGTTTTCGGGCTTAATGAAATCTATCCGATTTGCCGCATAGAAAGCGTTGGGATTAAGCTGTCTTTGCCAAGCGGCATCACTTGGCGCCCACCGAAAGCCGTTTGCTTTGAGCGTTTCTCTTTGTTCTTTGCTCGGTTTTTCATCAAACAGAAGCTGCAAACGGTTTTTATCCTCATTTATGACAGCTTCGCCGCCGTTAAATTTCCAACCGACAAACTCCGTATTTTTGTTAGCCTCAAGGTTTTCAATACGCTTTTTGATACGGCGTATTTCTGCACCGTTGTTTGTGATATGAAATGTTGGAAAGGGTTGTTTTTCCCAATGATAATGAACGGAGCGAGCCGCCATATCCATATTTTCAGCCTTTTCATCGGATATGCCTTCACAGCCTTTTACCGTTCCGTATTTTTTGTAATGTGCATTAGCCTTTTTCATAAGCGTTTGCAATTCCTCACATTTATGCAGTTTTTCCGTCAGCTTTTCAATAGCCTGCGGGTCATCACTGCTGATAGCGTTATTTTTGTAACTCATATAAAAATCCTCCTTTATGTACCGAATAATTCTTTTACAATTCTGTCTGCTCCTTTGATTAAGCCTACCAAAACGAGCATATTAAAAATGACCTCTCCGATGTATTTCCATATCATAGTGACCGTCGTAATGCTTGTGTCTATCGTCGGCGTACTGTGCGATGCAAATGCCGAAAATATGATACACGAAAGCACGATAACCGCACCCTCCATACAAACTCCGACATACGACTTCAAAAATGATTTTCCCATAAACGATGTTGTTTCCCCTGCCAATGAGGAAAGGGGAACGGGAGCTATCGCCGTATAGATATACAGCTTAAAAAATCTGCCGTACACGGTCATAATCATTATGAATGACAAAACCGTAATAAACAGACTTCCCAAAATCGTTACAAGCCATAGCGGAATACTCGCCCAAAAGCCTGTGTCCTCAACTGCTTGCTCGATTGCCGCCGGGAGCGTAACCGACGCACCACCGATACCGCCGAGAGAGCCTGCGATTTGTTCCACAATTCCGCCGCAAATGGTGTATATCGCTGTCATCAAGTCCATTGCATAAGTAATTGCCACCTTTGCCGCACAAAAACGAATAAAATGCTTTAAGGCATATTCCGGCCGCTGAAAATCACGGAACGACGCCGTTGACTTAAATATGCTCATAGCAAAAAAGAGGACTAACAAGCCAAGTCCGATGGCTTGAAGTCCTCCGTTTATGCCGGATATGACATTCCAAATTGCACCGCCTTTGAAGTTTTGCGGCGATGTTGTAATCAATGACCATATTTCAGCCATTTTATCGTTCCAAGTGGAAAACGCATTTTCGAGGTTGGCTACAATCCAATTATCGTTCAAAGGTAATTCACCTCCTATCCAAAAACGCAAAAACAGCCATAACCGCTGATGAAGCAGCTATGACTGTTTTTGTTTGTGTTATTCAGTTAATTAAAAATGCTATAAATGAATGTTAAAACAAGTCGCTGTGCGTTCCCGTTCGGGTTAAGGATAAGGTAATCATATCATTTTCCACCTTGTATATAAGAAGCCAGTCGGGGGATATATGGCACTCACGATGTCCCATATATTCGCCTTTTAATGAATGGTCGCAGTATTTTTCCGGGAGAGTTTTTTCCTCACGCAAAAGCACAAGCACTTCCTCAAACAAGCTAATGTCATATCCTCGTTTTACAATAGCCTTAAAATCCTTTTTGAATTTGGCGGAATATCTTACTTTAAGCATTTAAGTCCCTCATAAGCTCTGCCATATCGTCATACGCCTTGCTCATATTCCGATTATTGTTCACATCGTCAATAGCAGCAAGCGTTTCGGCATTGGGAGTGTCCACCGCAAGCTCGAACGGAATTTTACCGAGTCTTACCGCCTGTCTGCAAAAAACGCCCATAGCCGTTGACATATTAAGTCCCAAAGCCGAGAACAATTCATCAGCCTGCATTTTCAAATCTTTATCCATACGGATTGTTACATTTGTTGTAGCCATAATCACAAGCTCCTTTCTCTTTTAGTATATTCATTATAGCATATATTATGTGCATTGTCAATCATTTGCACACGAATTTTGATTAAATTTACATTATAATATTTGTCCCACTTTCGTATTATCTGAACTTTTCATCTCAAAAATGCCTTAATATCGGGACTTTTGAGGAAAGGTTCAGATAATCATATCCAAAATATCCTTCGCAAATGCAATGATAACGCCGCCGAAGAATGTCAAAAAGCCGTTGGCTCTCTGTGATGCGTCGTGCGATTTCAGCGACAGACCTATCTGCACGATACCAAAGCCGAGCAGGATAAAGCCGATTGCCTTAATAGCCGAAAAGATAAAGTCCGAAAGGCTGTTTATGGTTGAGAGCGGATCTGCGGCAAATACCGTGCCTGTGAGTGCGGTCATCATAATTGCCATTACCGTAAGTGCAAGTTTAGCCTTGCGGAGAATTTTCTGTGCTTTCGCTATTCTCTGAATTGTTTTCTGCGTGTTCTGATTTTTCATTGTCTGTTACCTCCAAAATTTCATTTTGTTTTGTTTGTGGGTTTGCAAAATCAAATGTTTTCACATTGTCCCCGTCAACCTCCAATAGCTTGATATTTGATAAATCCTCGTTTATGGTAAAGGATAAATCGTTCTGTAAATACTTTTCCGACTTGCTGTGCTTGTAGGGAACAGCCTTGCCGTCTGCGGTTTTTGCGATATTCGGATGCGACAGTATATCGAATTTTTTATCAATTAACGGTCGCTCGCCACGAATAAAGATAAGTGCGTTGCTGTTGTCAAGCAGACGCACCTCATCGAGCGTTAAAAGCTCACGCCCGGCATTTTGGTAGTTTGTATTACTGCTGCCGTGCTGTCCCTTTGTGATACCTCTTGTTCGTGTGTCAATGGTTTCTTTTCCGAGCATTTTTGAAATATATTCGTGCGTACTCTGCTCGTTTCCGCCGAGATACAAAAGCGTGTCGCAGTTACCCGTAATGTTTTCCCAACTGTCCTTGAACAGTGCCTTTAACTGTGCCATATTCTGAATAATGATACTCACCGAAATTCGCCGTGAACGCATTGTTGCAAGTATGCGTTCAAAATTATCGGGCAATGCGACATTGGCGAACTCGTCCATTACGATATGCACCGGAACAGGCAGTTCGCCGCCGTGGTTATTGTCCGCATTGAAATACAGTGCTTGAAACGCTTGTGTATATAACATTCCGACAAGATAATTAAAGGAATTATCATTATCGGGAATGACACAGAATATAGCTCTCTTGCGTTCGCCGAGAGTGCCGATGTCAAGGTTATCGTATGAGGTCATTTTTGCGATTTCGGGCAAATTGAACGCCGCAAGCCGCACCGCAGCCGAAATCAAAATCGACTTCGCCGTTTTGCCGCTGGCTTGCTTAAAAATTTTGTACTGCCGTACCGCAATATGCTCCGGCTTTTCCTCCTCAAGACCGTTAAAGAGAATATCTACCGGACTTTGATAACCGCTTTCGTCCTCATCGTCAACCGTTGCGGCATTTTCAATTAAAAACATCAGCATTTCAAAGGTTTGCTCCTCCGGCGGTGCTTCGTGCAGAAGATAGAGCATTAAAGCGGAATCAAGAGCAATTTCTGACTTTTCCCAAAAGGGATCGTTTTGTGATGCGTTTTTCGGTGTGGTATTCTGAATAAGGTTTGAAATCAGCTTTATAACATCTTCATCCTTGCGGATATACACAAAAGGATTATATCCGTCCGAGTTTTCCGGCTCGATTAGGTTAAACACCTTGATGTCATAGCCTTTTTCCAGCAGTAACGGAGCAACACTACGAAGGATCTCGCCTTTTGGGTCAGCGACGATGTAGGAGGTATTGGCTTGAAATATATTCGGTTTTGCATAAAACCGAGTTTTTCCGGCACCGCTGCCGCCGACAACAAGCACATTAAGGTTTCGCCTGTGCTTTTTTGCATTTAATCCGAGCTGCATATTCTGTGAAAGAATAATGTTTTTATAGCTGTCCTTATCCATATACCGCCTAACAACGCTTTTGACATTGCCCCAACGAGCCGAGCCGTGTTCCTCGCCCGGTCGGCGGTTTTCTCTTGACGAAAAATACACGCCGATACCCATTGCATATAAAAACAAGAAAATGAGTACGGCTTTTAAGCTATACTTATTCAATGTGATGTGTGCCGGGTTATTCATAGCGGCGGTCAAACGGTCAAGCAGTTCAAACAGTTTTATATCCTCCTCATAGCACCCGGCAATCATTAAGGCAAGCCATATAACGAATACCGAGAGTATTCCGAACAGGGCATATATTGTCTTTTGATTTTCCTGTCTGTTCACGAGGTATCCCTTACTATCATTAAAATTTGAAGCACTGTTATCAGTCCTTTCCGGAAATAAATAAAAGGGGCAACCCCTGCATAAGTTTCCTTATACAAAAGCTGCCCCCAAAAAGTGTGATAGGCGTTACTTACAGAATTTTTCGTTGTAAATTTCCATAAGCTCATTTAATCTTTTATTCTGTTCTACCCATTGTGCCGTAACGGGTACCCCCGTCTTTTCGTCAATGTAATTGCCAAAGGCGAGGATTTCATCATCAGTTGCATAAATTCTCTGCACCGCCGGAGCTTTATATACCACCGTTCCGTTTGGAATCCATTTTGCATAAACGGTATCACTTTCGTTGAAAGTAAACTCCGTTACCCGATTTTCCTTTGTTTGCGGATCTGAATACCAACCGTCAAAGTCATAGCCGTATCTTGTCGGAATAAACTCCACAAGCGATATTGCAGTGCCAAGCGGTTTTACAACAGGCTCGATATATGAGCCGTCCTCTGCGGCAAAGGTGAGAGTGCGTGTTCCTGTCAAGCTCCAATGTGCATAGAGCGTTGTATCGGAATAATACTCGGTGTCGGACGATACCTTTTCGCCGCTTTCGGTAAACCAACCCTCAAACTGATAGTCGCTGTTACGATACGGCAGCGGAAGTTTGATTTTGTTCTGCTCCGTAACGGTTTCTGTAATGTCCGTCTTGTAAATTCCGCCGTATAACGAGCCGCCGTTGCAGTTGAGAGTTACAACTCTTTCGCCCTTTATGGAATACAGTGTTTTTTCCTTTCCGCACTCACATACATAAACCTTTGAATTTTGTTTTGTATACTCGTGCGTGTGTGCCGCCTGTGCGGTAACTGCAGTTGATAAAATGAGCATCGCTGTGATAGCAGTAAATATTGTTCGTTTCATTGAAAGTCCTCCGTTTCAATAGTTTATTTTCGGTATCTTTATTGTATCACCATACAAAAAGACCGTCAAAAAATTTTCTGAAACGAAAAAGACAACCCGTAGGTTGCCTTAAAAGCGGTCATATAAACCGGAATTTTCAAATTAGTCTTTGCAAATAACCTTTGAACCTTCACCATCAATTACA
>URVJ01000019.1 GCA_900551295.1 uncultured Eubacteriales bacterium | reverse complement strand
TGTACGGACCGCCGAAATCACGCGGTGAAAAACATATTTCCCATTCGCCACCGCATGAAACAGCTGTTTTTTGTTCGCCGTCAAATGTTATTTTTACATTTCCCTTACCCGTGCCGTAAAAGCAGATTTCCTTGCCTTTCGGAAAAACCATGTTTGAAGAAAATATTTTGTCAAGTTGCAAAGATATTACCCTCTCAGTGAATTGTAAATCTCAGTTTACAGACAAATGTTATACTTTTTGCGTATATCGGGCAGAGCCTCGGAAAAGTTTCTTACAGGAGGCTGATTTTCCATATGCTCGCCAATAATTTTCTCCGCCCACACCATATCGTACCAGCGCGAGAATTTATATCCGCACTTATAAAAGCGTCCTACCGTGCGGTATCCCATGTGGTTGTGGAAATCAAGGCTGTTGCTGTTGAGATGTCCGTCATCTTTCTCTGAATATGCAATACAGGCGTTCATATTGAGTATTCCCTGCTCTTTCATGCACTGTTCGAGCGCCGTATACAGCCTTTTGCCGACACCGCATTTACGGCAGTTTTCCTTTACGTAAACCGTAGTTTCAACCGCCCAGTCATATGCAGGTCTGCTTTTAAAAGCTCCGACATACGCGTAACCGACAGTTTCTCCGTCAAGCACCGCCTTTATATATGCGTACTTTTTCAGCGTACCGGCAATTCTGCCGCGGAATTCTTCTGCCGACGGCACCTGATATTCAAAGGTTATTGCCGTTTTGAGTACATACGGCGCATATATTTCAAGCAATTCTTCTGCATCGTCGGGGCACACTGCCTTTATAACTACTTCACTGTTCATAGTTAGATTACCTCCCGAAAATATCAATCCGTAAAATCGAACATAGCCTTGCCTTCGACAAGTTTCAGCTTTCCGTCAAAGCGCTTGCCCGTCTTCTTAGAAATAAATCCCTGTATCTTTGAGGTCTGCCCTGTTTCAAGCAGCAGCTTTACATTGCTTACCGATATATTTCTCGAACAGATATTCAGGCTAACCGAAAATCCGCAGCCCTCTTTATATCCGCGGCAGCCGTAGCTGTATCTTCCGCGCACTATTTCTTTGCCGCACAGAGGACAAATCCCGACAACGTCGCCGTATGAACCTGTATAATCGTCGGTCTCGGGCGGCATTTCGCTGTGCGTAAAAATTCGTGCAATTTCGTCCTTTGCAAGCGCAACGCTGTCATAAACTCCTATCTCACCGCGGTAGACCTTTTTCAAAGCCTTGCCCATTTCGCTTGTCTTATACTTATCCATGCTTATATTCATACGCGAGAGCGACTCGATAAGAAAAATCCCGTCGTTGAGAATGTAATAAGTATCTTTTTTCAGCTCTATATACTTACTCTTGCAGGCGTTTTCGATAATGCCCGTGCGCGTCGCCTCGGTTCCGAGTTCAAGGCCCTCAAAAATAGCCTTGTAATCTTCCGAATCATCAGACGGCACGTTTTCATCGTCCTTTGACTTAGCCTTGTCCTCACGGAAAGGATTTTTAAGATAGTTATTCAGCGTTTCAACCGTATAGTGTTTTGGCGGAGATGACATTTTCTCGCACGGCTCAAAATTAATGTTTACGGTATCGCCTTTTGAAAGCGCCGGAAGAATTTTATCCTTTGACGTGTACTCATCATACTTTGTCCAGCCTTTTTCGAGCATGACCGCGCCTTTGAGCGTAAATTCTTCGAGCTCTCCGAGTTTTATTGTGATCTCCGTCTTGTTGACAACGCACTTTTCGGAACAGAACACTGCTGCAAATCTTCTGACTACCGTCGAATAAACAAGCATTTCACGTTCGCTGAGTTTGGTTTTATCGGGTATTTTATATGTAGGCGTTATTGCGGAGTGAGACTCTATTTTGCTGTCGTCAAAGACGGTTTTATCGTCGCGGAAAGCAATTTTATAGCCCATATTCGCAAAAGAGTTAATTATACGCTTTACTTTATCCTTTTCCGCCGTCGCCATATACTCGGAATTTGTACGCGGATATGAAAGATAGCCTGCCTCATAAAGTTTCTGCACTATTTCAAGGCTCTCCGTCATGCTCATTTTATTGCGTTTGCTGAGCACATTCTGAAGCTTTGAAAGCGAGTACAGCTTTCCCGGTGAAACAGTGTCCTTTTTATTCTTAACAGATGTGACGACTGCCTGCTGTGAATTATATTCGGCGCACTTCTGCTTTGCTTTGTCAAGCTCGTTTTCGGCAAAACGAAGTTTACTTGTAAGCTCGATAACCTCGCCGTTGGTCTTTTCCTTGCTGACAGGCGCATAAGTCTTTACGGGAACAAAGTTTTTGATTTCCATATCCCTGTCGTATACTGCCTTTACGATGGGAATTATTACCCTGCCGACGCGAAGCAGAAGTCCTGTTCTGATAGTCGCATAGCGCGTAAGATTTACGCCGTAAAGCCAGTCGATATATGTCCGCGCAAGCCCTTCGTTCGCAAGACTGTCGTAACTGCTCTCGTCTTTGAGCTCGGAAAGAGCCGCATTTATGGTTTCTGGCGTCTGGTCGGGCAGCCAGAGGCGCTTTAAGGCTTTACCTGAGACTCTTGCGTGTTCAATACAGAGCCTGACTATAATTTCGCCTTCCCTGTCGGCGTCCCCTGCGTTTACTATCGTATCGACATCGTTTCGCAGACACAGTTCTCTTATAAGTTCAAACTGCTGTTTTACGCCTTCATCGGCCTTTTTATCGGTGCCTTTACGCAGAGAAAAATCAAACTTTTCGGGAAAACACGGCAAGTTCTGCATAGTCCATTTTGTACTTCCGTCTGGAAGCGGATTATAATGCTCAATATCCTCAAGCGAAAACAGGTGTCCGAACGCCCATGTCACTATGTATTTGTCATTCTGCATAAATCCGCGCGAGCTTTTCATATTTCCCACGGCAGACGCAATATTTCTGCCGAGACTCGGCTTTTCGGCGATTATCAGTATCATGTTTTCCTCTTTTGAAACGTTTTTCAAATGCGAACGCAAACCTTTGCACGCAACACGTATATATTATAACAGAAACGCGTCGATTTGTAAAGCAATCGTTCAAAATAACTTGTACAAAACGCGCTTTAACCACGCAGCGGTTGGGTTTCCATATATTTTGCAATGACAAAAGGAACTTTTTCTGATATTATATACATAGCAATCCGCTTATTTTTCAACGGGAGACATTTACTTATGGAAATTATAGAAATCAACAGCGAAAACTATAAAATCATACTTTCTGAAAGCGATCTTGCAAGTTTCGGAACAAACAGCAAAAGCTTTACAAGCGATTATGAGTCATCAAAAAATGTTTTATCCGCAATACTCATAAAACTGCATGAAAAAAACGGCATAATATCAAAACCTGATTCCATACTCGTACAATTCTTTCCGTCAAGATACGGCGGCGGCGAATTGTTTTTATCATATAAAAAGAAAGAATACTACTCAAAACGCGTTCTTAACCGCGCTCCGGGCTGTAACCGTTTACATACCGCCGTTTTTGAAAGCCTTGAAGACATGATCTTGCTTTTACACAGGTTCAGAAATGACAAGTATTTTCCGAAAAGCGATTTGTTTTACGACGGCAGGCATTACATACTGTGTATATATCAAAATAACACAGTCAAGGACTTGCCTGACTATATTCACGAATACGCCCGCGTCTGCTTTACAGATGAGCTTACCGCCGCAAAGCTTTGTGAGCATACCGAGTGCATTTGCAAGGACAACGCTGCCGAAATAATCTCGGCACATTTTTAGAAATTATAATTTACTGTTGCAAACAAAGCCGAAAACGTGTATAATTAACAAAAAGACTTTTGGGAGAAAACAAATATGAACAACCAAAACGAGTGGGAAACACTCTACGCCGAATGTGACGCCTGCCGCAAATGTCCTCTCGGCGATACAAAAACAAATACCGTTTTCGGCAGCGGCAATCAAAATGCAGAGCTTATGTTTATAGGCGAAGCTCCCGGTGAAAACGAGGATCTTCAGGGCAAGCCCTTTGTGGGTGCAAGCGGCAGACTGCTTGACAAATATCTCGATGCCGTGGGACTTAAACGCGAGGACGCATACATAGCCAACATTCTTAAATGCCGTCCGCCCAAAAACCGCGATCCAAAACCCGAAGAAGAAGAACAGTGCATTGATTTTCTTCGCAGACAGCTTTCGCTTATACGTCCGAAAGTCATTGTATGCTTAGGCAGAATTTCGGCAATGAAAATTATAAAACCCGATTTCAAGATAACAGCCGAACACGGAAAGTGGTTCAAAAAAGGCGAATGGCTTATGTGCGCCGTGTATCACCCTGCGGCACTCTTGCGCGATCCGAGAAAACGCGACGATATGATGGCAGACTTTATAGAGATAAAAAGAAAGCTCGACGAGCTTGATTCGGCATCGCAGAGCTGAAAAGCAATATTACAAAATTTACCGGCGTTTTTTACAACGCCGGATTTTTATATTCCGCACAAAACTATCTGTGTGCTCTCGGAACGGTTATAAGCGTTTCAAAGACAAAATTATTCTTCCAATATTCAAACTTTCCTCCCACAAGCGACATTATACGCTCACAGCTTTTAAGTCCTATATTGGTGCTGAGACGTTCGTCCTTGCGTTTGGATATGTAGTTGATAACGGAAATACGGAGTGTCTTATCGTCAAGGCTTAAACTTACGGAAACAGGCTTTGAGATATCGGCGTATTTTTTAATATTTGAAAAAATATTGTCAAATACTCTCTTTAAAACCGCAGCGTCGGTCATTATAACACATTCGTCCTGCATTACAACGGTATTTATCTTAAATCCGAGTTCAGACAATGCAAAACTTTGTTCTCCGACAAGCTGCATGATAAGTTCTGACGCATTGTATTCATCAACGTCAAAATCGGCGTCTGTCTTGCTGAACAGCAGAAAATATCTGAACATTGTATCCGTCAGCGATTTTAACTGCTTCGCTTTATCGCGGCATATTTCGGCGTATTTCTTTATAAGTTCGGCATCCGTAACTTTTCCGTCGGCAAGAGCGTCCGCATAAAGCAGCAGCGATGTAAGCGGTGTTCTTATATCGTGTGAAATCGCCGTAACAAGCTCTGTATTTGAGCGATATGCCTTCTGCTCATTCTCATAGTGGCTGATAATGGATTTTCTCATATTTTCGGTGCTCTTCGCAAGACTTGATATTTCATCATTGCCTTTTTCGTCAATGTTTCTGTTCAGCTCGCCTGCATTTATAAGCTCAATTTCTTCGTTTATGCGTTTTATACGCATCAGCATTTTAATGAACGTGTGCATTATAAGCGTGCCGGCTGCAAGAAATCCTATAACGGCAGCAGCGGCAACAATTCTGCTGTGGAGGCGCTTTTCCGTAAAATCGTAAAGATATACGGTATAATCTCCGTCGGCAAACCGGACTGTGCCCGAATACGGAATTCTCCACAGACGGCTGTGTCCCGAAATCTGGTTTTCGGCACCCACAAGAGGACTTATATCTTTACTTACGCTTACGGTCACATATTTTTTTCTCTGACACCACTTTTTTGTAAGATCGGTATCCGAAGAAGATATATTATTTTTTGAAACATATTCACCGTACTGCGCAAAATACGCACTTTGTCTCGCAAGCCGCCTTGAATCCGACATATAAAGGTTATCTATGAGAGCCTTTCCTGCAAGACGTATAAAGAAAAACGCGCACAACCCGACGGTAAATGATGCAATCACGCATACTGCAAATCTAAGCGCCAGAGAACCGGATTTATGCTCACGAGCCTGCATAGCTGTACCCCTTACCCCAGACCGTCTGGATATATTTCGGCTTTGTGAAATCGTCCTCAAGCTTTTTTCTGAGATTCAGAATATGAACCATGACTGTATTTGCGGAGGACGGGAGATATTTTTCTCTCCAAACCGCCTCATATATCATGCTGTTTGAAAATACCGTGCCTTTATGAGAACGCAAAAATTCAAGCAGCTCATATTCCTTGTCGGTAAGCGGAATGACTTTGCCGTTTTTTGTAACGCTGCGGTCGGATGTATTTACGGAAAACTGTGTATCATCACCGTTGCCCGAACGCTTTAAGAGCGACCTTATTCTCAGTAACAGTTCAACGCTTGAAAAAGGCTTTGATAGATAATCGTCTCCGCCCGCTTCATAAGCTTCTGTTTTGTCGTTATCCGAGCTTTTTGCTGTCAGGAACAGTATCGGGCAGTTGCTGAATGTGCGTATTTGCTTTGCGCACTCGACGCCGGACATAAAAGGCATTACAATATCAAGTATAACGCAATCGAATTTTTCTCCGCTTTTTACTATGTCAGACGCACTCTTTCCGTCGGCAGCCTTGACGACCTCATATCCCTCGCCTTTAAGCAAAAACTCAACTGCGTCGCGTATATCCGCCTCATCATCAACAACAAGTATTCTTTTCAATGCGGTATAAGCCTCCTTTATCGTAAAACATTATCTGTCCTTTCAAGGTACATTATAATATATTTTACGTTTTTTGGCAACACATAAAGCATCAATTAAGAATTATTAAGGGCACAGATGTTTTTGCATTCCAGCCGTGCAATGTATTTTTAAGATTTGCACACTTTTTTTCTAAAAGGTCTTGACAAATACAGGCAAATGATATATAATATAAAAGCTGTCGAAAGACAGGCAATGCGCTGCTAGCTCAGCTGGATAGAGTGTTTGGCTACGAACCAAAAGGTCAGGGGTTCGAGTCCCTTGCAGCGCGCCACAGCCGGCAATATAACCGGCAATCAAAGCCGTCCATTGATTTGGGCGGTTTTTTTATTGACATAAAACGATTTATATGATAATATAAACAAAAAAGCCAAGGAAGTGCTTATGGAAACGAAAAAATTTATAATCGGCTTTATGGACTTTTATGACTACCCTGCCGAGGCAAAAGATACTTTTATAAACGCATTTGACACAATCGAGAATTCGGAATTTAAACAAGCATTTTATGAGCTTGCTGACAAGTATTTAAGGGAAGTTAAAATCGAAAAATCAGCTTTCATTTCCGAAACAATCAAAGATATAGCCACGCAAAGCGGAATTCACAAATATACTTTGAAATTCTTGCTCTTATTAATATGCTCCGAACAACTGCTGGCTTCATACCGCGCATCAAACATTCCCGATGAAATTTACCGCAACACAATGTATGATCTGAAAGTCAAACTCAATGAGTGCAAAACAGTAAAGAACGTTTGGGGAACTTTTACAAGCGGCTGGTACTGCGGAATTTTTTCCATGCGCACTTTCGGTTTAGGCAGACTCGAATTTGAAATGTCGGAGTTCCCTTTCGATAACGGTTATCATCACGGCGGCATTCATATAAACAGAGGCGACTTTGTTGTATTTGCCCACATTCCGTCAGGTTCTCCTCTGACGCATGAAAGTGCATACGATTCTTATCGAAGAGCTTATAATTTCTTCTCGGACAAGCTTAATAACAAGCCCCTTGTGATATGCTGTCATTCATGGCTGCTATACCCCGACACAAAGGATTTGTTTAAATGCAGCCGTAACATTACCGATTTTTATAACGATTTTGACATAATCGGAAAAGATGAATCGGAGGGGTTTTCCAATGCATGGCGTGTTTTCGAAAAAGACTACAATCAAAGCGAGATTGATTCATTGCCGGACAACACCTCACTTCAGCGGAATTTCATACAGTGGCTGAAAAACGGAGGCAAAACCGGAAACGGTTTCGGTGTTATCATATTTGACGGGCAAAAAATCATCAACAAATAAACAAATCGGCTGCTCAATTTCATTTGTTTCGCCGTTATTGTCACTTCTTAATAACAAAAAGACCGGGAAATCAATCCCGGTTTTATCTTTATTCACTTACCGCAGTTTCAAGAGCAAGTTCGATCATATCGGTAAAAGAGCTTTGGCGCTCATCAGCGGTCGTCTGCTCACCCGTTACAAGGCTGTCAGAGACCGTAAACAATGCAAGCGCACGCTTTTTTGCCCGTGCGGCATTTATGTACAGCGCTGCCGTTTCCATTTCAACCGCAAGCACGCCCATATCCGCCCATTTTTTGTTCATATCGGTTTGCGCCGAATAGAAAGTATCGCTCGTTATAACATTTCCGACATGAAATGCAAAATTTTTATTTGCGCATATCTCAGCTGCCTTTAACAAAATCTTAAAATCCGCAATCGGCGCAAAGCTACCGTTCAGTTCAAACTGTGAGCAATAGTTTGAATTCGTACACGCTCCCATTGCAAGCACTATATCACGCACGTGAACGGCTTTATTTATCGCTCCCGCCGTACCGACACGGATTATATTATCAACTCCGAAAAAATTGAACAGTTCATAGCTGTAAATGCCCATGGACGGCATACCCATACCGCTCGCCATTACAGAAACACTCTTTCCCTTATAAAATCCCGTATAACCGCAGGCGCCTCTTACGTCATTTACAAGTTTTGCGCCGCTAAGAAAGTTTTCTGCAATAAAACGCGAACGTTTCGGATCACCCGGCATAAGAACCGTCTTTGCAAAGTCATCGGGTGATGCATTTATATGCGGTGTCGGGTAATTTTTCCGGGGCATTTGTATCTTCCTCCCTTATATTTAACTTACAGTTATATTTTATCATGAATTTTGTTCCAATACAACATATATTTTTAAAGATAGCGCCTTATACATAAAAAGTGCCGCCCTTTCGGGCGGCACATCTGCAATAAACGCAACTGTTATGCTGTCGGAAGTTCACTTCCGTTAAGTATTGCATTTACAACCGCTTTCTGTTCATCGGTATATGAAGCAAATTCAGCGGATTCGCTCACGGTCTTTGCAACGTCATAAATGCTTGCCGACATAGGCAAACCGTAGTAATAAATGCCGTCAGCAGACTTAAGGTAAGGTCTTACAAGAAGAGTGTCCTTGTAGTTTGCGGCTTTAATTCCAACGAGTGCGGCAGCAAAGAACGTTTTGTTATCGGCGTTCCTGAAAGTAAGATGTGTTGTCTTATCATGCGATATTCCTGAAGTTTTCTTTACAGCGCTGTTATGTGTAAAGTCTGCTTCGGCAATCTTTGCAGCATCAAGAAGTACCTTGCGGGTTACGATAAATCCGTATTCAACACTGTCATCTTTTGCAACCTCATCAGCAACGCTTGCGATGAAACGCAGACCTGCGGGATTCTTTGTTCTGATAGTCGTTTCATTAGCATAAGAAACAGGCGCATCATATGCGGGATTCCATACAGCGGTAATGTTTACATTCTGCTTGAATTGTGTTGCGGTCACGGTTGTTGCCTTTGCGCCGTCAACCGTCCAGCCGCCGAATACAAATCCTTCCTTGGTGTAGGAGGTAGTTGTCGGAAGTGTGATCACCTCGTCTTTTGCAAGGTAAACGGTTTCGGTGTCGCCTGCTGCGCCGTCGGCGTTAAGGGTTACAGGCCACATTTCCTTGATAACATATTCTGTCAGGTTATAAGTAAGACCTGCGGCGGGGCTGTTATTTGAATCCCAAGTAGAACCGGTTACACCGAAATGCGCTGCATCGAACGCGGTAAGTACTGAAAGAACCGCACCGGATTTAAAGAGCCTGTCATATGTTCCGGTCCAGCTCTGTGCTCTCTCATAGAAATACTCGGTATTATAGGTCTTTCCTGTAATTTCGCCGAGTGCCTCAAGGCTTGATGCGGTTTTCGATCCGTCTGAGTACGATGTGCTGTTATTTTTTCTGGCAATATTGGAATAGTAATTCTCATTCATAATGGTAGCGACACCGATCAAAGTCTGAGTTTTTCCGAGGAACTGTCCCTGCGTGCCGCCGCCGAGGTAGAGGTCGCAGTTCTTTTTATTGAAAGCAGGCTTTGAGCCGTCGAACAGACCGTCCTGGAAAGGAAGATAAACGGAAAGTACGGACACGCCCTTAAAGGGATATTTGAAGTCTTCTGTATCATCATAAATGATAGAGGTCTTGTAGAAATACTTTGTGTCAGGCTTGAACATAATGTTTGAAGTGTTCAATGCTCTCCACTGATTGCCTTTCTTGCCTATTACAGCCTTAAGAGAACCGTTTTCGATAGAAGTAGTTCCCTCGGAAAGAGACCATATGTTATAGAACTTGTTGGAGAAATCACCGTTAGGAATGATGTTTTCACCGTCGTCAAACGTCGCAGCTTTATATTCAACAGCTGTTCCGAGAGAACCGGTTATTGAACCGACTTCCTCTTTCAAAGCGGATTTTACATAAACAGTCTGTCCGATAAGGGATTTAACGGCGTACATTCTGTAAGTAACGCTGCCGTCAGTGTTTGCAATCTTTTCAACATTATCGGTTCCGCTGAATACATTTGCAGCGTCCGTAATTGCTGCCGCATAAAATTCGTCTGCGGTATAACCGGGATCTGATTCGTAAGTTACGTTGAGAACGCCGTTTCTGTAATCCGCAGCGTCAGCACCGTTTGCGGAAGTAAGGACAGCCTTGTTAACGTCAAGAGTTACGTCATCGGAAAGTACAAAATCAATGCCCGCAACATCCATTACAAGTCCGTCATATGCCCAGTTAAGAATATCAAATCTGAAATTCTGCATACGGTCAAAATCAGACCACTTGTAAGTAACATTCTTCACACGGTAATCGTTCTTGCCGGCAAGGTCAATATATGCAGTGTGCCATTCATTATCGGCAAATTTCAGTTCGGCGGAATATACGTAGGTTCCCTGGGTGATGTCCGGATAAGCAAGAGTTCCGTCGGCTCTATAAGCCGCAGGGTCATTCACCTTAAGGAAGAATGACATCGGTACGGAACGTTCCTTAATATCATCGGGGATTTTGCTGAATCTGTACTTTACGGAAATACCCTTTATATTCTTTGTGTAAAGAGGTGTCGCAAAGTTCTTGGCTTCCATTTTCGGGTCGCCTACATAAGAGTTCGCAGCGCCGGACACACTTTTAAACGTGAAACGCTCGAAACCGCCGTTTTCGTTAACGTAAGAGGCAGTTACTTCTCCCCGAGGACTTGCGCCGTCATTAGAAGAGTTCGGATTGTTAAAATACTTTGAAAATGCTCCGCTGTTATTGAATGTAACGCTGTAACCGGGATGCGGCTGCGGCTGCGTATCGCCGAAAATTGCATAGAGCGTTATATCAGACGTAATCTTCAGCGATCCGGAAAGGACCTCTCCGTCAGGCGTAAGCGACCAGCCTTTGAATGTTCTTTCGGCGGAATAGTTACTCGGAGCATAAGACTTCAAGATCAAATCATTGCCGTTTCCAACAGCAACACTTGCAGGAACCGTCGCGCTTTCGCCGTTAGCGTCAAATGTAACGGTAAAACCATGATATCTGTATATTCTGATATTGTCAATATAATAGGTCATATTTGCGCAATTATCTGCGGTAACGTCAACACTTGCATTTGACAGGAAATATGACTTTGCATACCATTCTCCATCTTTAAGAGTAACCTGCGCTCTTCTTGTCAAAAGCTTATTTACATCAGTCGATGTATTAAAATCGGTCTGAACATTTCCGCCGTGCGATGTATTGCCTGCCTGAATAGTTGCATACAATCTCGAAAAAACAGGATTGACTTCAGAAGGAACATAGTAATCGGCAACTACGTTATATGTATCTCCTGCCGATGAAAGGTACTCATCTGCCAAAGCTGCATCTTTGTTAAAGTTAAGCGTCATCATTGCAAATCTGTAATTATTGGTTGCGGGAGCACCTACTTTAACCATTTTTGAACCGTTCATTTCTGCAATTACTCTTGTTGAACCGCCAGTATCAGCTCCGAATGTCGGATTTACAGATGTCTTGTTGTATGTGAAAGTATTGCTTACGGTCTTTCCGACGGTCTGGCTCTGGAAGTCATTGAACAGCAGAAGTTCGCCGTAATTCTCATCATACAAAGGAAGCCATTTTGCATAAAGCGTCTTATCTTCAGTCGGCGCATAAGCAGTATCATAAATCGTCTCGCCGTCTTTTGTTTCAGACCAGCCGAGGAAGAAATATGCATCGCTATCGGCAGGTTCAGCCTTGAGCGAAGTAAGGTCAAACGACTTTGCAGTTGCTGCTTCGGGTACTGTCGCATCTATACCGTTTGCATCAAACGTAATTGTGGGATAGAGCTTGTAATAAATTTTAATATTATCAATGCATACAGCGCTCTGAAGAACACCGGATGCATTTGTATCAGCACAGGTGCTGTTTGACTGAACGCCGAACGAAGTGATGTTCTGAACGGTTGTGCCGTCAAGCGTCAGCTGTACAGTATTTGTATACCATTCACCGGCTGTATACTCTGAAGCAACATCTGCCTGTTTTGTTATATCCTTTGTGTTTGCATTATAAAAAATACGGTTTCTGAATGTTGTAACAGCCTCGCCGCCGTCTTCGGGGATCTTGAAATCGGCAACAACAGTGTATGTACCCTTGGCGGTTAACTGCTGATTTGTAGCCCAGCCGTCAGGAGAATTCACATTCTGGAATCTGAGCAAAGTTACGGCACTTCCGGTTGTTGTACCGTTATATACTTTTAAATATCTATTGCTGCCGTCGCTTAAAACCTGAGCAACAGCAGACGATCCGAAACCGGTCGATTCATTAAGATAAATTCTCGAGCCAAAGTCGCCAAAAAATTCCGAGTTTATCCACTGCGGAACGGGATATTGTGTCGTTGCAGATCCATTCAAAAGATATGAATCTACGCCATACGACTCAAAATTTTCGCAAACTATGAGCGTTCCGTAATCAGGATCGGTTGCCTCAACGCCGTCGGGCAATTCGGCAGTAAGCTCTGCGGCTGCGGTTTCTTCGGGTAATGCGCTCTCTGCCGCTTCATCTGCACTCTCGGCATATTCGGTAGCCGGAGCAGCGTAAGCAAAGCAAGAAAAGAGCATAGCAAGACATAATGCTAAGCTTAAAAACTTTTTCATGTTCTTTCTCTCCTATTAAGTATTTTGGAAATTTTTGGAAATGCTAAAAAGGAATCCGGACGTGTGGGATTCGGAAATGCTTCGGGAAAAACAAAATCCGCTACGTCGTTTATCCATTGTAATGCTACGCTCCTTTCTGTTAAAATATCCATATTTTTCTACACCGACATTATAAAACTTTACGTTACTTTTGTCAATATTGTTTTTAAATTACCTTAAATTTTTATAAACAACGCACAAAATGTGAATAATATTTTTGTAACAATAGACGGCAGAAATTTGACGATTGTGCTCTTTTTATCAATTAGGGTACAATAAAGCAAACCGTTCAAAAGTTTTTTGTTTTCAAATCACAAATAACATCTTAAAGAAAAGTTCAATAAAGAAGTGTATAATTATGATATATTTTTTGAACGGAGGCTGCATAATGAAACTCAAATACTACGGAACGGCAGCTGCGGAAGGCGTTCCCGGACTTTTCTGCGAATGCGAAACCTGCCAAAAGTCGAGAAAATACGGCGGACGCAATTTTCGTTCGAGATCCCAGGCGCTTGTAAACGGGAAACTGCTTATTGATTTCCCCCCGGACACACTGTACCATGTTTTTAATTTCGGACTTGAACTGCACAAAATTCAAAACATAATAATTACCCACAAGCACTCGGATCATCTGCGCACCAGCGATTTTTTCAACCTTGCAAAGACATATGCATATCCCGACGACAGAAAACCGCTGCACATTTACGGCACACAGCCCACAATAGACGACATCGCGTATATGCTTCAGAAGAATAACATGATATCACAGGGACGCTGGATTCTTCACGAGGTTATGCCGTATGAAAAGTATGAAATTGACGGCATGACGGTCATTCCCTACTGCGCAAATCACGACTTTTCCGTATCCCCCGTCATATACGACATATCCGACGGCGATAAACGTATGCTGTACGGAAACGACACAGGCTGGTTTACCGACAAAACATGGGAATATATTGAAAACAACAAGCCGAAATTCGATTTTGTGAGCCTTGACTGCACCTGCGGCGTAAAGCCCGACTGCGGCTGCCACATGAATCTTGAACTGTGCGTGAAAACCGCGGATAAGCTCCGTGAGCTTGGCTGTGCGGACAAAGATACTGTATTTTATCTGCACCACTTCTCGCACAACGACGGTGTCACTTATGACGAGCTTGTTCCGATTGCCGAAAAACAAGGGTTCGGTGTTTCGTACGACGGTCTTGAGGTCGAATTTTAAATTTTGAACGGAGAAAAACAATGAAAAAAGATGTTAGAATAAAAAAACTCGATGAGCGTGCCGTGATACCGACTTACGGCTCCGAATTTTCCGCAGGCGCCGACCTGTATGCTCTTATCGACAGCGAAACGCTGACAATACAGCCGAATCAGACGATACTTATCCACACAGGAATCGCTATGGAAATTCCCGAAGGATTCGGCGGATTTATCTTTGCGCGCAGCGGTCTTGCCTCAAAGAAAGGTCTTGCGCCGGCAAACAAAGTAGGCGTTGTTGACGCAGATTACCGCGGAGAAATCATGGTCGCGCTGCACAATCATTCCAACAAAGAAGCTGTTGTTTCAAACGGCGAAAGAATCGCTCAGCTTGTTATAATGCCCTTTGCCGCGGCGAACTTTATCGAGTGCGAAGAACTTTCGGAGACGGTTCGCGCGTCGGGCGGTTTCGGCTCGACCGGCACAAAGTAAAATTCAGGTTACTCACAATGCACTTTTGCGTGTCCTTTGCGGCACGCTTTTTTGTTGTCAATATGTACGATTACTCCATATTATTAATCCCATAATTCCATTGACAAACGGCTGTTTTTATATTAAAATTATTTGGAATAAAAATAGCGACATCACATTTATTAATCTGAAAATACGAACGGAGAACAAAAATGGAATTTATAAATAACGGCATCGAATATGTTCTTAAAAGAAACGAACATGAAAAGTTGATTGAAAATCCGTGTTGCTACGGCGTAAACCGTCTTGACCCAAGAGCCAACCTTATCCCCTCGAAAAAGCGCGGAATCTATTACCGCAACAAATATGAATCCGATATGATTCAAAATCTCTGCGGAGAATACAAATTCATGTATCTTCCCTGCGATATTGACAGCAATGTATATTTTGAAAACGACTGCGAAGATTATTTCTGGAAAAAAATAGACGTCCCGTCAATGTGGCAGTACCGCGGCTACGGAAACTGCACTTATCCGAATGTTGAATATCATTTTGCGTTTGATCCGCCGTACATATCCTGCAACAATCCCGTAGGAATATACCGCAAGGAGTTTGTCATCTCGCGCCGTCCGGAAAAAAGCATACTTCATTTTTCGGGTGTTGACAATGCGTTTTTCGTATACGTAAACGGAAAATTTGCAGGTTTTGCAAAGGGCAGCCGCAACGCTGCGGAATTTGACGTAACAGATCTTCTTTGTATAGGCGTAAACAAACTTGCAATCAAAGTCTACACCTGGAGCGACGCAAGCTATCTCGAAAATCAGGACATGCTGCTTGCCAACGGAATTTTCCGCGACGTATATCTTATAAATACCGCGAAAACCACGGTAAATGATTTTCACATATATACCGACCTTGAAACCATATATGCCGACATAAGCGTTGAAAATGCCGCGGACGGCACGCAGGTAAAATTCTTTGCCGACGGAAAGGAACTTGTTTCTTCGCTTACTGACGGAAAAGCACATTTCACGGTAAAAGTTGACTCTCCGAAACTCTGGAACGCCGAAGAACCGAATCTCTACGACGTTTACATAGAGCTTTACGACAACGGAAATCTGCTTGAAGTACATTCCAAGAAAACCGGGCTTATGCAATGCCGCACAGAGGGCAACAAGCTGCTTGTCAATGAAAAGCCGATCATGCTTAAAGGCGTTAACCGCCATGAATACAACATGAAAAACGGCAGAGGCGTGAGTCTTGATCAAATGACAAAGGAAATTGAGATTTTAAAATCTTCCAACGTCAACGCAATAAGGTGTTCGCACTACACAAACGATCCTGCATTCTACGAGCTTTGCGCAATTTACGGACTTTACATTATGGACGAGGCTGACATAGAGTCGCACGGTGCACAAGCTACAGGAGATCAGGGCACACTCGCAAAATCCGACTACTGGGAGTACGCCTTTCTTTACAGAACAAAAGCCATGTATGAGAATGACAAAAACGAGCCGTGTATTATGATCTGGTCTGTCGGAAACGAGTGCGGCTGCGGAAAAAATCTGACAAAGTGCGAAGAATATCTGCGCTCGCAGCCCAAAAAGCTGCCGATACACCAAGCGCAGGATAACGCGAACGATGATTTCCGAAAGATCGGTTACTGCACGCTTGAATCCATGACGCACTTTACGCGCGACGGAAAACCTTGTATGCTTACCGAATATGCACACGGCATGGGCAATGCTCCGGGTGTGCTTGAAGATTACTGGAACTATATGTATTCGCACGAAGAATGGTGCGGCGGCTACATTTGGGAATTCAAGAGCCACGGTTTTTATGCCGAGGACAAGGACGGAAAGTCTTTTGTAAAATACGGCGGAGATTTTGACAAAAATGAAAAAAATCACTGGAAAAACTTTACGATTGACGGATACCTCCAAAGCGATCTTACTCCGAAACCGGCTCTTTCCGAGCTTAAAGAGGTGCTGTCCCCCGTCCTGTTTTCACTTGACGGCACCGGTCTTGTCTGCCGTAACACAAACGATTTTGTTTCGCTTGAAAAGTATACCTTAAAATGGTTCTTGCTTGAGGACTTCAACATTCTGCGTTCGGGCGAGATAAATATGCCCGACGTTCCGGCACGCCAGTCGCAGACACTCCGCGACATAGATCTTGAAATCGGCACTCCCGTAAACGGTGCGGTATACAGAATCGACCTTCACGTATACGACGGAGATCGTGAGATCTCGCACAGACAGCTCGAACTTCCCGTATACGCCGAAAAACTGCCGTACACGCCCAAACATTCGGGTTCACCGTCGCTTTCTTTTGACGGCGACACAGCAGTTATATCCGGCAACGGCTTTTCGGTAAGCTTCACCGGCGGCGTTATAAGCAAATACGTAAAAGCCGAAAGAACGATAATCGACGCGCCTATGAAGTTCTGCTTTTTCCGTGCAGCTACCGACAATGACGACGTTTGGAAAAGAAGTTCAAACACATGGCTTGATTACAGACTTCCTCAGTTTTCTTTCAAAATGAGAACTGTGTCTGTAAGCCGCGGCGAAAACTGTTGCAAAGTCAAAGTGTTCGGAAAAACCACCGGTCAGGGCAGATACGGCGGCTTTGAATGGAATATAGTATACACCGTTTTTGACAGCGGACTTATTCTGTTCGACTCTCATGCCGTTCCTTACGGCAAGCTGCCTGCCACGCTTTTGAGAATAGGCGTCGTATTCGAGCTTTCCTCAAAATTTGACAAAGTGCAGTGGTACGGCAGAGGCGAACACGAAAACTACTGCGACAGAAAGCTCTCAACACCGTTCGGACTTTACAGTCTGCCTGTTGACAAACTCAACTTCAAATACGAATATCCGCAAGAATGCGGCACACGCATCGACAATCGTTTTGTATCTGTAAACAGTGCAGACGGAACAAATCTCGGAATCGTCGGCTCCGACAGCGTTATCTTTTCATACCATGATTTCACACTTGAAAACCTGTCTGAGGCTAAACACAAAAACGAACTTCAAAAGTCAGACAGCAATTATCTGTACATAGACTACGCAATGCGCGGGCTAGGAAACAATTCCTGCGGTCCGACTCCCGAAGAAATGTACGAATTGCGTCCGCATGAGTTTGAGTTTGCATTTGTACTCGGCGCCAACCTTCCCGCCGAAAAACTACTCATGTTAAGCAGACTTGATTTCGGCGCCAAAACACAAAAACTCAGCGGCACATACCATGCTCCCGAAACAGAAAAAATAGTTCAGAATTTCGACTGCATGCCGAAAGATGCTGACTGATACAGCAAAAATTTAAATTTTAGTCCCGTACTCTGTAAAAACATGCGGGACTTTTCTTATTTATTAAAGCAGAAACCGGCGCCCTTTCATATAATACCTACGGAGAAGACATTACTTCTCCGGAAAATAACAGTTAAAGGAGTACCGACATGGCTTCTTTCTTTAATCAGGCTACTCTTTCCTACAACTGAATCAGTACAAATTCAAATATAACCGTCGGCGAGCTTGTCGAAGTCCTGTAAATGACAAAGACTGCGATAGCAGACACTTACACCGACGGAGATAACGTGGTTTACGTCATCAACATCGTAAATTCCGGAACTCTGCCGTTTACCGGACTTACGCTTACCGACAATCTCGGTGCTTATACCGTCGGAGAGAAAATCTACGTTCCGCTGACTTACAACACGGGAACTCTGAGATATTATACCGGCGGCACCTTACAGACAACGCCCACGGTTACAGCAGGCAACACGCTTGAAATCTCAGACTTCAGCGTTCCTGCAAACAGTAATGCGACCATTGTCTACCAGGTAAAATTAAACGAATTTGCTCCTCTTGCAGCCGAAAGCTCGGTTACAAACACGGCAACGCTGACAGGCGGCGGTATCACAACTCCGATAACCGCGACCGAAACAATCAACGCCAGTTCCGAGGCTGTTCTCACCATCAGCAAGGCTCTTTGCCCGTCTACCGTAACTGAAAACGGCGAAGTAACCTACACGTTTGTAATTCAGAATACCGGCAATACCGCAGCGGTAGCTGCCGACAACGCATCCGTAACCGACACATTCAATCCCATTCTTAACGGACTTTCCGTTACCTTCAACGGAACCGCATGGACTCTCGGCGATGACTATGCCTACAACACCGCGACCGGAGAATTTGCAACGGTTCCCGGAAAGATTACCGTTCCTGCTGCGACATTCACGCAGGATACCGAAACAGGAGTATACACCATTACTCCCGGAACGGCAATTCTTACGGTCAAAGGCACTATCTGAACAGTTTAAAGGACTTATGTTCTTTGGGAAGCTCTCAAAAAGGGTTCCTTTTCTTATTCTCTTTAAAGAATATTTTTTCCAACGCAGGCGCATATAGTTTACAAAAGCAAAAAAATATGGTATTATTATTGTAAAAGTAAATTCCGAGAGGTTAATTTATGTACAACGATTTCAAAAGCGATATAACCGCATTTGCCGATAAGTGCGGCGAGTATTTCAATAGCGGTAAATTAAAGATTTTTTTTAACTCGCTGTGTTCAGATAAAAACATGGCTGACTACTACGATATATTTGCCGAACACTGCGACGGCGGAAAAAGAGTACGCGCTTATCTTGTTAAGCTCGGTTACAGTCTGTTTAAAGAGCCTTGCGATGACCGCATAATTATCCCTGCCCTGTCATACGAGATATTCCAGACGGGAGTTCTTACGCATGACGACATTATAGACGAGAGTCCCACAAGACGTCACAAGCCTTCGGTATATATGCAGCTCGGCGGAGGTCACATGGGAACTTCGCGCGCGATATGCGAGGGTGATTTCGGAATTATTGCGGCAACCGCGATTCTCTGCGGCTGTGAGTTTGACGAAAAGACCAAGTTAAATGCAATACAGCACCAGTCACGCGTATTTTTCTCTACCGTTGCGGGCGAACTGAAGGACGTTGATCTGTCATACGACAAAAACTATACGCTTGAGGACGTTCTTTCGATGTACGCGCTGAAAACCGCGCAGTATACAGTTTCGGGACCGCTGTTGCTCGGCGCAATTCTTGCCGGTGCGGACGAAAAATCCAAGGCTGAACTTTCGGAAATCGGAAAAAATATTGGTATTGCCTTTCAGATAAAGGACGACATTCTCGGAATATTTTCAGAGCAGGACGAAATAGGTAAATCAAACCTCAGCGACATGAGAGAGGGCAAAAAAACCGTGCTTTCCTCACACTTTATTGATTTTGCAAACAAAAACAACGCTAAAACCGAGCCTGCGCACTTTGAAAGCATATACGGAAATGCAGCGTCGGGCGAAAAAGAACTTGAAACGCTGCGCGGTATGTTTATAAATTCGGGTTCCTTGGAATTTGCAAACGCGCTTTGCGACAAATACATACAAAATGCACGCGAGGGGCTTTCAAAGCTTACAATATCGCAGCGCAACAAGACCATTTTTGAGGAATTTCTCGAATACATGACTTCACGCAAAAAATAAACAATTACGGAGGTACATATGTCAGATAAAGCAACACAAATACAGCATCTCGGAATAATAATGGACGGAAACAGACGCTGGGCGCGTCAGCACAAGCTTGAAAGCGTCGTAAAAGGCCATGAAAAAGGCGGCGACAAGTTCATTGAAACCTGCATGTGGTGTCAGGAGGCGCAGATTCCGTATCTTACGGTCTATGCGTTTTCATACGACAACTGGAACAGAAGCGCCGACGAGGTTGACGGAATATTCGAGCTTCTCGAAAGCTTTTTCAAGAAGCGCATTGACACCTGTATTCAGCGCGACATTCGCCTTATACCCATCGGCAACATGGATATGCTGTCCGAAAAATCAAGAAATACTCTTAACCGCGCCGCAACACTGACCAAGGACTGCAAAAATCTTACCGTAAACATAGCTATAAGCTACGGCGGTCACGACGAAACATTACGCGCGGCGCGCAAGATTGCGGCAGACGCAGCCTCCGGAAAGATAAAGCCCGAGGACATTGACAGCAAGCTTTACAGGTCTTACCTTGACGAATACGAGTCGCCCGAAATGCAGCTTGTAATACGCACAGGCGGCGACAAAAGGCTCAGCGGATTTTTCCCTTGGGAAACGGCATATGCCGAATTTGCCTTTCTTGATGTACTCTGGCCGGATTTTTCACACGAACAGTTTGACAACACAATAGAACAGTATTATGCCAAAACAAGAATCAACAAAGGAAAATAAACGCGCCGATTTACAGAACGGCAGCGGATTAAAGCGTTCCGAGTTGTTTACGATAGGCGAAGTTTCAAAGATGTTTCATTTAAGTCCGGGAATTCTCCGCCACTATGAGCAAAAAGAGCTTATAAGCCCCGGATTTTCCGACCTGAAACCGGCTACCGGTATTACAGCATACGGCAATTTGAAGCTCTCAACACAATAAGATATTTACGTGTGCTTGACGTTCCTCTGCCGAAAATAAAGCAGTTTCTCGGCAACCGCGATCTTAACGTTATCGAAGGGACGTTACGCGAACAGATGAAGAGCGTAAATCAAAAGATAAGTCAGCTTTATAAGATTGAGCGAAAAATTCAAAAGCGCCTTGAACAGCTGGACGACGCGAGAAATTCGCGGCTTGATGTTATAGAACTTAAGAATATACCCGAAACAAGGCTTATAAAGCTTGAGGACAAGCTGAAAATAAACAGTTTTTACGACATGGAGTCACCCATACGCAGACTTGAAGGTTCACAGGACGAGGCGCTTGTCTTTCTCGGCAAGGTCGGAATAGGAATCTCAGAAACCAATCTGAAATCAGAAAAGTTCGACTCATACGACTGCATTTTTCTGATACTCGACGATGTTGACAGTTTTAAAGGTAGGTGCGACACACTACCACCCTGTACCTGTGTTTCCGTCCGTTTCTGCGGCAGCCATGCCGAAGCAAAAGCACCGTACCGCAGACTAACGGAATATATTAAAAGAAACAATTTTGAATTTTGCGGTTTTTCACGCGAAATTACCATGATCGACTACGGATTTACAAATGATACTGACAAATTCGTAACCGAAATACTTATTCCGGTTAAAAATAAATAATACTCCCACAAAAAAAGCAAGGCGCACCGATACAAACGGCCAACGACTTGCTCTTATTTTTATATATTGTTGCTAAGGAAAGCGAGTGACAATGCCATATTCTCATACTGCACGGCAATGCCATCCGGAACTTTCAGTCTGCACGGCGCAAAGCACCATATTCCCTTTATTCCGGCACCGACAACCGTATCGCATACACTCTGCGCATTATCCGCAGGAACGGCAATTATCGCTATTGCACAGTTATTTTCTTTGCAATACTCTGCAAATGTGTCCATGGGATATACCGGCTTTCCTGCCTTGCTCTGATACTTCTTTTTTACGGCAATATCGAACGCCGCCGATATTTCAAGTCCGTACTCCGAAAAGCCCTTATAATCAAGCAGAGCTTTACCGAGTTTGCCGACACCCACAAGCACGACTTTTTTATTATCGTCATGCTGCAAAAATTTTTCAAGAGTCGTAATAAGCTCATCAACTCTGTAACCTGTTTTGGGGCGTCCCGCACCGCTGATAGAAGCGAGATCCTTGCGAACCTGTACGTCGCCGAGTCCGAGCGCCCTTGCTATTGCTGTCGCCGATATATTCTCGCATGAATGTTCGGTGCTTTTCAGAAATTTGAGATAGACAGGTATTCTTCCGATTGCCGCGCGTGAAATCTCTGTACGTTTAATAACTTTCACCTCCGGGTGATTTTTAAGCGCACTTCAATTATTTGCTGAGCTTTGCTTTATCGGCAGCAGCGTCGAGCTTTACATTTCTAAAATAAAGTCCGATGTCTATCGCAATTTCGATAAAGTTAAGCACATAGAAGAAAAAGCTGAGATAGAAGATAAATCCGGAGCTGCCGTTGCAGGTCTGTATGATCTTTCTTGCAATCCCGAATGCGTAACCGATAAGCAAGAACACTTCAAAGAAAAGGCTCTTTCCCTTAGCGGTTCTGGAAGTATACGATTTGCGTATCGAAATTGGCCACGAAAGACCGAAACAGAATATTGTAAGCGCCTCGAGAAGGTCGGTTATGAATGAAACTGTCATTTTATTAACTCACTTTCGGTTATATATTCTTTTGTCTTGTGTAATTGGGAAGAAGTTTGGGAGAAACGGCGTCGGATTTGATTCCTGCGGATTCTCTCATCTTTTCAAACTCGGTAACGTGCTTTAACGAAAGCTTTCCGGTCTTGGTATGCTTTGCTGTTTCGGCTGCGTTCTTGCCTGCACTTCTGCCGAATACGATAATATCAAGCAGCGAGTTACCCATAAGTCTGTTTCTTCCGTGGATACCGCCGACTGCCTCGCCGGCAACATAGAGATTTTCCACATTGGGAGTCATACCGTCAACGTTTATGTCAAGGCCGCCGTTCTGGTAATGCAGCGTGGGATATACGAGTATAGGCTCCTTGCGGATATCTATACCGTAGCTCATAAACATACGCATCATTGCGGGAATTCTCTTTTCGATAGTTCCTTCTCCGCCGATTTTTTCAATCATGGGCGTATCAAGCCATACAGCCTTTCCGCTGCCTGTATCTACACCCTCATCTCTGTCGGAGCACTCGCGTATTATCGATGCTGCGGCAACGTCACGGGTTTCAAGCGGATGCATGAATACTTTACCGTCGCGGTTTACAAGCTTTGCACCGAGAGAACGAACCTTTTCGGTAACAAGCGCGCCGAATATCTGCTGCGGAAATGCAGCGCCCGTCGGGTGATACTGAAGTGTATCGGCATAAAGCAGTTTTGCGCCTGCTCTGTAACCGAGCACAAGTCCGTCTGCGGTTGCGCCGTAGTGGTTTGATGTCGGGAATCCCTGATAGTGCATACGTCCTGCGCCGCCGGTTGCTATAATTACGGTCTTTGCACGTGCAACCATGAGTTCCTTTGTTTCCATGTTCATGAGAACCGCGCCGGCTGCCTTACCGTTTTCGTCGAGTATTAGCTCGATTGCCGAAGTAAAGTCAACTACCGGAATTCCGCGGTTAAGCACTTCGTCGCGGAGTGTTCTCATTATTTCTGCACCGGAATAGTCCTTTGCGGCGTGCATTCTCTTTCTTGAAGTTCCGCCGCCGTGAGTGGTAATCATTGTTCCGTCGGGAGCCTTATCAAATTCAACGCCGAGGTCATTGAGCCACTGTATAGCTTCGGGTGCCTCGCACACAAGCTTTGCAAGAAGGTCTCTCTTTGCGGCAAAATGTCCGCCGCCGAAAGCGTCGAGAAAATGGGTTGCAGGGGAATCGTTGGGCTTATCGGCAGCCTGAATACCGCCTTCAGCCATCATTGTGTTTGCATCGCCTATACGGAGCTTTGTAACTATCATAACCTTTGCTCCGGCGTTATCAGCCTCGATTGCTGCGGAAGAACCTGCTCCGCCGCCGCCGATTATAAGCACGTCAACGTCATATTTCACGTTATTGAGGTCAATATCCTTTTCTGTTATACGGCTCTTTGCCTCAAGCATTTCGCAAAGCTCGTGGGGAACCTGCTCACCCTTATTCGGACCTATTTCAAGCGTTGCGAACTCACTCTTTTTATAATCGGGGTGATAAGCTGCAAGAAGGTCGTCCTTTTCTTTTGCGGTCATTCTTTTGGGCTCATAGGCAATATTGGCTTCACGCGCCTGTTCAAGCGCCTTTAAAGAATCCTGAAATTCAGCAGAATACATATCTGTTTTACCTCCTTACTTCTCTATATCCCTGTTATTGTAAAGTTCCTTGAGTTCTTCGACGGGTTTGCCCATAAGAGCTTCGATAAGTTCGGTAAATGTACCGTCTTTTATCTCTTTTACGCGTTCTTCGAGGTGTTCGGATTTAGGCGCGAGATACTTTCCGTTCAGTCTGCGCGCAAGCATTGCAACCTGCGGATGCGAAATTCCGGCAGGGCATCTCGACGAACATACGCCGCACATTACGCAGTCAAAGGATTCTTCCGCGCACTTATCAAACTCGCCTCTCTGAGCGTATGCGATATACTGCATGACATTGAGTCCCTGAGTACAGCTCTTTGTACAGGCATTACAGCCGACGCAGGCATATATTTCGGGATAAAGCTGCATCATTATCTGTTCGGTAGGCTTTATCTTTTCAATATCGTATACCTGTTTTACGAGCGGGAAGAAAGGCAGCGTTGCAACGTACATTCCCTCCTCTACCTTTGTCTGGCATGCAAGGCAGGTTTTAAGTTCCTGTTTGCCTTTAATACGGTATATTGTAGCGCACGCGCCGCAGAATCCGTTGCGGCAGCCGCAGCCGCGCACAAGCTGGTATCCGGCATATTCCATGGCACGCATTATTGTCAGGTTGTCGGGAACGCTGTACTGCTTGCCGAAAAGGTAAACGTTTACCATATTTTCCATAGTAATTTCTCCTTAAAGAATTTTTGAATTAATATTCGTCCGGAAGCTCGTCGATTTCATCGCAGCGGAAAACGGGGCCGTCCTTGCAGACATATTTTGCGCCAATATTGCATCTTCCGCACTTTCCGATACCGCACTTCATTCTAAGCTCCATTGTCGTATACACCTGAGTCTTATCAAATCCGAGTTCGATAAGTCCCGCAAGCGTAAATTTGATCATTATGGGAGGACCGCAGAGAATGGCGATCTTATCCGTCGAGAAACCGAGTTCCTTGACATAGTTGGGTACAAAACCGACGTGTCCGTTCCACTCGGGCTGTTCGCGGTCGATGGTAAGATGTACGGACACACCTGCATCGTTTGCCCACTCGTCAATGATCTCCTTATAGTCGACAAGATCCTGCATACTGCGCGAGCCGTAAACTATATCGATCTTTCCGTATCTGTCACGGTAATGGCGGCAGTAATTTATAACCGAACGCAGCGGTGCAAGACCGATACCGCCGGCGATAAAGAGCATATCGTGACCGGCAAACTCTGTATCTACCGGGAACGGCTTTCCGTAAGGACCGCGGATAGTAATCTGCTGACCTACCTCCATTGAATGGAGCCACTCGGTAACGCAGCCGCACTTTTTAATGGAAAATTCCATAAACTCGGTATTCGTAGGAGAAGAAGTAATTGAAAACATAGCCTCTCCGACACCCGGAATGGAAAGCATGGCACACTGACCGGGTTTATGTTCAAAAGCTTTTTTGCCGTCGGGAGTGACTACGCGGAAGGTCTTTACGTCCGGCGTATCTATGCGTATATCGGTTACGACGCCGATTGCCGGTATAAGTGCTTCTTTTTCGTTAAGCATTGCTTTTACCTCCCAGCTTTTTCATTACTTTTACTATATTCATCTGAATCGGGCATCTGTCTATGCAGCGTCCGCAGCCGACACACGAGAACATACCGTCGTTATTTGTCGGATAATACACAAGCTTATGCATAAATCTCTGACGGAATCTCTCAAGCTGTGTAAGTCTGGGCTGTCCTGCCGACATTTTTGTAAATTCGGAATACATACACGAATCCCAGCAGCGGAAACGCTTAACGCCGTGACCGGTATTGAAGTCCTTTATATCATAGCACTGGCAGGTCGGGCAGACAAAAGTACAGGTTCCGCAGCCGAGACAGGTTTCGGAAAGTTCCTTCCATTCGGGTGCGTCGAAAAATTCTTTTGTTTTGTCCTTTCCGAATGCGTCGGCTTTAAGCGAAGCAAGCGGAAGCTTTGAAAGACGCTCTTTGATAAGTTTTTTCTGCTCATCGGCAGCATTCTGATCGGCATTTTCCGTAACGCCATCAAGTTTTGCAAGAAACGCCTTACCCTTTTCGGTCTTTGCGTCAAGCAAAAGCTCGTTTTCTGTCTTATAGCAGACAACATCGCCCTGAGGTTCCGACGCGTCAATTCCGAAAGTCTGACAGAAACAGGTTTCCTTAGGCTTATTGCAAGCCATAGAAATAATAGTTGCGTGTTTGCGGCGGTTTTCGTAATATGTATCGACAGGATCTGCGAGAAACACTCTGTCAAGTACGTCAAAGCTCTTTACGTCGCACGCACGGACTCCGAAAATTGCAAAATCTTCGGACTCGTTTCTTGTATCAATGACATCTATATTCTTTCCCTCAACCTTGAAATCCATAAGGTTCTCGGTCTGCGGAAAGAAGAAGTCCTTTGCGCTTCTTACGGTATTAAGTGCGTCGGAAAGCTTTTTGCCGTCCTCCCACTTTTCGTATTTGGCGCCGTTTGCGGCATCTACGGGAAGGTAAAGCGTCATTTCGGA
Organism: uncultured Eubacteriales bacterium; assembly: GCA_900551295.1. Taxonomy (GTDB): domain Bacteria; phylum Bacillota; class Clostridia; order Oscillospirales; family CAG-382; genus UMGS1387. The sequence continues at coordinate 14,370 of URVJ01000019.1, read as the reverse complement.
CGAAATCTTTGCAAACAGTCCGTCAAGCTTTTCAAGTGAAATTTTACGCATTGACGTCACCCCTTTCGACAGCCTCTGAGGGTTCTGCGTCATCAAGCGAGTAGTTTACGATAGGCGCACGGTTTCCGACCTCGGCGCCTGCCTGATAATCGCCGTAAAGCTCGTCAATATCCTTGATAAACTTACGGTTGAGCAGATGAAGCGGTATATGCTGAGGACATACTCTCGAACATTCTCCGCAGTCGGTACATCTTCCGACAACATGGAACGCTCTTATGATATGGAACATCTTTTCTTCAAAGGAATTTGCTGCAGCCTTGTTTTCAACACCGGAATTCGGGTTATCGAAAACGCACTTTTCACAGGTGCAGGCGGGACATACGTCGCGGCAGGCGTTGCAGCGGATACATCTCGACAGTTCGTTCTGCCAGAATGCGAAACGTTCGTCTGGAGTCATTTTTTCAAGGCGTTCAACCTCGTCAAATCTGTGCGAATCAAGGACATCTCCGTCAGAGCCGAGAAGTTCATCATACGCAACGTGCTTTTTCGACTTGCAGTTTGCACATCTCTCTGCCAAAAGTTCGGAAGTATTTACCTTAATATCTCCGTCATAGAGCGTATGTATTACGGTCTGCTCTCCGTCCGATTCGGCGGAAAGAACGCTCTGCGCTTTTTCTTTGAGTTTTTTAACGTCGATCATGCCGCCGCACGGAACGCCGACAACATAGACCTTTTCGCGGTCAAAGCGATGCTCGGTAAGCAGCTGGTTAAAGCTGTACGTATCGCAGGGCTTTAAGAAAACAAGCACCTTTGCGTCGCTTTTTGCGGTTTCTTTCACAAGATATTTAGAGAAATTTGCACCGCAGAAATCATTCCATACAAATTCTTTTTCAAGCTCTTCGGCACTCGAAAATACCGACGGAGTTACGTCATAGTCAAACTCTCCGGCTCTCCAGCCGAGAACTCTGTCAACAGTGCCTGCTGCCAAAAGCTCAGAGGCTTTATTTACGAGAACATCGCGTTTTATTTCTTGCATCGTAAATCCTCCAATCTCTTGTTTTCGCCGAGGCTTGCGACCTTTTCGGCAAAATCGTTCATGGTTGCGGCAAACTTTGCGCCTTCCGCAGCGCTTACCCACTCCACTCTTGTACGTTCTCTCTCTATTCCGAGATAGTCAAGCATTGAAAACAGCAGCGACATACGGCGTCTTGTATAATAGTTACCCGATGTATAGTGGCAGTCTCCGGGGTGGCAGCCGCACAGAATTACACCGTCCGCGCCTCTCTGGAATGCACGGAGTATAAACATTGGATTTACTCTGCACGAGCAGGGTACGCGGATTATCTTTACGTCCGCAGGATAGCTCAGTCTGTTATTGCCGGCAAGGTCTGCTCCGGCATATGAGCACCAGTTACAGCAGAATGCCACAATAAGCGGCTTATATTCATTTACTTGCATATTGCGTCTACCTCCGCCATGATTTGCTTATTCATGAATCCCTTAAGGTCCATAGCACCGGACATACAAGCAACCGTACAAGCTCCGCAGCCCTGGCAAACAGCTTCGTTTACCGACGCAACTCTGCGGACTTTTGTGGTTCTGTCGGGCATTCTGAATTCTTTTTCAACGTATGTTATAGCGCCGTAAGGACAAACCTTTTCACAGGTCGAACAGCCGTTGCACATCATTTCGTCGGAATGTGCAACGCACGGGTTTCCTGTAAGCTTATCCTTACAGAGAAGTCCGATTACCTTTGACGCGGCAGCGCCTGCCTGAGAAACTGTTTCGGGTATATCCTTAGGTCCCTGGCAGGTTCCCGAAAGGAACACGCCTGCCGTCGGGCTTTCAACGGGACGGAGTTTGGGGTGCGCTTCGGTAAAGAAGTCGTTTGTATCCATACTTGCCGTAAGCATTGTAGCAAGGTGTCTTGCGGACTTATCGGGTTCTATTGCGGCGGCAAGCACGACAAGGTCTGCGTCTATATGAAGCTGCTTTCCGTAAAGCAGATCAGAGCCTTGCACCTTGAGTTTCTTTCCTTCGGGCGTTACCTTGCCCACCATGCCCTTTATATAATGCACGCCGTATTCTTCGACGGCTCTGCGGTAGAACTCGTCAAAATTCTTACCGGGTGTTCTTACGTCAATATAGAATACGTAAACTTCGGTATCCGGGTATTTATCGCGGATAAGCATTGCGTGCTTTGCCGTATACATACAGCATATCTTCGAGCAGTATTCCTTACCCTTTTCTGCACAGGCAGAACATCTCGATCCTACGCACTGTACAAATACTATCGTATGCGGGTGTTCGTTATCCGACGGTCTTAAAAGCGTACCACCGGTAGGGCCTGCGGCGTTCATGAGACGTTCAAGCTCAAGCGAGGTTATTACGTCCTTTGACTGAGAGTATGCAAACTCGTCGAACTTATCCATAGAAATGGGATTGAATCCTGTTGCAACAACTATTGCGCCGTACTTTTCCTTTATGTACTCGTCCTTTGCGTTGTAATCGATAGCGCCGGCGGTACAAACCTTGGCGCAGACGCCGCACTTTCCGTTTTTGAGCATATTGCAGTGGTCGGGGTCTATTGTTGCGACCTTAGGCACCGCCTGTGCGAACGGGATATATATTGCGCGTCTGTTATCCATACCAAGGTTGAATTCATTAGGCACTTTTTTCTGCGGACATTTTTCGGTACAAGCTCCGCAGCCTGTGCAGACATCTTCCTTTACATATCTTGCACGTCTTTTTATGGTAACTTCAAAATTACCTACAAATCCGCCGACATCGGTCACTTCGGAATACGAAAAAATTCTTATCTTATCGTTCTGTGCAACATCAACCATTTTCGGCGTAAGAATACAAGCCGCACAGTCGAGCGTCGGGAAGGTTTTATCGAGCTGAGCCATCTTTCCGCCTATTGTCGGCTTTGTTTCAACTATATCTACCGGAAATCCTGCGTCTGCAATATCAAGCGCCGTCTGAATACCTGCAATACCGCCGCCGATAACAAGCGCTCTCTTTGTAACAGGGCTTTCGCCGGGCGTAAGAGGCGTATTAAGGTTTACTTTAGCTACGGCCGCCTTTGCAAGTATGATCGCCTTTTCGGTACCCGTCGGCATATCCTTATGAACCCACGAACACTGTTCGCGGATATTTGCAATCTCAACCATATAAGAGTTGAGTCCGGCTGCAGCCGCGGTCTTTCTGAAGGTAGCCTCATGCATACGCGGCGAACACGAGCAGACAACGATTCCCGTGAGCTTATGCTCCGCTATTGCATTTTTGATTATTTCCTGTCCGGCCTGGGAACACATATACTGGTAGTCGGTGGAGAAAACAACACCCGGCTCGTTTTCAAGAGCCTTTGCAACTGCTTTTACATCGACTGTTCCTGCAATATTTGTACCGCAGTGACAGACAAATACTCCGATTCTCTGCATGGTTTTGTATCTCCTTTCTTACTTTGAATATTTTCTGAATGCGCTTACCAAAGCCTGCTGCGGCATATCGTCGTCGATAATCTCCGGAACATCGTCGGGCTTTAAGTGGTTTGCGCCTTTTTCGCGTATTACGGAAAGTCTGAGAGCCTCTACAAGCTTTGCGGGTTCTACCCCGCGCGGACATCTGTCAACGCAGGCAAAGCAGGAAAGGCATTTATATATGGAATCCGACTTTTTCAGAGTTTCTATATCTCCGGTCTCGACCATATATACGAACTGATGAGGATGATATTCCATCTCATCATATGACGGACAGGTAGCCGAGCACTTTCCGCAGCGCATACATTTCAGAGGATTTACTCCGCTCATACGGAGGATCTGTTCCTTTTCACGCTCATTTTTATTCTGCATCATTATACTCCTTTACTCCGAGAGCCTCCGCAAGAAGCTCCGTAAAGTAAACAACCGGCACGTCGCTCTGACTCTTGACAAGGTTATACTTACAAAGAGGACATGCGGTGACAAGCATTTCGGCGCCGTTTTGCTTTGCATTGTCCGCAACGGCGTTTGCCTTCTTTGACGCAAACTCTTTATCCTCGACTACGACGTATCCGCCGCAGCACTCGTTTCTCATGGAATACACAACAGGTTCTGCACCGAGAGCTCTGATAAAGTCCTCCATGATCTTCGGGTTTTCTGGATCGTCAAAACTCATGACTTTTCCGGGACGGAGAAGCATACAGCCGTAATATGCCGCAATCTTCTTTCCGGTCAGCGGATTTTTTACCGCCTCTTTTATCTTATCAAAGCCTATCTTGTCGCGTAACAGTTCGAGATAGTGTATGACCTCTGTTTCGCCGTTATAAGGCTCTTTGAAGTCCTTATCCTGCGCCATATATGTATTCACGCGCGCAGCAAAAGTCTCATCATTCTGTACAGCGTAGTTTGTCTGCTTGATAACGTTATGACAGGCTGAGCATACGGTCACAAGAGGTCTGTTTTCCTCTTTTGCCGAGACAAGTGCGCGCACACTTGAAAGCTTTGACGCAATCTCGTCCTTTGCGCTGACAAACACACCGCCGCAGCACTGCCAATCCTTTATTTCGCAAAGCTCGGCACCGAGTATTTCGGCGCACTTTCTCGCATAGTAATCAAGTTGTTTTGCCTTTGTACGGAGGGTACAGCCGGGAAAATAACTTACTTTCATCAATATACCTCCATTACGTTTTCTTATACCATCTGTTCGGGGTGGAATACCTCATCGAACTTTTCGGCAGTCAGAAATCCGAGTTCAACGCAAGCTTCTTTAAGTGAAATATTATCCTTAAAGGCTTTCTTTGCGGTCTTTGCCGCATTTTCGTAGCCGATATAAGGGTTAAGCGCGGTAACAAGCATAAGCGAGTTATACAGGTTATGGTGCATTTTTTCCTTATTTGCGGTAATGCCGACTGCACAGTTATTATTGAACGAAACAATAGCCTCTGCAAGAAGTCTTGCGGACTGGAGGAAGTTATATGCCGCAACGGGCATGAACACGTTGAGTTCAAAGTTACCTTGCGACGCCGCCATGGAAACCGCAACGTCATTGCCCATTACCTGAACCGCAACCATGGTTACAGCCTCGCACTGCGTAGGATTGACTTTACCGGGCATTATCGAAGAACCGGGCTCGTTTTCGGGAATGTGTATCTCGCCGAGACCGTCTCTCGGACCTGACGCAAGCCAGCGAACATCGTTTGCTATCTTCATCATATCGCAGGCAGTCGCCTTTATCGCGCCGTGTGCAAATACAAGCTCATCTTTGCTTGTAAGAGCATGGAACTTGTTTTCAGCCGTTATAAAAGGCTTTCCCGTAAGTTCGGATACCTTTGCCGCAACAAGTTCGGAAAAACCTTTGGGCGCGTTAAGACCCGTACCTACCGCAGTTCCGCCGAGTGCAAGCTCATGCAGAGGTTTAAGCGCGGACTTGAGAAGTTCGGCATCTCTTTCAAGGCTTGAACGCCAGCCGCTTATTTCCTGGCTGAACTTTATGGGTGTTGCGTCCTGAAGATGTGTGCGTCCGGACTTTACTATGCCCTCATTCTCTTTTTCAAGCTTTTTAAATGTCGCTATAAGAGTTTCTATTGCCGGCAGCAGCTTATCTTCGATTGCAATAACCGCGGAAATATGCATCGCCGTAGGGAAAGTGTCGTTTGACGACTGGCTCATGTTTATATCGTCGTTCGGGTGAACGAGTTTTTTATCGGCAAGCTGGTTTGCACGGTTTGCAATAACCTCGTTTGCATTCATGTTGGACTGAGTGCCCGAACCCGTCTGCCATACAACAAGCGGAAAATGTCCGTTAAGCTCTCCGGAAATGACTTCGTCGCAGGCTTCGCAGATTGCTGCAAGCTTTTCGGAAGTCATCTTTTCGGGTTTGAGCTCATTGTTGGCAAGAGCGGCGGCTTTTTTAAGTATTCCGAACGCGTGTGTTATCTCTCTCGGCATTGTTTCTATATCGACGCCGATCTTAAAATTCTCATGGCTTCTCTGTGTCTGCGCAGCCCAAAGACGGTCTGCCGGGACTTTGACTTCGCCCATGGAATCATGTTCTATGCGGTATTCCATTTTTAAACAACTCCTAATTATATTTCAAGATTATTGATAACGTCTTTGAGTGCGTCGGCGCTCTTATGAAGCTTTGCAATCTCTTCATCGGTAAGCGGCATAAGCACCTTGGATCTTGCACCGTTTGCGCCTACTGTATTGAGAACGCTGAGCGCAACGTCATCTACGCCGTATTCGCCGTGCATAGGAGTTGAAACGGTCATTGTAGTATCTATACCGGTAAGCAGGCACTTGCAGATATGGCAGACAGACGCGGAAATCGCATAGAATGTTGCGCCCTTGCGTGCGATAACTCTTGCGCCGGACTTGCGGACATACTGCTCTACTTCATCAAAGTTGAATACCGGCGGCTCTATATTATCGGTAGCGATAAGCTTTCCGCAATCGGCTATCGGAACATTCGAGATGTTTGCGACAGACCACGGAATAAAGGAAGAATCGCCGTGCTCGCCGAAAACATATGCATGAACATTGCTCTGGCTGATATTGTAGTATTCCGAAATTCTTGCACGCAGTCTTGCGGTATCGAGTATCGTACCCGAACCGATTATGCGGTTTTCGGGAAGTCCCGAACGCTTGCAGAAAGTATATGTAAGAATATCTACCGGGTTGCTGACAATTATATATGTAGCGTCGGGAGCATACTTTACTATCTCGGGAATTATGGATTTTGTTATATTTACATTCGTCTGCGCAAGGTCAAGACGCGACTGACCGGGCTTTCTTGCAATACCCGATGTGAGTATTACGATGTTCGATCCTGCGGCGTCGCGATAGTCGCCCGCATATACCGAACAGGCACCGAGAAAAGGTGTTCCCTGACGTATATCAAGCGCTTCGCCGAGTGCTTTTTCATTGTTGATGTCGATCATTACTATCTGGGACGCAATTCCCATAACAGCAAGCGTATAAGCGATTGTTGAACCTACGCTTCCGGTTCCGATAATAGAAATTTTGTTCATAATGCACCTCTAAGTTTTTTTGATTGAATTACCGTTTTTTGCGGAATTTTCGGTTTTTCACTCCTTTTTTGTCGAATACATTTTCACAGTATTCCTTAATATTATAATACCTCATTCGCACGTATTTGGCAAGTACCAATTTCGCATACCGGTAATGTGTTTATCGATATACTGCGGTCCAATATAAAAAATACTGTCGTTATTATAATTTTAGCACTATGTTAAAAAAAAGTCAATGTCAATATTATGCGCGGTTTGTGACATTTTTTTCAAAATACATACCTTTAATTATTAATAAAGCAAAAGTCCCGGAGCACAAAGTTCCGAGACCTTAAAAACGCTTTACAGATTTTTTACTTTTCCTGCGGAGTAACAATAAACTTTCCGAGTCTTCTTCTGTCCTTATCCGCAAGCACTTCGGGCAGCTCTTTGAGCGGGATTTTTTCGTATATCATAGAGCTTACGTCGATACGGCGCGAAGATATAAGATCAAGTGCGCGCTGCTGTGTATAAGGATTGATATATGAAGCCTTAAGCGTAATTTCTTTTTTGAATATTTCAAACGGCTTTATCGAAAGCTCATCATTCGGCTTTGTAAGTCCGAACATCATTACGGTCGAATACTTGCCTGCAATCTTAATTGCCGTTTCAAGCGTGGAAATGCGTCCCACGCACTCAATTACAACGTCGATCTGCGTGATTCCGAGTTTTGCAAGAACCTCGGGTATATCCGCGCCGTTAGGATCAAGTACAATATCCGCGCCGAGTTTCTTTGCGTGAACGCGCTTGCTTTCGACAGGCTCGATTACGATTATATTGCAGGCTCCTGCAAGTTTTGCAAGCTGCGTCATGATAAGCCCTATCATTCCCGCGCCTATTACGGCAACCGTATCTCCGTGGCGTATTCTGCAAAGATCAATTCCGTGCAGGCAGCACGCTACGGGCTCGGTCATTGCAGCCTCTTCATACGAAAGGCTGTCGGGAATCTTATAGCACTGCGATTCCGGAACGCAGCACATCTCGGAAAAACCGCCGTTTACGGTAGTTCCTATGCCTGTTATATGTTCGCAGAAGTGCCCGATTCCGCCCTTGCAGAAACGGCATTTACCGCAGAGCTTATTCGGATCTACGCAAACTCTTTCACCGACTTTAAAATCCGTAACCGCACTGCCGACCTTTAATATTTCACCGGAAAACTCATGTCCGAGAACCGTACCCGACGGTGTTGCAGCCGCGCCCTCATCGCCGTCGAAAATGTGCATATCCGTACCGCATATTCCGCAGGCATGAACCTTTATAAGAACATCATTTTCTCCGACTTGTGGTTCCGGCAGGTCTTCAACTCTCAAATCAAATTTGTTATAAAATCTTGCCGCTTTCATTATTTTATCCTCCTCAGTTAGCAAGTGAACACTGTACGGCGTTTCTGCCTTCATAATAATATATATTTTTAAATCCGTACTTGCGCAAAATTTCAAATGCCCTGTCAAATCCGTGCGCGCAGTTTTCGGGGATATGTGCGTCCGCTCCCAGCGTTACAAGGTAGCCGCCGAGCTGTCTGTATTTTTCGATTATCCATTCTTCGGGCAAAAGTTCGTCATATTCCGAACCAACGCAGGAAGTGTTTATCTCAAGCGCGGTTCCATGACGGATCGCGAGTTTTAATATTTCGGTTATCTGCGGTTCAAACTCGTGAATATCGAGATTTTTGCCATATTTTCCGTTTATATACCGCAGCGGGCAGGTAAGATGCGCCAGCACGTCGAAATCGTACGTCCGCAGCATCACTGACATATCTTCAAAATATACTCTCATGTATTCGTGAAGATTCGGGTTATTCATATCAAGCGTTGAGTAAGGTTTTGTAAAACCTTCGAGAGTTGTGCTGTGAACCGAGCCGATTACGGTATCAAAGTCATACGTTTCGAGAAGCTTTTTCGGCACTTCGGGTTGCCAGAAATACTCCCCTATCTCGGTACCCGTCAGCACCTTTAATTTTCCGTCAAACTTCTTTCTCATTTCAAGCGCGTCGTTTAGAGAACCTTTTGCTACGTCAAAAACATTTACCGTGTCGGCATATTCAATGTCTATATGATCTGTAAAGCACACAACGCCGACGCCCTTTTCTAAAGATGCCTCGCACATATCATACGGCTCTGCCGTGCTGTCATGGGAATTATGCGTGTGCATATGCGTATCGGGTATCAAACCGATATTCTTCGGCGGTTTTACCGTTCCGTTTGTCTCTATCATATCCGGCGCAAATTCAGCCATGCACTTTTCAAAGTCATCTTCGCTGTTGATTATCCAAAGACCGAGTTTTGCATATTTTCTTATTGTATCGCAAAGCGTTTTGCTTGCGAACGGTACCGACACCCAGCTTGTTGCCGGAGATTCAAACGGGACCCACACATAAAGTTTGTCTTTCGGCACGGTGCCTGCGATTTTTGCAAGGTTCTCCTCAGACGTATCTCCGTCGTAATGAATTACGGCATCGGGGAACATCTTTGATATTTCAACAGCCAGCTCCGCGTCAAAGCAAGTAAAACCGACATTAGCTTTCGGGTGAGCTTTTACGGTTTCAAAAATTGCATTTTTTGCATTTTCCTCAAACCGCGCAAATTTATTATCAATCTTTACATGAACTCCGGTTTGCTCCGAAAGTTCCATAACCTCCGAAAGCTTTACGAGTCCCTCGCCCCTGAATTTCGGTGAGAACCACAAACCGTAATCATATTCGGAAAGTTCTTTATATGTGAGGTCCGGAACTTTTATCTGCTTTTCAATTACCGAACCGTTTTTATTTCTTGCGGTTCTGTTTATTGTAATGTCGTGCATAAGAACCGGAACACCGTCCGACGTAACGTCTGGATCAACTTCTATAGCGTCATAGCCCTGCATACACGCGGCTTTTAGCGAACGGAGGGTGCTTTCCGGATTTTCGGTTCCAACTCCCCTGTGCGCTTCAAACAAACATTTATTCATTTTTACGCCTCCAAAGCAAGTTTGTCAAATGCTTTATTACGGTTTGATTATATATTAACCGTGCAAAAAATTCAATGTATTTCACGCAAAATGATAAAACGCTCACAAATCAGAGTATTTCTGCCTGTATTCGCTTGCGAATATGCAAAAAACTTCTTCGGCACAAAGCCAAAGAAGTCAGATTATTACTCAGTGTTCAAGTAAAGCTCATTAAAAGCGGCATACAACGAAAATATGCAGGTTATGATAACAAATATATCCTTTAAGCCGGTATTCAGCAGCGGAACGGATACAAAAACAAGAAATCCTGCCGCTTTGTTTGATACGGTATGCAAAATCATCTTCTTTCTCAGGCAAAAATGCACATATATAAATGAAAACAGTTTTACAATACAGATAAATCCCGCAACAGGCAGAACATAACGTTCAAATTTTACGCACAGGACAAGCTTCAGCGCTGTACAAACTGCAAATATAACATCGGCTGTGCTGTCAAATACCTCTGCGTACCGTGTCTGCACACCGAGCTTTCGCGCCGCAAAACCGTCAAGCATATCCGTAAGACTGCACAAAAAATACAATTTTTATCTTCCGTCGCGTTTGGACATCATAAACACCGTTTTGAATATCATCTTTATATCGAGAAACATCGTTCTGTGCTCTATGTATTCAATATCCATTTCCACCCACTCGTCAAACGGCACGTCGTTTCTGTCCGCAGTTGTCTGCCAGATACAGGTAAGACCGGGAGTTACCACAAGACGCAGTTTCTGATAGTCGTCATACCGTTCTACTTCGCTTACAAGCGGAGGTCTCGGACCGACAAGACTCATATCGCCTTTCAGCACGTTAAAAAGCTGAAGTATTTCGTCAAAGCCCGTTTTTCTTAAAAATCCGCCGACGCGGGTTATCCTCGGATCGTTCTTTATCTTGAACACAGGGCCGTCCATCTCATTATGCTCCTCAAGCTGTTTTCTGAGTTCTTCGGCATTGGCTACCATTGTGCGAAATTTATACATTGTAAAGACTTTTCCGTGTCTGCCGACGCGTTTCTGCCTGAATACGGGACTTGCGTGCGGATCATCAATAAAAATCAAAATATACGTTATGAGCAAAAGCGGTGAAAGCAGGATTATCGCAACCAAAGAGGCAACTATATCAAAAGCTCTCTTTTTCGCCCAGAAACCTTTTTTGGAGGCTTTGAAAAGTCTGTCCATGCTTTTTCTGGTTCTCTCGTCTACTTTGTCATAGTCTATAAAGATGTCCGTTGAGTTCAAGTAAAAAACCTCCTAAAAAAGCAAAAAGACCGACTGCAATTACAAGAATAATGCAGTCAGTCAATCATTCCGAAAGCCGGGTTAGACACTAAACTTTGCGTCCCCGCTTTTCAACGGGTTTGCTAAAATACAGATATTCAATTTACATCTTAACTCGCAATTCTGTCGGTGCAAAGCACCTCTTACAGTAAAATTATACTTTTTTCGGCACGGTTTGTCAAGGACAACGGTCTTATTTTACAAAAAGTTTAACATTGTATGATAACAACAATTTCGAAACAAAAATTTCGCGAACACTTTATATAATTATAACATATTTTTAACCGTATGGCGGTGAAAAATGTCATTTTTGCACATTATAATGAACTTGTGACATAGAAAAAGGATTTATTCCCCATGTAACAAATTTAATTATGAAAGGTGATTTTTTATGAACAAATTCATGCTTAACGAAACCTCATACCATGGCGCAGGCGCCATAAACGCTATACCGGACGAAGTTAAAAGCCGCGGTTTCAAAAAGGTATTTGTTGCGTCGGATCCCGATCTTGTAAAATTCGGCGTTACCAAAAAGGTTACCGATATAATTGAAAAAGCCGGAATAGCATACACACTTTATTCCGACATAAAGCCCAACCCCACCATTGAAAACGTTCAGCACGGCGTTAAGGAATTTAAAGAAAGCGGCGCAGACTGCATAGTTGCAATAGGCGGCGGCTCATCTATGGACACTTCAAAGGCAATAGGCATTATAATCGCAAACCCCGAATTTGAAGATGTACGCTCGCTCGAAGGCGTAGCTCCAACAAAGAACAAATGCGTTCCGATAATTGCAGTGCCGACTACCGCAGGAACGGCTGCGGAGGTTACTATCAACTACGTTATTACTGACGTTGAGAAAAAACGTAAATTTGTCTGCGTTGACGCTCATGATATTCCCGTTGTCGCTGTGGTTGACCCTGATATGATGTCCACAATGCCGGCTTCGCTTACGGCAGCTACCGGTATGGACGCCCTTACACACGCGATCGAAGGCTACATCACAAAAGCCGCATGGGAGCTTTCGGATATGTTCCACATAAAAGCTATCGAAATAATTTCACGTTCGCTGCGCGACGCCGTAAAGAACGGAAAAGCAGGCAGAGAAGGAATGGCTCTCGGACAGTATGTTGCGGGCATGGGATTTTCAAACGTAGGTCTCGGTGTTGACCACTCAATGGCACACACGCTGTCCGCCTACTATGACACGCCTCACGGCAAGGCTTGCGCCATACTTCTTCCGGCAGTCATGGAATACAATGCGGACTACACCGGCGAAAAGTACAAGGATATTGCTAAAGCCATGGGCGTAGAAGGCGTTGATTCAATGACTCAGGCTGAATACCGCAAAGCAGCCGTTGACGCTGTACGCAAACTCTCCGAAGATGTCGGAATTCCCTCCACGCTCAAAGGCATTGTAAAAGAAGAGGATATTCCCGCACTTGCAGAATCGGCTTATGCAGACGCCTGCCGTCCCGGAAATCCGAGAGACACAAACGTTGAAGAAATTGCGGAGATTTACAGAAGTCTGATGTAAATTTTAATTCCAAATATTAAGGGCAGCCGTTTATTACGGCTGCCTTTTTAGCACGTAGTTTTCTGTTTCTGCTAACACTCGGTTTTATCAAGATTTTTCCAGCCGTATCGTACGACCGATATGATCATGGACAGTTCGCTGACAGCCTCGTCAAGTATTCCCGCCTAAGAACCTATTATAATATCGTATATTATCCACAGCGGTGAATTGACAAATATTCCGACAATACGGATTTTTCGTGCGTTATACGTGTATCCTCCTACTGTTGCGGCAATATTTGCAGCAACCGGAAGTACGGAAGAAAAGCCTTTCCATGTAACGGCAAGCGTTATAAGCTGAAGCAGACATATTATAACGCACATAAGCTTGCTTTTCAGAAACTTATTTTCACAGCCCAGGCAAAAAGAACGAAATGTATTGAGAATATAGCTTATTCCGCCGGTAAGCGCGTCCAACATAAGCAAATGCACCGTATAAAGCAGGTAAGATACAAACCGGCAGCGAAACAGTTTTTTGTTGCTCTTGCAATGATATGAGAAAAAGAATACGACCGTTCCCAAAAAGCCGACTGCCTGAATCAATATGTCTTTTGCCTGCATTTTTACTTCACCTGACGATTCTTAACAATTTACGTTGCAATTAAAAATCCGTATAAAAAACAAATAAACCGCCTATTACAGCGGTTTCTAAAATGGTCGGAGTGTAATTATAGGATCTCAAAAAACACAGATATATCAACGGTTTGCTGGTAGTCGGCAAGAGATGTTCATCCTGAGAAAACAATTTTAACGCTACCACCCAATTTTGAGCGGTGACTTATTCTTTTGCAAACTTTTCAAAAGCAAATTTACGTATATTAGGGTAAGCTGACTTGTCAACCTGTCTGGCATCGGGCACTTCAATTTTTCCCAATAATGTTTTTATGCGTTTTTGTACAGTTTTCAATTCGGCCTGTGGAGGTTCAATAAGCCGAGGCTTTTTAGACATATCTACATAGGGACTAATCATCGAAACAACATAGTCTTGTTTTAACAAATCCCCATCTTTAATATGTAGAACATATTTTAGCATTTTTTTAGATTGAATTCCGTATAGTGAGCAATCAGTATATTTCAAAAGGCATTACACCTCAATTCTTAAAATGTGTTGGTGTTAGCTGTTGACTACTTTACCGATTATCCAACGGACAAAATCGGGAAGTAGTTCAGGGCAGCAAAAGGATACAGCCAGTACGGCTACTGCAATCAGTACAATGATGATCACAGCAGCAGGAACATGAGAGCGAGTCTCATTCGTGGAAACCTTGTTATTGTCACCGTAAACATTGAAATTGATGACAATACTGGGCTTGTCCGCTTTCTTCACGGAATTCACCTCGTATATGGTTAGTCCTGCTTGTCCTCGTTCTTATTTTGCGCCTTGAGTCTTGCCGCGTCAACAAGTCCCTTGCCGATAATTATGCTATTATCATCGCGGAACCTGCCGTAATTATCGCCGTGACCTGCTCTACGGTCATGTCC
>URVJ01000018.1 GCA_900551295.1 uncultured Eubacteriales bacterium | reverse complement strand
GACTTTAATAGCCCTTAATTAAGAATAAAGCTGTTGGCAATCCCCTGCCGCCGGCCTGTACCGTCCGCAGTCGAACAGCAAGACTGCGGACTAAGATTTAAATATGGGTGCCGAAGCAAGCTATGGAGATTTAGTACAAAGGGGTATTTTGGAAAGTAAAATTGTTATGCAACAATAAAACAGCACTAAAATTTCACATTGCACAGACGAAACACAAAACTAAAATTCAGCAAAGTCATCTTGCCGTAGGCAGGCTGGGTAGAAAAACAAGTCCTGTTGACTGCATGACTATATAAAAAATAACCCCAAATTTCCCAAAAATCCGCAAAAGAGTGAGGAGGAAAGCCTGTGTATGGAAATATCCATTCGTTTCAGAGCCTCGGAACGGTAGACGGGCCGGGCGTGCGCTCAGTCGTGTTCTTTCAGGGCTGCCCTTTGCGCTGTGCCTGCTGCCATAATCCCGATACGTGGAAACTCTCCGAGGGCACACGGTGTACGGTAGAACAGCTCAGAGAAAAAATCAATCGCTTTAAATTGTATTACGGAGAAAAGGGCGGAGTAACCCTGTCGGGCGGAGAAGTTCTGCTGCAAAGCGAATTTGCTGCACAGCTGCTTGCAGCGCTTAAATCCGACGGAATAAATACCTGTATAGATACAAGCGGCTGTATGCTTGATGAAAACGTAAAAAAGCTGCTTGACGTTACGGATCTTGTGCTGCTCGATGTAAAGTATACCGACGCCGATAAGCATAAAAAATATACCGGCTGGGAACTCGATAAGGTATATGAGTTTCTACGGTATTGTAATGAAATAAACAAAGCGTTGTGGATACGCCATGTGGTAATTCCGGGTATAAGCGATGATGAAAAAAGCATAAAAGAACTGTATGCGCTCAAACTTGAATATCCCTGTATACAAAAGTTCGAGCTGCTGCCGTTCAGAAAGCTGTGTATAGAAAAGTATAAAGCTCTCGGAATACCTTTCCCGCTTGAAAATGTGCCCGAAGCCGATAAAGACGCCGTGCAGCACCTTGAAAACGTCGGTAAAGCGTATCTTGAAAGTAAAAAAGTATAAAATTTAAGCCCGGTACAAGGTGAAATTTCCCTGCGCCGGGCTTCTTTTGCAATTTTAAATGACTTTTATCAGTCAAAAAGCTTTAATGTTTCTCCGGGAGCAACCGTAAATTCCGTGATATTCAAACCTGCGGTAGCTGCCGCGAAGTAAACCGGAACGGCTGACGGATTGTAGACAGTCTTTGCGTCAAATGAGAATATAAGACGCTTGTAAGCCTGAACATAGTCGTAAATTTCAATGTTTGTAGCATACCAGACAGTGTCCTTGTGTCCCGAAACGGCTGCCGCAACTTTTTCTGCGTGTTCCCAGCTGTTAAGCTCCTCGCCTGCGTCAAATTCGTATGCGTGTCCCCAAAGATAGAACATCTGCGGTCTTGTGTAGCGGTCGTTGTTGTTTAAGAATTTGTCGATAAGCTCAAAGATCTTTGCATCTCTGTGATGACAGGTAGGATTGAGAGTGAGCCAGTTTTCGGGAATTCCGAAAGCGTGTGTCGAAATCGTTGTACGCGAGAAAGCAATTCCGCAGTTCTTTAATATTTCGACTACCTGATTGCTGAATGTGCCGTAGGGATAAGCCATGCCGCGTACAATGCGGCCGAACATTTTTTCAAGATTTTCGCGGTCTTTTGCAACCTCGTAAGTTGCCTGCGGCGCGGAAAGCTGTTCGAGAAACGGGTGGGTGAGCGCATGGAGAGCAACCTCGTGACCGACATATGTTTCTTTCATTTCCTTAAGCGACATTCTGCCGTTGGGTAAATTCTCGTCCTTTTCGTCGCCCATCATTCCGGTGTTTACATTGAATGTGCATTTAAGTCCGTACTTGTTAAAGATTGCGGCAAGCCTTTTGTCCTGTCTTACGCCGTCGTCGTAACTGAGAGTAAAGGCTTTCTGACGTCCGCCGGGAAATCTCATATAGATATGCATGATTTTTTCTCCTTTTTATGCACAAAGAATTTGTATAAAAACAGTATATCACAAAACGCGGACTTGTCAATAAAAATTAATGCCGTTCGTCAAAATTTGAGTATACCTCGCAGAACCGCGCCGCAAACGCGGGAGGCTCGCCGCCTGCATATAAATGCGACAGATCGCCGAAACCGCTGCATCTGAAATGAGCAATGCCATGTTCGCGTTCCTCCGTTGCAAGAGTTGTGACCGATGACGGCAGCGCGACAAAACCCTGCCAGAACGTTACGGGCGTCGAATAAAGCAAGTGCGACAGCAGCACACATTCAACCCCGAAATGGCAGAACAGAGCAATGGTGTCCGTACATTCCTTTTCAACACGGAAAATGTTTTTGTCGTGAATGTAGCCGTATCTTGCAAGAAGTTCGTCAAGACCCCGGCAGACCTCGTCGTATTTTTCCTTTACGTCGCCGCTTGTATAAAGCTCGGTGTCAAGCCACTTGCTCCTGTCGTAGTAATCGTTTTCACCGTATAGTGACGAGGGAAGCCTGTCCCATGCTCCGCGCTTTTCGCCGGTTTTCGGATCGGTAATGCGTCCGTCAAACTCTCTCAGCCAGTCGCATATTTCGGCAGTGCGTCCGAGAGCATTGAGCGTTGGCGCGGCAGTGTCCTTTGCACGCCCCAAAGGAGAACAGTAAAAATCGCGTATGTCAAGCTTTGTTAGGCGGTCTTTAAGTAACTGCGCCTCGTGTTTGCCCTTTTCGGTGAGCGAATCTATCGAATAGTCCGGATCTCCGTGTCTGATTATAAGTATCTTCATTGCATTGCCTCCAAATGTGTTCTGTGTACATTTTATCATGTAAGCGACGTCTTTTCAAGGCGTGTAAAAATGATTTACGTTAATATTACATTCTTGTTGAAATAAAGGCATATTTGTGTTAGAATTTAACAGAGGTGGGTATTGATGAATTATATATATAAATATAAAACGCCGGACGGATTTTCCGATATGATAATGAACAGCGACGGGGAATATCTCACAGCACTTTGTTTTGAAGGCTCGCGCGATATTTCAAAGCTGTGCTTTGAAGGACAGGAAACAGGACTTCCGATATTTGAAAAGACGGCAAAGTGGCTCGACGCATATTTTTCGGGAAAAGTGCCGGATTTTACGCCGCAATACAGAGTGCCGGGAATAACTCCGTTCAGAGAATGCGTGTATGATATTATGAAAGATATTCCGTACGGCAAGACCGTGACTTACGGATATATTGCTTCGCTCATTGCCGCGGAAAAGGGAATCGGGCGAATGTCGTCACAGGCGGTCGGCGGCGCGGTAGGCTCAAACCCGATATGTATAATCATACCGTGCCATAGGGTTGTCGGAACGGATAAGAGCCTTACGGGATACGGCGGAGGAATAGCCAATAAATATGAACTGCTTAAACTCGAAGGGCATGATATGACGGAGTTTACGGTTCCGAAAAGAGGTACTGCGCTGTGATTGAAAGATGTTCGTGGTGCAATATGAAAAATCCGCTGTACATTGAATATCATGACAGCGAATGGGGCGTTTTGTGTACCGACGACAGAAAGCTTTTTGAAATGCTTGTGCTTGAGGGCTTTCAGGCAGGACTGTCGTGGGAATGTGTTCTCAATAAGAGAAAAGCTTTTGAGAGGGCTTTTGACGGGTTCGACGCCGAAAAGGTTGCAAAGTACGGCGAGGATAAGATTGCAGAGCTTATGCAGAATGATGGTATTATAAGAAATAAGCTGAAGATCCGCGCGAGTGTATCAAATGCCGCAGCGTTTATAAACATAAGCCGCGAATTCGGATCGTTTTACGAATATCTGTGTACGTTTTCGGGCAAAAACACGGTCTATGAGTGCGGCAGGGCAAATTCTCCTCTTTCGGACGCAATTTCAAAAGATCTCAAAAAACGCGGAGTGAAATTTGTCGGAACTACCGTGATCTATTCGTTTCTGCAAGCCGTCGGCATAATAAATTCTCACGAAAAACAGTGCTTTAAATACGCAGTAACAAAGGCGCGTATAAAATAATCGGAGCAGCCGTAAAACGGCTGCTTTTTCGCGCTTATTTTGGCTGTCTGCCGCTTCTGCAGCTGTCAGAAACAATGTATTTCGGACGTCCTTTTATCTCCTCGTAAATCCTTGCAACGTAATAGCCGATTATTCCGAGACTTATCATCATAATGCTGCCTATGAATATTGTGATTATGATGACCGTTGTAATGCCTTCAAGCGCGCGTCCCTGAATTTTGTCTATAAGCGCCCATACGCCGAAGATAAGAGAGATGGTAAGCATTATAACTCCGAGAAACGTGACTACCTGCATGGGAGCCGCGGAATATGCGCAGATGTTGGATACCGCATACTTTATAAGGCTTGCCGTGCTCCATTTTGACGTTCCCTGTTCACGTTCCTTGACGTCAAATTCCACCGACGTCTTTTTGAAACCCACCCAAAAAGATATTGCACGGAAAAATCCGCGTCTTTCGGGAATTTTGTTCAGAATGTCGATTACCTTTCTGTCAAGCAGCTTGAAGTCCGAGGCGTTCGACATATCAAAGCCGACAAGTCTGCTTATTACCGAATAGAATACTTTTGCGAAAAGTCCGTGAATCGCGCTTTCTTTGCCGCGGCTTTTCTTTATTCCCTCGACGATCTCATATCCGTCCTGCCAGAGCCTGTACATTTCCACTATTTTTTCCGGCGGATGCTGTAAGTCGCAGTCCATTACCACCGCACAGTCGCCGCGCGACGCCGCAAGTCCTGCGGATATTGCCGCCTCTTTTCCGAAGTTTCTCGAAAAGTGCAGACCGCATATGTTTCCGTGAGTTTTTGCAAGGTCTGATATTTTTTTGTATGTCAGATCCTTTGAGCCGTCGTCCACAAAGATTATTTCAAAGTCTATGTCCGCACCGAGCAGTATTTCCGATACGGTTCTGTACGTGTTTTCGATAAGAGTTTCTTCGTTGAAAGACGGTATTATAACTGACAGCATTTGTGTTTTCCAGCTCCTTTTTGGTTCCAGGTTTTATTGCGGAAAGATTTGCTTTTCAAGCAGCTCCTCCAGAGCCGACGCGGACATGGGACGGTAGTAGTAAAATCCCTGAAACATGTCGCAGCCGGCGTCTGCCGCTATGCGTTCCTGCTCTTCGGTTTCTATGCCTTCGCAGATTATGGTAAGACCGAGATCTTTTGCGGTCTTTACAAAGTTGTTGAATATCACAAGACCCGTTTCGGTGCTTGCGTTGCCGATTATGGTGCGGTCGATTTTTACAATGTCTATCGGGAAATGCTGAAGATCGTCAAAGGAGGTGTAACCGCTGCCGAAATCGTCGAGCAGAACGTTAAAGCCCTGACTTCTCAGCTTTTTGAGGTTTGTGACTATGAGCCGCTTTTCATTTTCGGTTATTTCGCGGTTTTCAAGCACTTCAACGGACAAATTTGAGCTTTTGAGAGCGTATCTGTTTGTTATGTCGGCTATTTTCTCGGCAAATTCTTCGTCACACAGGGTCTTGCGCGAAAAGTTTACGGTGTAGCTGTATTTTCCGCGCTGCGGAAGATTATTTGAAATCCACTTGCAGTTTTTTTCAAAGATGTAGTAGTCGAATTTTCCCGAAAGGCCGACAGAGCCAAGTGCGGAAATGAATTTTCCGGGAGATACTATTCCGCTGTCCTCGGAGTTGAGCCTTGAAAGAACCTCCGCGCCTATGACCTTTTTGGTCTTGGCGTCTACTACCGGCTGATATTCGAGAAAGAAACGGTTGTTGTCTATTTCGTTTTCAATGTTGTTTTCTATTTTTATTTTGTTTTCAAGGCTTTTTCCGTCTGTGCTGTTCCACTTTGCGTAGTTTAGATTTTCGTTTTCCGCCATGGTGCAGGCTTGCTTTGCGCGGTTTATTGCCTCGTCAAAGCCTATTTTCGACGACGCGCAGGAATAACAGCCTAAGCGTATGTCAACGACGTTGAGCGCGTTGTGACCGAGTAAACACTGATTTATCTCGGATATGCATTTTTCCGCAGCTTTTTCCGCTATTTCCGTGCTTGTTTTGCTTACGGCAACAAAATTTTTCTTGTCGTAATATGCAATCATGCAGTTTTCGGACTCGGCAAAGTTTTTGAGAAGTATAGGCTTTATGTCCGAGAATATTTTCAGAGCCTTTGCGTCGGAATACAGACTGCGCGCGTTTTCGAGAGAAATGTTTATGTAGATCATGTTTCTCAGAACGCCGAGCTTTCCGCACCTGACAAAGAAACTTTCAAGACTTCCGATTGATGAAAAGTCTGCCGATACGTCCGCCTGCGCAGCCTTGAAACCCCTTGAGGCAAAATATACGGCTGCCGAAAGCAGAATTATAAATATAAGTACAAATACAGTGACCGTTAGAGTTAAATGCATTGCGAATCTCCTTTTTCGCGGGCAGTTTATTTTGAAAACGACGGGAATTCGCCGCTTCCGCCCGATTTTGAGTAACCTATGCTCTGTGCTGCTGTTATGCACTTTTTTCCGTCAAGCCTTGCGCGCTTTTTTCTTTTGCAAAGCTCCGAAGCGCAGAACAGAGTGCCCAGATACAATATGCCCTTTAAAATATCGCCTTTCGGCATACCGCATCTCTTGTATTCAGCAAGTATTTCGAGAGCGGCATATTTAATGTCGGAATCTCTTAAAGATTTTGTTTTTGAATTGCATGACCTTACAAAATCGAAGAAACTGCGGAATTTGTCTATATCGGGCTGTTCGCGAAAGTAAATTCCGCTTATGTAGAACTTTTCCAAATCATTTGTCATGGGTTCAAGCAGCGCCGAAAAGTATTTCCGCTGTATTTCGAGAACCTCGGTGTGCTGGCGCGAGAGGGTTGTATGAGTTATCTGCTTTTCGTGCAGACGGTAGATAAGTAAATATTCGTCCTGTATTTTTATTTTGTAACCCAGAGCCGCCGCTCTTGTCCAGAGTTCAAGATCTTCCGTGCAGGTGCGCGTTGTGTCGTACAGCAGTTTTTTCATGACCTCGCTCTTTGCGATAACTCCCGGGTGCAGAACGGGGTTGGTTACAAGTAACAGCGCACGAACCGAATCCGTATCGCACTTTCCTCCGCCTCCTCCCGAACGTACTTTCCCGTCCTTTAAGGTCATGTACCGCGGAGAGGATATGTCCGCGTCGGGGTTGCGTTCCATAAAGTCATACTGCTTTGAAAGCCTGTCGGGAAGGCAGATGTCGTCGGCGTCCATGCGCGCCGCGTATTTTCCGCATGAGTCAAGCAGAGCTTTATTCAGCGACGACGGAAGTTTTAAGTTCTTCTCATTGTTGAGCACCTTTATTCTGCCGTCTTTTTTTGCGTATTCTTCGAGAATGTTCCTTGTCGAATCCGTCGAGCAGTCGTTTACCGCAATAAGCTCCCAGTCGGGAAAATCCTGAGCCAGAATGCTGTCAAGCGTTTCGGATAGGTATTCTTCTCCGTTGTATACGCTCATTATCAGAGATATTAATGGTGTATTGTTCAAGGTGTTCACTCTTTTCTTCCCGAAATGTTTTTGATTATTCTGCAAAGGTACAGAAACGCAAACGCCGTGCGAAAAAGCCCGTTTTTTATAAGAAATACCGAAATGCGGCTCTTTTTGGTGACAAGCTTGAATCTCGCCTTTTTGATTTCGTCTTTGAGCGGACTTTGCATGACAAGACGTTTAATTTGCGCGCATGAGCCGAAATATTTTCTTTCCGCGGCGTCGGCTGTTATTGCAAAGCACATGAAAAGCGCGTAGCGCGAGATCTGTTCGGGAAAATCGACGGGCAGAGGGTCTTTCATGTTTTTCAGCTCGTCCACGACGCGGCACAGCTTTTTTATCTGATCTGTTTCAAAGCTTGTCGTCATGGAATCCGAACGGATATTGTATATGTAAAACGCCTTTTTGCTCATGTAGACGCTTTGCGCGCGCATAAAACAGGGTATGACCGTGCATATGTCCTCGCCCATGGTTACGGCGTCGTTTACGGCAAGCTGCGGTTTTTCGAGAACGGCCCGTTTTATTGCCTTGCCGCTGAGAAAGTAGAACAGATGGTGCATATTTTCATCAAGCAAAAGCTTGGGAAACAGCTCTTTTTCGGTCTGCTCTCCGTTATAGAGTTTTTCGGGGACAATATCCTCTCTTATGCTCCTGCGATCGCCGTTTGTGCGGTATATGTATGAAAAACAGATAATGTCTGCGCCGCTTTTCTGCACAATGCCGTACACCGTCTGAAGCGCGTCGGGCGCAATTTCGTCGTCTCCGTCGAGATTTAAGACGTATTCTCCGGACGCTGCTTTGATCCCTGCTTTTCTCGCGCTGACAAGACCTCCGTTTTGCTTGTGTATGACCTTTATGCGGCTGTCTTTTTCTGCATATACGTCGCATATATCGGGACAGCCGTCGGGAGAACCGTCGTCGACTAAGATAAGCTCAAAATCCGCAAAGCTTTGCGACAGCACGCTTTCGATACAGCCCCTTATGTACTTTTCAACCTTGTAAATCGGTACTACAACCGAGATGAACATTGCAAATTCTCCTTGTTTTGCGCAAAATTTTATCCTGCGCGCATACACGCCGCAGTTTTTTGAAGAAGATAAAGCCTGTGCTTTATGAGAAAGGCGAATACGGCTTGCTTTTTCGGAAGCCTGTACCACGGATAAGTTTTCAGCGAAGATGATATTATTTCCGACGTGCATATCTTTTTCAGATTTGCCCTCGTTTTTCGGTACGGTATTTTGTTCTGAACGCCGTACATTATTTCCTGAGAGCATAAAACCCTGCCGTATGCCTGAGAGAGCCTGTCGAGATATATCTTGTACTCGTCTTTAGGTATTTTTGCGCTCAGCCTGTTTTCGAGCTCACTCATAAATCTTTCAAACAGCAAAAGTCTTTTTGCGTCGTATGCTTTCGATACCGAATCGCCGTTTCTGCAATATCTGTAAAACGCGCCGGGAATACCGACGGCTTTGGATATGTGCGATGCAAAATCCACCGTAAACAGCGTGTCCTCCGACATTATTTCGCGTTCCGACATGAATTTTATGCCGTATTTTTCGATTACGCCGCGTCTGTAAAGGTTTTTCCATATACCCGTGCCGTATCTGCTGTCAAGCGTTTCGTGCGGCAGCGAGCCGGATATGCCGAGAATCAGGTCTTTTATATTTTCTTTTGTTTCAAACAGCGTGTCTTTTTCAAAGTAAAGGTTTTCCGAATATTCTCCGTCTTTTTCAAAGATGTTTCCGCCGACCACGGCAAAACCCGACATGACAAGCTCCGCACCGTATTTTTCCGCCGCGCCGTACAGCGTCTCAAACATATTTTCCGCAGCATAATCGTCGGAATCCGCAAAGCCTATGTATTTTCCGCGCGCCGTTTCAAGTCCGAGGTTTCGTGAAAGTCCGGCACCGCTGTTTTTTTTGTGTATGACTTTTATACGGCTGTCTTTTTTTGCATATTCGTCGCACATATCGCCGCTGCCGTCGGGTGAGCCGTCGTCAACGAGGATTATTTCAATATCGCGCAGCGTCTGCGACATGAGAGAGTTTACGCAGCGGTCGAGATATTTTTCCGCACGGTATACCGGGACTATAATGCTTACGGCAGGGACTGAGGTCTGTTTTGTCATTTTGCCCTCCGTATAAGCTCGCCGTATTTTTGAGTCAGAATATTTGTATATTGTTCTGCCGACATAATTTCGTCTTTGCGCGATATGCAGTTTTGTTTAATTTTTTCGTATTGCTCATTGTTTCCCATAAGCTCCCTTACGGCGTCCGCGAGCGCTTTTGGATTCGCCTCTTTTGCGAGTATACCGGTAACGCCGTCATCGACAAGCTCAGCCATTCCGCCGTAGTTCATGGTAATTACAGGCACTCCCATCGAATGAGCCTCAAGTATCGACAGCGGACAGTTTTCAAAGCATACCGACGGCGCTATAAGCGCTTTCGCCCCGGCAACGGTATTTGAAAGTTCGTCTTTCGTAAGAAACCCCGTAAGCTTTATATTTTCTATGCCGCGCAGCTTTTCTTCGTCCGGACCGCTTCCGGCAGCGTAAAACCTGTATTCCGGCAGCAGCTTTGCTGTCTCTGCCAAGAGCGAAATGCCCTTTTCTTCGGAAAAACGTCCGACGAAAATAATGTACGGTTGGTCTGCCTTTAAAGGTTCTTTCGGCTCTGTCACGGTAATGAAGTTGTGCAGAGTGCATACTTTTCCGTCAAAGCGCTTGTCGGCGCAAAGCAGCTTGTTTTCGAGAAAACGGCTCGGGCATATGTAGAGATCGGGCAAGCCGTATGTTCCGAGAAAGGTGTAAAGCCGCGATTCGATAATTCCGATAAGGCTCTTTACGGCAGAGGAATGAATACACTTATATTTAAGACAGCCGAACTTGTTTCTGCCGACGCAGATAGTGCAGGGGCGGTTTTGTCTGAAGTTGTACAAAAGGTGGTTCGGGCATATCATCTGATAGTCGTGTACAGTCTGTACAAGGGGAATGTTTTTCTTTTTTACGGCGTATATGATCGACGGCGTGAGCTGGAAGTTTATGTTGTTCATATGAACAACGTCGGGTTTAAAGCAGTCTATGACGCGGCTTATCTTTTTGTACGCCTCTGCCGAATAAATAATCTTGAAAGGATAGAGAAAACGCGAAAGCTTACCCGAATGGAAATCCATGTTCTGCGTATAAAGCCCGGCAGAGTTTCCGACGGTGTTTTTTTCGTCGTACATACCGAAATATTCTACCGTATGCCCGGAGTTTTCGAGCTGCTGCCCGAGTTTTAACATATAGCTTTCCGCACCGCCTCTGGGATACAGAAACTTATTTACCATTAAA
Source organism: uncultured Eubacteriales bacterium (assembly GCA_900551295.1). Lineage (GTDB taxonomy): Bacteria > Bacillota > Clostridia > Oscillospirales > CAG-382 > UMGS1387. The sequence goes on along the minus strand of URVJ01000018.1, from coordinate 33,459 downwards.
ATTCTCATAATAACCTGCCGCCGTTTTGAATTTTGTTCTGTTCGGAAACATATCCGAATATTTTAATTTCGGTGTCCCTTACCTTTTCGTCAAAGTCCTGTCCCATCATGAGTATCGCAAGCACAAGCGTGAGCAGAGGGTAGTTCATGGTGTTGTCGGTAAGAGAGACTACAATAAGATACAGCATTAAGCAGAACGCCGTAATTGCATTGTCGGTTCTTCCGTGAGAGCCGAAATAGCGCACTCTTAAAACCGTCATTGACGTAAGCCAGATAAGGTATCCGAAAAAGCCGAGGTCAATGAAATATTGCAGAAAATCGTTGTGAACCGCGGCAACGCCTATGTGCATCGAGGAGTTGAGCTGAAAGGTCAGAAAGCCTATGCCGTTTCCCGGAAAGTCGGGCGAAAACTCGTAAAACTTGTCCACCGCACTGTAAATTACCGAACGTCCGTTGGTATCGACGCCCGCCTTTTCGAAATATTCAAACGCGCCGAGCTTTATTGCCGCAATGTACGCTGTGAGCAAGAATATGAGAAACGCCGATAAAAACGTCAGTATGTGCATTGTCTTTCTTTCGCTTAAACGCGCCGCAAGCTTTAAAAGCACGCCGAAGAAAAGAGAAATTGCAATGGCAATTATGCCTATACGCTTGAAAGCCGCGACAAAGCAGAATCCCGTCAGAATGAACAGCACAAAGAATACGGCATTTTTCTGCGGCTTGAGTATCATGTATATAAGGTACGCGCCGAGACAAAACGCAAGCTCGTGTATTTCAGCCTGAACTATGACCTCTCCCGTGTTTCCCGCAAATGTAACTATAAGCGTTATAAGTTCGGAGATGAATGTGCCTATTCCGTTCTGCAAAATAATGGTCAAGATCATCACAAGGTTCGACGCGAGGATCGCAATAAGGTTGTACCATATGCCTTTTTCGCCGAATATGTACAGAAACGCGCCTGCGGCAAGCGCAAACGACAGCATATTCATGTATACTATCGAGCTTGAAAGTCCTCTTGAGATTACCGATACGTCAACCTGCTTTGCAAACCATATGAAAAGCGACACGACTATCGTCACAAACATAGGAACGCTGTAAACAAGAGCGGATTTTGCCGCCGTCACTCCGCGCGCTATGTTTGGCTTGTAAAGAAAGCTTATAACGGCGCTGCCCGCTATTATGAGGGCAAACACATGGCGGTATGTGACGAAAAGCCCGACGTTGAGATCCTGCGTTATAAAGTAGTACATCAAAAACGCCGCAGCAAGAAAGTATAACGTCACCGCAGTCTTTTTCACTCTGTTTTCCATATGTTTGCCCTCCTTTCTTTAACTTGCCGAACGGTTTTTACAATGGTTTAAATATCGGTTTCGCGCGGCTCGCATACGTATTCTTTTTTGTTTTGTATTGCTTTGGCAAACAGCTTTCTTGCCGTCTGATGCTCCTTGAATGTTTCGGCAATGCCTATCTTGTATTCTATTTTAAGTTCGGGATATTCTTCTCTGCCTTCAAGTCTTAGTTTGAACAGATTTATAATATCTTCAACGGTGATGTAATCCGAACCCGAAACAAGGATTATAAAGCTGCCGTTGCCGTTGTAGATGAATACGGCGTCGGTGCGTCCGAAGGTCTCCTTTAAGAAACGCGTGAACAGCTTTATTATTTCGTCGCCCGTCTGGTGTGAATATTCGGTGTTTATCGAAACAAGGTTGGATATGTCAACCGTGCAGTAGACCGTGCCGTCATCAAGCAGCTTTTTGTCCATGGACTTCAAGTATCTGTCAAAGTATGCGCGGTTGTAAAGACCCGTCATGTGGTCGGTGTAGAATACGTAGCTTATAATGTCGCCTATTCTGCCGAGTATTACGGCGCTGCCGCAGCAGAGAACGACGAGGAATATAAAGGCGATAGCCGTGTAGAGGTTTACGTTTACGCTCTCTTTTACCGATGAGGACGAAAGAACCGAGATATAGCTTGCGCCGAGATATTCGTTGTATTCGTCGTTGGTTTTCATGGTGAGATCGTAAAGTTCGTTAAGGTTGTCTGTAAGCGCGTTTATTTCGTCGTCAACCTCTTGCTTTATTGCGGCATAATTCTTGTTGTTAAGCTCGGTACAGGTTTTGTCGGAGTGTGCGCACTGTGCGTCGGTGCAGGCGCCCGTGCAGGAAGCAAAGGTATTTATGACATAGTTGCAGTAAGCCGAGTCGATAATGGCGTGTTCTTTTGCTTCGTTGTGATCCCTCCAACTGTAAATAAGCTCATCGTACGTTACCGTCTGGTCGCCAGAGATTATTATGTTGCCGTTTTCGTCAACAAGATCGCGGTCATGGAGATTGTCGAGAATGTACTCGTAGGTTATGTTGGTGTTTCCCGACTCGCGCATTTTTTCGACGTAGGTGTCTATGACGTTTACAATGTCGTTTACTATGCTTATTTCCTTGGAATCGGAAATGTTGTTGTTGTCGATGCGGGTACGGTAGTCCGAAACGAGAACCGGCTTGTTGTTTGTAATCTGATATTTGTATACCTTCGCAAAAAGCGCGGAAACGTTTACGGAGCGCAGATAGCTAAAATTTTCCGCAAGGTCGCTGAACGAAACGCCGGTGCTTGTAGCTCTGTAATAGGCGTTTTTGTTTATTATCTGATAGAGGGTCTGGAGTGTGTTGTCTATACCCGTGTCTATAAGCTCAAGCTTTTCTATGTAGTCGTAGTTTCCGTCGTCGATTTTTTCTATGGTGTTGTTGACGGGTGCGGCGTTTACGTATTTCTGGCTGAATTCCGAGAAGTAGACGTCAAGCGTTTCGTCAATCATATTTCTTGCAAACTGCGCGCCCTCGCTGTTGGTTGCGGCAAAGGATACAATGTATGTGCTCGGCTCGTATATGTATTCTTCGCCTTCGTCAAGCTTTGCCTCTTTTTGGGCAACCTTGTCGGCGTCGGGAATCGGAGTTATGCTTATTCTCGAAATAAGGCTGTCTACCGAGTATATTCCCGTAAGTCCCATGCGTTCGGCGACCTTTGACATTACGGCGGAGGACTTTATGTCGTTTACGTTGAGCTTTTCGCCGGTCGGAGCAAGTCCTTTTTCAGCCTGTTCGTCATTGTAGTGAATTACTTCGGACGCAATATAGTTGTCTGAGCGCTTGAGGTTGAGATGTATCGCATATGTCGCGGCAACGCAGAAAACAAGTATAAGCGGCAAAAGCTTTTTTATGTATCTGAATATTGAAAAACTTTTCATTTTCCGCCCTCCTTTAAGCGTTCTTTGTCTGCTTTGCAAATTCGCGCGACACCGCGTAAACCGTTACGGAAATATATGCGATAAATGCAAATATTACAGCCTTTTTCATTTCACTTATAATCGACGGACCGTAAATGCTCACAGCAACGCACTGGTTCATCTTGTGATACGCATATTCGTGTCCTGCGGCAATAGCTTCTTCGGAAAACGCCGTAAGACTTTCGTCAATGGACTCGATAAGCGGATCTGCAAGCCTGTGCGACGAAGAATTTCCGGACGCCGCGTTCATCTTGTCAATTATGAGGTTGTTGTCCATTATTTCTTTCTGATTTGATGCGACTCTGCTGCTGTAATCCGCAGCCATTACGGAAAGCTCGTCAATTCCGACCTTTGTGCGTCCCATGTAATACTTTCCGGACTTGTCCCATGTCGGAACAAGCACGATTCTCGTCATGTCGGGCGCGTACATATTTATCGCCTGATTGCACAGAGAATATGAAACCGCGTTTTTGCGGCGGTCAAAGTCCGTGTTGGTGTTGCGGTATTTCAGTCTGCCGATGTAGGCGGACTTGTCGCGCGCAATGCCGTACTGGAGAATGAGTGACTTTAAATTTTCCTCGATCTGCGTGTTTTTGAATTGATATACTTTGCCGGCAATGGAACCGAAAGTTGTTCCCGAACTTGTCACAAAGCCCGAAGCCTCGGCGTCCATGCCGTAAAGATAGTTGAGTATCTCGGCGCATTCCTTGTCGAAGTATGAAACCGTGTCCATATATTCAAGCTTTGAAAAGTCGGGCTTTTTTTCGCCGGAATACAGCTTTGTGTTGTCGGTGTACTTTTCTATGTAGTATTCCTTGTAGGCGCAGGCAACCATTTTTATAACATTGTCGGCGTCGAGATGGCGCGTGTCCTTTGACGCGTAGTAGTACACGACAAATTCCGTCGAAATGTGATATGTGGATTCGTCGCGCACATCGCCCTGAACAAGAGGAGCGACCGAAAGGCACTTTTTCAAGTCGTTTACGGTGACGTTTTCAAACGCGCCGTTCTTTATTGCCTTTTGTATTACCTCGTCGCAGATTATATCAGCCATATTGTAGCGCGTGCCGTTTGAATTTTTAGCATTGGAAGCCTCGGAGTAATTGAGTGTGATGACGGCTCTTGCCGACTTTTTCTCGTTAAGGTGATTGAATACCGCAAACGTGCCCGAAAGTATAATTACTGCGGCAAGAATTCCGGCGCCGAAATATTTTGATCCCTTTAAAAATTCGATAAGCGCACTTTTTGTCACGCGGCGCGAACGCAGATATAACGAAACAAGTCCGATAACAAGCATTGCCGCGCACAGAACAAGCGGAAGCCTTCGTAAGATTGAAATGTACATTTTTTATATTCCTTTGCGAATTAAAATTTGTTTATATCGATAATCACAAGTTCGGGCTGATTGTTTATACGGTAGAAGTTGTTGTTTTCAAGTCCGGCGCTTACTATAAGCGGACTTCCGGCAACCTCGTATCTTCCGTAAACGTAATACCCTTTTCTTTCGGGAAGCAATCCTCCCTCGTGCGTATACAGCGGACCGAGAACCGGTATTCTTGCAGCGCCGCCGTGCGTGTGTCCGCATACCATGAGATCTCCCCATGAATAAGGCGGAGTGAAGGTTTCAAATATAAACGGCTCGTGAATTGCCATAATTTTGAGATTTTCTGGATTGTCGTAAATGTAGCTTTGGTATGAAGGATCGGAATATGTCCAGAAAGCCGACGGATTTGACGTAAGAACGCCGTATATATCTACCGCGGTGTTTCCGACGGTCTGAGTGACGCTTTCATTCTTGAGAACCGTAACGCCGGCTTCTTCAAGCTGTAATTCAAATTCGTCAGTATATTCCGTCAGCTTTGACGGATCTCTGTTTTCGTCGTCAAACCCGAATTTTTCGTCAAGCTCGGTCTGCGTCAGAGGAACGTCGTAGAAAAGCTCGTCCTCGTTGTTGCCGTATACGTAATATGTCGGCGCGGTTTCGGCAAGATGTTTGCAAAGGCTGATTGTGCGTTCTCTTGTGTCGTCCGACGCGTCGATGCAGTCGCCGGTCAAGATAATTATGTCGGGAGAAAGCTTTTCGACGCGCGAAGAAAGCTTTTCGTTGTCCTTTCCGTAAAGACTGTCGTGCAGGTCGGAGATCTGTATTACGCGTATTTTGTTGTTGGCTTTAAGACTGCTGACGCTGTAAAAAGTTTCGGTGAAATTTCTGTTTAATATGTAGTTCTGCGCGACAAGCGCAACCGCAAGCGTAATGCCAAGGAATATAAGGCTGAGAAAGAACCATTTTGCGGCATTCAGATTTTTCTTTCGCTTTGCGGCGTCGGGAGACGCGGTTTTGTGCTTTCGTTTGTGTACCTCAAGCTTTTTGGAGTATCCCGCGATGCTGCATATCTGAATCCAGACAAATTCCTTGTAGTTTTCTTCAAAATCCTTTAATGAGTCGCTGCCGTAATATCCGATAACGATCTTGCTTCTGCTTATGCTCTCGAATACAAAATTGTCTATCCACTTGTCGTAAACTTCTTTCGGAAGCACTTGCTTTAAGTGCTGCTTTATGCGTTCGGCAACGTCGTCGAGGTCTGCGCCGATAAGATTTTCGTCCGTATATGTGTTCATGTGTTTTTTATATCCTTTCCGCTGTTTTTGAGAATATCGCGGTATATGTTAAGCGTTTGTTCTGCGGTTTTGTCCCAGCTGTATTTTGAGAAAATGTACGGTGCCGCGTCTTTTCGCAGACCCTGTGCTTTTTCGCTGTTCTGACATAAGTATTTTAATTTCTGCGCAAGATCTTCGGTATTGCCTTTTTCAAAATAAAGCGCTTTATCGCCGGCAACCGACGTGTTTTCCGGAATATCCGAACAGAGGACTGCGTTTCCGTAGGCAAATGCTTCGAGTAAGCTTAAAGACATTCCTTCAAGGTCGGACGGCAGACACACGGCATATGCGTTGCTGTAAAGCTCGTCGAGAACCTCGCCCGTGACAAATCCCGTGAATATAATGTCGGGATTGTTCTTTGCTTTGTCCTTTATCAAGGCAACGTAGTCGTCGGTATCGCTCGTATCTCCGGCGATTACAAGCTTTTTGCCCGTATGTGCCTTTATAAAGGCGTCGATAAGATAATGAATGCCTTTTTCCGCAGTAAGACGCGATATAACGCATATGTAATCATGTTTGCGCAGACCGTAAAGGCGTGTTATTCTGTCTGCCTCTCTTATAACCGGCTTTTCGGTTCCGTTGTGGATAATTACGGTCTTTCTCGAATAGGTCTTTTCAAAATATTCCTTTGCGCTTTCGCTCAGCACTATTACCTCGTCCGCGTATTTTACAAGGTTTCTCTCGCCGTATTTTATGTATTTCGACGCAAAGCCGCTGCCCCATTTTTCTCTCTGCCAGTCAAGACCGTGAACCGTTGCGACGCAGCGTTTCCCGAAAAGTTTGGGAATCCATATCGCCGCGCACGGCCCTTCGGCGTGAAAGTGAACTATGTCGTAATTTCCGAAAGCCGCACGGACAGCCGCCGTATATGACGCAAGCATTGCCGCAATACCTCGGAACTTTAATGTCGGAGCGCTTTTTAATTTTACACCCATAAATTTTTTGTCTTTGATCTCGGACGCGTATCTGCTTTCGGGCTTGTCCGACGAACGGTTGTAGCAGGTGACGTCCGCACCCAGTTTTACAAGACGCGGACACAGGCTTGTCAGAGCTTTTTCTATTCCGCCTTTTCCCGACGGTATTGCCTTGTGGCCTATCATTGCGACTTTCATGTTTTCTCTCCGTTTTTTATGTGCTGTAATCCGTCCCGCGCGGATTTATTTAAGTATTTCCTGTTTTATAATAAGATTTTTAAGCGTTGCATACTCGGTTTTTCTGCCGGGCGAATGGTAAAATTTGTTGAAGCTTTGTTTTCCGGTGTCGAACAGCTCCTCGTCTTTTTCAATATATCCGGGGTGAAAGAGCAGCTCGGCGTCGCGCCCCGTCTTTTCGCACAGTTTTAAATAGTGCGGAAGAATTTTGTTCACCCTGTACTCGTCCATGTTTCCGGAAAAGAGTATTCCCATAAACAGCGCGGAATTTATGTTTGATTTTTTCAGCGCACGCTTGTTTATAAGCCCGAAGAATTTAAGAAGAAACTGCTTTACTGTATTTATTAAACTGTAAGTTTTGTAAAGAGAGAGTTCTTTTATGTAAGGAAGAACAGGTTCCGTAGGAATACGTATGTATTTTACATCGTACCCGTTGTCCTTTATAACGCGCATAAGAATCTTGAAGATCAGCGGAATCATGTGCGTGTGCTGATGACTGTCTATCTCAAGTGGCTTTCCGGGCGCTATTTCGGTGCTCCAGCGCGTAAGCTGCGCGGATATTTCTGTATATATCTGCCTTTCAAGCTCTTTTCTTTCGGGAGATAATGACAGCGCCAGAAGTCCGATAAACGAATATCTGAAATATCCTCTTTTGTCTGTTATCAGACTGACGTTTTCGGCGGGTGAAACAGGCTTTCCTTCAACTAAATTTATGTGCGCGCTGAGAGAGGCGTTTATATACTTTATGCGTTCCTTGATGTCGGAAAGCGAGGTGTTGGGGAAAATGCTTATTCTGTTCAGAACGCCGTTTTTTACACATTCTTCAATGCGTCCGCAGCTTTTTTCAGTCATTCCGTAGTCGTCGGCGCAGATGTAGACCATTAAAGTTCACTCTCCGTTCCGAGTTTTATTACTATAACGCCGTCAATCACTTCGACCGAGGTTTTTCCGGGCCATAGCTCCATGTTTTTGACAAGCGGTCTTTCCGAAAGCTCTTTCTTTCTCTTGCCGTAAAGGAAAGTATAGTTTGTTCCGCAGTAATCGTTCAGCGCGCTGCAAAGAACGCTTTGTCCCACTGTCTCGTCGTCTGCTCTTAAAATATATCCGTCGGTCGTGCCGGTCATGTCCGGCGGAAGATCGTCGCTGTACGGTTTGCTGTCGTATAGAGAACCGATCACGAGTATTTCGGAGCAGTCCTTTGCGCCGGGAGTCTGGTCTATTCTGTCGGCAATGCGCACAAGCGTGCCGTAGGATTTTTCATATGAGAGCTGAAGCTTGTGGTAGCTTACGTTTGCTATTATTATGTGGTCGAACACAAGCACAGCGAAAAGGACAAACACCGTCCAGTTTTTCAAAGCTTTAATTCTGTCCGGCGCAAAGTCCATTCTTTCGTAGAGTATTATCAGCAGGACGTAGAATATACAGTATCCCATTTTCATGAGATTGTGATAGTCGATATTCGAATTTATAAAGGACAGAAGTCCCGAACCTATCGGCAAAAGACATACGTATAATATGAGAAGAAGAGTTTTTGCGATATTTACGAAAATTTTGCGCTTGATTACACTTATGAGCCAGAATGCTGCGGTGAGCGTGAAGATAATGCCGTTCAGCACCGAAAAAACGCTTATGCCCCGTGTAAAATCGAAGAAATAGTCAAAAAATGTGTGAAACGTTATGTAAAGCGAACTTTTTAAATCGAGATTGAGAAAAGAGGCGGTGCTGTTAAGTCCCTGATAGTCCAAGAGAGTGGTGTGCGTGATTTTTAAGAGCAGTTCGAGGATAATGTAGTACGCCGCCATGGAAATAATACCGCAGACAAGGTATTTCGATGTGCGGAATGTCAATTGCTTTGCGCTTTCTTGCGAGAAAACCGTTTTGTCTATGAGAAAAACAAGTATAAGCATTACCGTTACGGTTATGTACGCCTGATAGATTGCACACGAGAGCGTGAGAAATACACAGCCCGTAACATATTTCGGTTTTTCGCGCGTAAACATCATTGCCGCAAGACATGCGAACAGAAATGAGAGTGCATATCCGTCCGCAACGTAGTTGTAGAGAAGAACCGAAGTAACCGTCGGGAACGTAATTGTCACGGCGCCGATAAGAGCCGCGGTCATTTTCCGTTTTACGCCGAACATCGAGCATATGCAGGCAGCTCCCGCGGCGTGAAGAATGACCGCAAGCATACCGGTTACAAACGGCAGGTCATAGAACGAGCTGAACGCGCATGAAATGCCGAGAAACCAGCGTCCCAAAGGCAGCATATTCTGTGCGTCGTATCTGAAAACCAGCGAATCCCAGTTGGGAATCCAGTTTACGATCTTGTAGAAGTGCGCGGCAAATCCGAATATGAGTGCCGATATAAAACAGACTTTCTGCTGCGGCGTTATTTTTGAACAGATATTCTTTAAAGTCTTTTCGGGCATATATTTACCACTCCAGCCATTTGAGTTTGTGCAGGAATTTTCCGTACAGCTTTTCGTACATTCTGACGCCGATAATGCGCTTTACGAATTTTGTCCGTTTTGCGGCGGCGGAGGTCCATGACGCGCAGTACCTGTGTATGGAATAGGTGTTTTGCGTAATGTGAATTCTTCCCGTCGTGTAGTCCATCGGACAGAGATAGTCGCGCGGCAGGAAGGTCATATCCATAAAGGTCTGCGAGGTTTTCTGCGTGTCCATGCCGAGACGCTGAAGCGTCGACGTGTTTCTGTCGGGGCAGGGAGTTAAGTCATAAGTGCCGTCAGGTTTTAAGAAGTGCGCGTTTTCGTAGTCTTTCATCATTTCGCGTACTACCGCGTTTCCCTTTTCCGCGCCGAATCCGAGACCTGTCGCGACGATGCCCTTTTCGTCAAAGCCCATAAATCCGCCAAGCTCTGTAAGCGAGTCTAACGGTTTTATAATTTCAACGTCGGTGTCGAGATAAATTCCGCCGTTTTCGTATACTGTCTTTAACCTTATGTAGTCGCTTACAAACGCCCACTTTTTTGCCTCGAACGCCTCTTTTACGTAATCGCACGAATCAAAATCGCAGTTTGTTTCGTCCCAGCGTACTATTTTGTAACCGGGACAGTATTTTTCCCAGCTTTTGATGCACTTTTTCGCAAGAGACGGAAGTTCATTTCCTCCGAACCAGCAATAATGTATTACCTTTGGTATACTCATGATCTTTCCCTCGCTCTGCACATTCCGATAAAGGTTGAAAACGCTTTGCGCTGTACCAAGAAGTTTGCGGCAATGTAAAGTCCCGAAATCCATAACGAATGTATAATTCCGTTAAGCACAAGCTTTCCGAATGACATACCCGAGAACGAATCCACATACATAAGCGCCATGACGGCTGCGAATACCGCGCCGTTTGCAATAAGCAGCCTGTACGTCTGCCCGACGCGTCTGCCGAGCACCTTTTTGTTTGCGTAGTATATCATAACGCCTCCGCGGTAGATAAGCGCCGTTATTGTTCCGGCAATGGCTCCGCAGATTCCGAATTTAATTATCGCAAGCACAGATACCGCAATGTTCAATGTCATTTCGATGACAGCGTGAGAACGCGTCTCCTTAAACATTCCCGAAAATTCGAGCACGTGGTTCGACGGCAGCTTTACGCAGCAGAGAATGTTCATTACCGAAAATAAGAACAGCAGCGTCGGATTTGTGTAGTCCGCGTCGTCTATGCCGCTTGTATATATCTGTATCAGCGGAAGAAGAAATACTGCCATAAGCGTGTATATTATAAACGAGCACATTATAAAGAGCGTTTCGTAGCAGCGGTAATAACTGTCAAACTTTTTCTTATCGGAATGGAACATCTGACCGAGAGCAAAACCGAAACCCGAAACAAGGTTTGTTATAAATGTCTGCACCTGCGAGAAAAAGATGTTGTATATCGTATAAATGCTTACGGTCTTGAAACCGCACATAAACGAGAGCAGTATAATGTCGGTGTTGTTGAACACCATTGCCGAGATCTGATGTACAAGCACCGATTTTTTCTGCGATATTGCCGCAAAGTCGGGCTTTGCTTTAAGATCCAGCCACTTGTAGTGCCTTTTTGCATAGGTATAAAGATATGTAAGCTGAATAAGCGCGAGTATGCAGTATACAAGCTGAATTAGTATGAGGCTGTCGGTGAGTAAAAGCACAAGCACCTTGCCAATGTTTGAAAAGAGCTGGAGCAGGGTTTCGGAATTGTTTATTATGTACTTTCTTCCGTCAACCTCCATGAGTATTCTGTACTTTGCCTGAATAAAGTAGCTGAAAAGAGAGGGAAGCGCGTTGAGAATGACTATTGTAAATACAACGGCGCTGTTTATTCCCGTCGGCACGGCAAACGAATATACCGCGGCGATTATCAGAACGACGGCGGCATATACAAGTCCCGTCTTGAAATAATAGCGGCTTGTCGCGCTCAGTATCGACGAGGCTTTTTCGCGGTCGTTTTCGGCTATCGGCTTGTAGAGCGCCTGTGTTGTCGCAAGTCCGACTCCGGCTTCAAGCAGACACATATATGCGAATATCTGCTTTATCGTCGAAAGCACGCCGTTTACGGCAGAACCGAAGTTTTCGAGATACAGTCTCGGCAGAATAAAGCTTATCGCAATGAGAACGACCTGATATATAATTCCCGAAACAAGATTTTTTCTGATTTTCTGCTTGTTCTGTCCCATGTTACGCCCGTGCCTCCTTTCGCCGTTGTCGAAAAGTCAGTGTAAAAATAAAAAAGACCGCAATAATTGAGTTAACAATCGTTGCGGCCGGTCAATCATAGCAATGTCCGCCTTAGACACCAAGCTTTGTGTCCCTGTTTTTCAACAGGTTTACCTAATATTCAGTATTTTACCAATTACAGAAATTATATCATACGGCAGCAAGTTTGTCAATGATAAAAGCGTGAAAATAATACCTTTTTTATTAATGCCGTTTGTGCAAAATTGTTATACGGGGTTCTGAATGTAGCCTTCCGCGGCATTTTCGCGGCTTATAATTTTCGCGGGATTGCCTATGACAATCGAATGATCGGGAACGTCAAAGTTTACATATGAAAGCGGAGCTATCAGCACGTCTTTTCCTATATGCACGTTTCCGACGATAACGGCGTTTGTACCTATCCAGCATTCTCCGTCGAATACCGGTACGCCGATACGTTTTCCGCGGTTTTCCGCACCTATCGTAACGCCCGTCGCTATATTTATGTTCTTGCCGAGCTTTGCGTCGGGGTGTATTATGACTCTGCCGCTGTGACCTATGTAAAAGCCTTCTCCTATCTGCGTGCGCGCAGGTATCTGTATCTGCGTTTTGAAGGACAGTCTTTTGAGCTTCAGCGTGAGCAGCATTTTGAGCGGAGCGAAACCGCAGCACTGCGCCTTTCTCATAAGAGAAATGTATTTCATTTCCGGAGAACGGAAAAGTCTTTTGTAAAACGGCTCTCCGGCGTTTCCGTAGTATCTGTATAAATCTTTTTTGAAAACGCCGTTCATTGCGCAAGACCTCCGTCAGACTGCTTTTTTTCGAGAAATACTTTTCTTGTTATAAAGTTGTATATCGGAACGATGACCATTGCCGCAAACTTTACGGCGAGATAGTAAAATGAGAATTTTTCCGTGCCGAGCCACATTATAAACTGGTTTATGCATAATCCGCCGACACTTAAAAGCACAAATACCGTAAATTCTTTCAATTTGCTCTGTCCTTTGCTTTTGAATACAAACTTCATGCTTAAAATGTAGTTTGCAATTACGGAAACGCAAAAGGAAATGCCCGACGAAATAAGTACGTCCGCGCCGAATACCTCTGTAAAAAGCACCAGCACTCCGACGTCGATTGCCGCGGCGATAACGCCGACAAATCCGAATTTTACAAGCTGAATTATAAGTTGCTTTAATTTCATGGTTTCACCTGCTTTTTGCTTTTTATCCGATGTTTTTGCCGTAAATATTAAAATCCGCTGTTTAAGCGGATAAAAGACAAGATAAATAACGGAGATTCAAAGCGGTTCCGAACGTCCGCGGATACAACCGCGCGGCAACGCCGCACATCACAGACGAAACATATATATCACGGATAAGCAAAAGCCGAGCCGAATCGCTTTTGTTTGGTGCGCCCGAAGGGACTTGAACCCCCACGTCAAAGACACCAGATCCTAAGTCTGGCGCGTCTGCCAATTCCGCCACGGGCGCAGATTGAGTTAAAAGCTGAAATTTAAAAATTGCAGGCGTGATTTACACGCTGAAATGATTTTGGTACCGGGGCATCTGCTGCTTGCAATATGTGATGGCTTCTTTAGAAATGTCAGTTGCCATTAACGGAAAACCATGTTCCAATACTGTTTTGGAATCTCTGCCTTCTCCGCATCCGATTTCCGGCATTCGGTGTTGTCGATTGATTTTATACCTGTCGATCACTTCCGTCACGATAGGCGTACTTACATTGCTTGACCAACTAACGCCGTTTGCGTGAGCAGTTTTGTAGCGTTTCTCATATGCGGATCCCTTTTCATTATGTATCTGCTGCCTCTGACCGTCTCCACAATAACGAAACCAAGCCTTTCGTAGAGCGAAACAGCTTTTCCATTCTTGATGAAAACATATAATGTGACAGGCTCGTTCACTGAACGACAGCACTTTTCGATGATGGCACTTCCAATTCCGTGATTCTGAAATTGCGGAAAAATATACAAATCGTCAAGCTCGTATTCGCCATTTTCATTTTTGAAAAAATGGTAATATCCGGCTTTCTGTCCCTCTGCATAGACTGCGGTATATTCGTCGATAGTGGTTTCTAACTTTTGGCGAACCCACCTCAGAACTCTTTCGTAATCAATGCACTCAATGTTTTCATAATCGTCAATTAGCTGCCTACATAGCAGATATAAACGCTCAATGTCAGAACTTGTAGCTCTTTCGTAGGTTATTCTCATACCCTCCTCCATTATAGCTATAATTTCTAAGTTCTATGAGGTCTAATCCAAAGGCTTGTACTCAGTCACCGACCTGAGATACTCCTCCGGGTCGCCGTTCAGAATGAGGTCGGCATACGCCGGCGGGTTGTTGTAGATCAGATAGTCAAACTCCGACCTTTCGTACCAATTGTCGGCGACTTCATTCTCCACGGCGGTGCAGTCAATAGCGATCATGCTGCCGTCGCTGAACTTTAGCTCCACATAGCCACTGTCCATATTGAACGCACAAGTGAGTAACTTTTTCATATGCCAAACCTACAATCATATTTCTTGTGCGTACACACATTATAGCACAACGATGTGGCGCTTTTCAATAGCCTTTCCGAAATTTATCACATTAAAGTGTAACTTTTCTGTAAGCAAAAGCAATTTCTGCAGTGGCTAACATACTCCGCATCGAATCGCCCGCCTATCGACTTTGTGGTTTTGTGTGAATTTTTCCGCAATCGCAAATATGCCCACCACCCGGCGAACGAGGCTTACTATGCCGTAATTCGTAATTTTTGATGGATTACTGTCTTACGAGCATTCTGCTTTGTCAACGGCTTTTTTTCCGAATATTTAATTGCAGAAAACTATTGACAAACTTTGTCGAATGTGATATAATTCCCCACAGTAAAATTAATCTTTAAACTTTGTACAGAGATGCAGGTAAGGTTAGTCATAGCGGATTTGATAGAGAACGGCGCATTTTAACGAAATGTATTTATGCCGTGCTGTTTTTTGTCAGAATAAGTATGTGTTTTCGAGCCTGCGCGGACTTTGTTTTTCGCACAGCTCTTTTTTTGTGCCGAAAGGAAGATGGCGTTTGAAGTATAAAGCTGAAATAATGGACGAAAGCGCCGTTATGCGCGCACTTAAACGCGTATCGCACGAGATACTCGAAAAAAACGGCGGCTGCGGGGAAATCTGCATTGTCGGAATTAAAAGACGCGGAGTTTCAGTCGCAAATATCATTGCGGATAACATCGAACAGATAGAGGGTACAAGACCGCCGGTAGGCGAGCTTGACATAAAGCTTTACCGCGACGATCTTTCAAAAATGGCAGACGATCCCGTGGTATCGGACAAACAGTCGCTGTTTGACGTGACGGATAAGACTGTCGTGCTGGCTGACGATGTTATATATACGGGCAGAACCGTGAGAGCGGCGCTTGACGCCGTTATGAAATTCGGCAGACCGGCAAAAATACAGCTTGCCGTGCTTGTTGACAGAGGGCACAGAGAGCTTCCGATAAAGGGCGACTTTGTGGGAAAGAACGTTCCGACGTCAAAGCAGGAAAGAGTGGCGGTCAAGATACCGCCGTTTGAGAGCGAAACTTCGGTTGAGCTTTACGAATAAAGGTAATACGTTCTCACCTTGTGGGACGAATTATAAAAAACAATCTTCGGAGGAATTTCAAAAATGAAATTGATCTACGGCATCAAGGACAAACCCAAATTCGGACAGAATCTTGTGTTTGCGATCCAGCAGCTCCTTGCAATCATGACCGCAACCCTCGTAGTACCGGTTATCACAGGCAACGGTATGCAGCCGGCGGCGGCTCTCTTCGGCGCAGGTGCGGGAACTCTCGTATATGTGCTCTTCACAAAGGCAAGCAGCCCCGTATTCTTAGGCTCATCTTTTGCATTCTTGGGCTCAATGGCAGCGGCATTCGCAGGTGCGGCAACGGTTGAAGTCGGATACCTCGGACTTATACTCGGTGCGATATTCGCAGGTCTTGTATATGTCGCAATAGCAATAGTCGTAAAGATAGTCGGAGTAGGCTGGGTAAACAAGCTTATGCCGGCAGTCGTAATAGGACCGACGGTTTCCATAATCGGTCTTTCACTCGCAGGAAACGCAGTCGGCGACCTTGTAAAGGGTAATGTTGCGGCAGCTGACGGAAATCCTGCGGCAGCGCCTCTTGCATGCGTCGTATGCGGAATTATCACGCTTGTCGTAGTAGCTCTCTGCTCGACTTTCGGCAAAAAGACCGCGAGAATGATTCCGTTCATCATAGGTATACTCGTAGGCTATGCGGTAGCCGGCGTTATGACAATAATCGGCTTTGCAGCAGGCATTGACGCTCTCAAGATTCTCAACATCGAGCCTTTCAGAGCGCTTGTTGCGGACGGTGTAACTCTCAGCACCTTTATTACAATTCCTAAGTTTACATTCCTCACCGCACTCGGCGGATTTAAGGAAATCACCGGTTCTTATATCGGCACGATAGCCGTTGCATATGTTCCGGTTGCATTCGTTGTATTCGCAGAGCATATAGCAGACCATAAGAACATTTCTTCCATCATCGAAAAAGACCTCCTTGAAGATCCCGGACTTTCGAGAACACTTCTCGGCGACGGTGTCGGTTCAATGGTTGGCGCTATCTTCGGTGGCTGCCCCAACACCACATACGGCGAATCGGTAGGCTGCGTTGCAATCAGCGGCTGCGCGTCTGTTTCGACAATAATACTTACCGCAATCTGCGCGATAGTAGTTGCGTTCGTAGCTCCTTTCGTAGCGTTTGTAAACTCGATTCCGTCCTGCGTAATGGGCGGCGTGTGCATGGCGCTTTACGGATTTATCGCAGTCAGCGGTCTTAAGATGGTACAGGAAGTTGACCTCAACGAGAACAGAAACCTCTTCGTTGTTTCGACTATCCTTATAGCAGGTATCGGCGGACTCACGCTCACATTCGGCAAAGTAACCATTACCTCCATTGCAGCAGCACTTATTCTCGGTATAATCGTAAATATCGTTCTTGCTCCCGCAGATAAGAAAAAAGACTGATTTAAGGTCTGATTAATTTAAAATGTAAGCCCGGTGATTGATTTCGCCGGGTTTTGTTTTTGTCCGAACGCAAAACGGGAACTTTTGCCCTTATTTTTCGTCTTTACAGATGTAAGATAAAACATATGCAATTTCAGAAACAGACGAAAGGACAGAAAAATGAAAAGAGTAGTTTTTATATTGCTTGCGGCACTTCTGGTGTTTACGACGGCGTATTCAGCAGACGGCATAGAAAAGCATGAATATTCGCTTACGATAAACGGACAGAATATTGAACTTTCAGATCTGCCCGTTCCGATATATGAAAAAGACGGCAGCGTTATGGTGCCGCTTCGCAAAATCGGCGAGGCTCTCGGTTATAAGGCTGACTGGGACGAAAAGACGGGAGATATAATAATCGACGATGAGTATATTCAGAAAGCCGTACTTCATGACGGTTCGGAAAATGTTGAGTTCATAGGCAGACTCAAAGTTATAAATATGAGCCGCGAAATACAAAATTCCGTCCCGACCGAAATACACGGCGGATGCACGTATGTGGCTCTTGAATTTTTCAGGGAATTTTTCAACGACGCGTCCTGTGACGGCACAAATATAAATGTCGAACCGAGTAAATGCTGTATTGACTGAAAACTGCTTGCAATATGCGGTGCATGGCGTATAAATGACGGCGAAACAGAATAAAAATATAACCGACTTCAAAGTAAAAATTACAGCGAAGCCGGTTTTTGTTTAGAGTTTTAATTAAGATTTGCTTTATGGCTTATTCCTTAGTCTTTACGTCAAGTCCGAGTTCATCAAGCGTCTTGTCATCGACGGGCGCCGGGCACATTGTCATAAGCTCCGTCGCGTTCTGAACTTTCGGGAATGCTATAACGTCACGCAGACTGTCAGCGCCCAAAAGCTGCATTACAAGTCTGTCAAGACCTATGCCCATGCCGCCGTGAGGAGGCGCGCCGTACTTGAACGCCGTGGTGAGGAAACCGAACTTTTCGGCAATCTCGTCGTCGGTAAGTCCGAGGAGAGTAAAGATTCTGTTCTGAAGTTCGGGATTTGTTATACGTATTGAACCGCTGGAAAGCTCGATTCCGTTGAGAACGAGGTCGTATGCCTTGGCTCTGACTTTCGCCTTGTCTGTTTCGAGATATTCAAGACACTCGTCAAGCGGAGCTGTAAACGGGTGGTGCATCGCGAGCCACTCTCCGGATTCTTCGTCGTATTCAAAGAACGGAAATTCCGTGATCCAGAGCAGATTGTAGCCTTTTTTCTCAATTCCGAGACGCTGCGAAACTTCAATTCTGAGAGTGCCGAGCTGAGTGAGAACTTTAGATGTATTTGTGTCTGCGATAATGAGAATAACGTCGCCGGTCTTTGCGTCGGCTTTCTTTGCAATGGCAGCCATTTCGTCGTCGGTCATGAACTTTGCAAAGGAGCTTGCAATTCCGTCGTCGGTGTATCTTATCCATGCAAGACCTTTTCCGCCGATACCCTTTACGTGTTCGGTAAGCTTGTCAAGTTCTTTTCTGGTAAGCGATTTTACTGCGTTTTCGGCTTTTATTGCCCTTACGCTGCCGCCTCCGGATACGGCGCCCGAGAATACCGAGAAACCGCACTTTTCGGCAATGTCGCTGAGGTCGAAGATCTCCATGCCGTATCTTGTGTCGGGCTTGTCGCTGCCGTAGCGTTCCATAGCCTCTTTGTAGGTAAGGCGCGGAATGGGAGTTACAAGGTCGATTCCGAGAATTTCCTTGAATATGCGCTTCATAAAGCCCTCGCCCATTGCAAGTACGTCCTCCATCTCGACAAAGGACATTTCAAGGTCTATCTGAGTAAATTCGGGCTGTCTGTCGGCTCTGAGATCCTCGTCGCGGAAGCATCTTGCTATCTGCATATATCTGTCAAAGCCGGCAACCATCGAAAGCTGCTTGTAAAGCTGTGGAGACTGCGGCAGGGCATAGAACGAACCTTTGTGAACGCGGCTGGGAACGAGATAGTCGCGCGCGCCTTCGGGTGTGCTCTTTATGAGCATAGGCGTTTCTATTTCGATAAAGCCGTTTTCGTCAAAGTAGTCGCGTGTTATCTTTGTTATCTTGTGGCGCAGAAGAATGTTGCTCATAAGGTCGGGACGGCGCAGATCAAGGTATCTGTACTTTAATCTGAGTTCCTCGTTTGAACGGCAGTTTTCAACTATTTCAAAGGGAGGAGTCTGGCTCTCGCCGAGAATTTTAAGCTCGGTTACATATATTTCGACGTGACCTGTCGGTATGGTTTCGTTTTTGCTTGAACGTTCGCGCACAACGCCGGTTGCGGCAAGTACGTATTCGCTCTTTGCGCTCTTTGCCTTTTCCATGAGAGCCTTGTCAGAGTTTTCGTCAAGTGCAAGCTGAACTATGCCTGTTCTGTCGCGCAGGTCTATAAAGCAAAGCGTTCCGAGGTCTCTCGATTTCTGAACCCAGCCCATTACCGTAACTGTCTTTCCGATGTGTCCGTCACGGACGTTTCCGCAGTAGTCCGTGCGTTTGGTATTTCCTAAAAATTCTGCCATGATGGAAGATTCCTTTCGTTTAAGGTTTATATTTTTCCGCAATTATTATTTACCGAGATCAAGAATTGTTTTTTCGGCGTCCGCAAGGTCTATCTCAACCGAACGCTCCTTGTTGGTCATGTTTTTGAGCGTTGCTTTTCCTGTTTCAAGCTCGTTGTCGCCGAGAGCAAGCACAAATGCCGCACCCTTTTTGTCGGCATATTTCATCTGAGCCTTCATGCTTCTCGAAACAACGTCGCATTCGGCGTATATTCCGTCCGCGCGCAGTTTTTCGCAGAGGTCAAACGCGTATAAAGCCGCCTTTTCGCCCATTGACGCGATGTATACAAACGGTTTTTTTACCGCCGCAAGCTCAAGTTCGCCCTTTGCGGCTTTTGCGCGCAGCGCGAGTATTATTCTCGTAAGTCCCATGCCGAAGCCTATTCCGCAGAGCTTCGGGCCCGAAAGCTCTTCCACAAGTCCGTCGTATCTTCCTCCGCCGCATATTGTGCTCTGTGCGCCTATGTCGTCTGATATAAATTCAAATACCGTCTTTACGTAGTAGTCAAGTCCGCGCACGATCTTCGGGTTTACTTCGTACTTTATACCGAGAGAATCAAGCGCACCCTTTAATGTTTCAAAGTGGTTTTTGCAGTCAGGGCAGAGATGGTCTACGGTCTTGGGAGCGCCGGACGCGATCTCAGAGCATATCGGGCTTTTGCAGTCGAGTATGCGCAGAGGATTTGTCTTTAAACGTTCCTTGCAGGTCGGGCAAAGCTCGTCCTTTCTCGACGTGAAATATTCCACAAGAGCCTTGTGATAATCGGGACGGCAGTTTTTGCAGCCGATTGAATTTATGTGGAGCGACGCGCCTATACCGAGCTTTTTGATAACTCCGTCGGCAAGGGATATAACGCTTGCGTCCGCAAGTGCGCTTTCAGCACCGAACATTTCAACGCCGAACTGATAAAACTCTCTCGAACGTCCTGCCTGAGGTTTTTCGTATCTGAAGAACGGGCCGAGATAGTAGAGCTTGAGCGGCATAGGCTCGTTGTAAAGGCTGTTTTCGATAAGGCTTCTTACAACTCCCGCCGTACCTTCGGGACGCAGACAAAGCTCTGTTCCGTCGCGCTCGGAGAGGGTGAACATTTCCTTCTGAACTATGTCGGTAGTGCCGCCGACGCCCCTCTTGTAAAGAGAGGAAAGCTCAAAGGTCGGTATTCTGATTTCGTTAAAGCCGTAAGAATCGGCAGCGTCTCTGATAACGCTCTCGACACTGTGCCAGACCGCGGTTTCTTCGGGCAGTATGTCAAGCGTGCCCTTTGGTTTTTGTATTGTCATTTTAAAGACTCCTTAGAGTTTTGTTGATTAGCTTTTGAAGTTTAATAAGTAGTCCGCAAAGTCGTATACGGTTTTTTGCTGACCGTAGGACAGCTTTTCGTACATACTCTGAATGTCAAGCGATTTGTGATTTTTGCGCGCGGTATTTTGTTCCGAACGTTTTTTTTCGTCAATGCCCGCCGCAAAGAGAAAATCTTCAAGCTCGATACCGCCCGCCGCGTTTTCCGCAAGCTTTCCCATAAGCTTTATACCCGGCGCGTTTTCCTGACCGCACATCTCAAGCTTGTGAAGCTGGACGTAGCTTATTTTGCAATCCTTTGCGAACTGTCGCACCGTTCTGTCGCCGCGTGCCTTTTCCAAAATGAGCGCGAATATTTTCTTGTTGAACTTTCTTTTCTGCGCAGCCACTTATATCAAACCTCTGCAATAAAGTATTACATACTATTTTATCACACAGTAAAACTATTTTCAAGCAAATTTTTAAATTTACGGTTATTTTTATAAAACACGCACACCCGACTATGCCGCGGTATGTAAATTTCGCCTAAAATTCACCCGAATGTCATACGCCCGAAACAAGAATGTACTAAAATATAGGTGTAAAACCGAAAACAAACCTAAGTTTGCAGTGAGGATAAATATAAATGAACAAAGATTTTTCGCAGAATGATCAGAACGGACTTTCTTCCGAACTTGAAACAATACCCAATATAACAAACGAACTTGTAACGTCGGACGAGATATTCACGTCGGCGATAATTCAGCATTCAAAGCAGATTCTTGAGTCAATGGTGGACTATAAGGAACTTATAATGATGTACACCTGCGCTCTCAAAGAAGTCAAAACAAAATTCGAGGTCCTGAACACCGAATTTAACGTAAGATACTCGAGAAACCCGATAAATTTTATCAATACCAGAATAAAGCGCACGTCGAGCATACTTGAAAAGCTCGGCAGAAAAGGACTCGAATTCAATATAGACAATATAGAAAATTCCATAAACGATATTGCCGGCATACGCGTAATATGTTCGTATGAGGACGATATATATTTTCTTGCCGACGCTCTTACAAGCCAGGACGACATAAAGCTTGTGCAGATGAAGGATTACATAAAGAATCCCAAGGGAAACGGCTATCGCAGCCTGCACCTTATAGTGAGCGTTCCGGTGTTCTTTTCAAAGCAGACAAGAGAAATGAAAGTCGAGGTTCAGATACGCACGATAGCGATGGATTTCTGGGCAAGTCTTGAACATCAGTTAAAGTATAAAAAGGACGTCGAAAACGAAGAGGAGATCGTAAAACAGTTAAAGGTATGCGCCGATACCATTCATTCGACGGACGAAAAGATGCTGGCGGTAAGAAAGATGATAGAAAAGGACGGCAATGCCGCAGACGACGGCGACTTTTTCGATAAACTCAGGAAAATAGATATATCCGTCGAGTAAATTCAAAGCCATGATAATACAAAAATGCCCGGAACTGATAATGTTTCAGAACCGGGCTGTATTTATGCGTTTTTATTCGTTTCAGTCAAGCTTTGCGAAAAGCTCGGAGCTTTGAGAAATGAACTTTGAAAGCTCATCGGGCTCAAGCGGACGCTGTGCGACGAGTGCAAGCATATAGGCCTGCGTTGCAAGCGACTTTGAAAGCTCATCGGGAGTTTCTTCCGAGGTTATCTTGTCCGCAATTTTTCCGATAAGCGGATTTGAAAGGTTGAGCACAAGCGTTTCTTCAACCGGCATGGAGCCCATTCCGCCGCCGTACATCTTCATCATGTCCGAAAAACGTCTTGACTGTTCGGAAAGGTTCAGAACTGCGGGAACCGTGGAATCCTTTAAGTGATCGCAGGAAATTTTGAGTCCGTCGCCCTTGCCGAGAGTTTCCTTGAAGAAATCGCACAGTTTCTTTGACTGTTCTTCGTCGGTTTGCTTGTCCGAATCCTTTAATATGTCGGCAACGCCGGAATCCACGCGGACAAACTTTATATCCTTGTACTTGTCGTCGCTCTTAAGCTCGCTTTCGGCGAACGAAACAAACTGAACGTCGATAAGCTTGTCGAATTCCACTACCGGAACGCCCTGGGAAGCGAACATACTTACGTATTTCGACTGTCTCTGCTTGTCGTCGGTGTAGTAAACGGTGTTGTCGTAATGCTCGTTTGCGGCGTATTCGGCAAGCGTCATGAACTTTCCTTCGGTAGTCTTGTAGAGTATTACGTCCTTGACTTTGGAGAAAAACTTGTTGTCGCGTATTCCCGCATATTCGACGAACGGCTTTACGTCGTCCCAGAAACTTTCATACTTTTCGCGATCGGTGTTGAACAGCGAATTCAACTTGTCGCTGACTTTCTTTACAATGTGCGCGCTTATTTTTGCGACGTATCCGTTTGACTGAAGATAACTTCTCGAAACGTTGAGCGGAAGTTCCGGACAGTCGAGAACGCCTTTCAAGAGGAACATATACTCGGGGATTACTTCCTTGATGTTGTCCGCAACGAATACCTGATTGTAGTACAGCTTTACCTGACCCTCATAGCTGCCGTATTCGTTGGAAAGTTTCGGAAAATAGAGTATGCCCTTGAAGTTGAGCGGATAGTCGGCACTTATGTGTATCCAGAAAAGCGGCTCTTTGTAGTCGTGGAATACCTTGCGGTAAAATTCCTTGTACTCCTCGTCCGTACACTCGGACGGCTTTTTGAGCCAGAGCGGAGTCGTGTCGTTTACGGGCTTGGGTTCGGACTTTTCCTTGGGTTCTTCGCCCTCCTTGACCTCCTCTTTCTTTTCGGGGAGCACGGTGTAGTATATTTCAACCGGCATAAACGAGCAGAACTTTTCGATTATCTCGCGTATCTTGCTTTCCGACGCATATTCCTTTTCGTCGTCGTTTATATAGAGGATAATATCTGTTCCGCGCTGCATTTTGTCGCAGGGACGCATTTCGTATGAGCCGTCCTCATTGCCTGTCCACCATACTGCGGCATCGTCTTTGCGGTAGGACTTTGATTTTATCTCAACCTTGTCCGCAATCATGAACGCCGAATAAAATCCGAGACCGAAGTGACCGATTATGCCTTTTCCGGCGTCCTCGGACTCGCCCTCATACTTCTGAATAAAGTCGAGCGCGCCCGATAGAGCTATCTGATTGATGTACTTGTCTATCTCCTCTTGGTTCATGCCTATGCCGTTGTCGGAGAATGTGAGCGTGCCGAGTTCGGTGTCAAGCGTTACGTCAATTCTGTACGGCTTTCCGTCGGATTCAGCCTCGCCGAGGCTTACAAGTCTTTTATGCTTGGTAACGGCGTCGCAGCCGTTGGATATAAGCTCGCGGACGAATATATCCTTGTCGGAATACAGCCATTTCTTTATTACGGGAAATATGTTCTGAGTTTCGACGGATATGCCGCCTTTTTTAATGTTTTCTTCCATATATATTACTTCCTTTCGGTTATTTACTGCGTATTATAATTATAGTCACGGTTGCTTACACAAATTTTAAACAAATGTAAATATTATAGCATAACGCAGGTATTTTATTGTACACTTTTGAGTGAAACTGTATATGAGTATAAAAACAGGCTGCCAAACTGCGGTTATGTTCAAAACCGTAATAAGACAGCCGGTATTTGTTTTGCTTTAAAGATTATTCCGCGTCGGTCGCAATAACGTCGGAGTTTTCGGACTCTGTGCTGCTGTCGGCGTTTTCGCCGTCTGCTGCCGTTTCATCTCCCGTTTCGGTTGCGGTAGCGTAAGTTTCGTATTTAAGACCGTATGACTGCGCGTCATTTACGGCTGTGCTGACGTCTGCAAGGTGAAGTACAGCGTCGCTGCCTACGAGCGCCTTTTCGTCTATGGATTCAAGCGCCGCAGAGAAAGTCAGGTTTGACGCCGGGCAGTCGAGGAAAGCATAGTATGCAACATGCTTTACGTTTTCGTCAAATGTTGCGTCGGAGCGTCCGTTGTACTTTAAGAGTATTCCGTCGCCCACAATAACGCTTGTGTCGTTCAGCGACGCATACCACGGGCACGCCGTGAAGTAGTCGGAGAATGCCATGTCGCCTATCGAATTTACGTTTTTGCCGAAAGTCACGTCCGCAAGCTTTTCGCAGTTGAAGAAAGCTCTTGTTCCGATTGACGTAAGTGTGTCGGGCATTGTTACCTTTTCGAGCGCCGAGCAGTTCTGGAACGCACCCGTGCCTATGGTTTCAACGCCTTCGGGAATTACAGCCGAGGTGATCTTTTCATTGCCCATGAACGCGCCGCCGTCGATTGCCGTAACGGAATAAACCGCGCCGTCATCGGGACTTGTAACCTCTGACGGAATTTCGATTTCGGTGTTCTCACCGGTATATCCGGTTATTTTTGCCGAGCCGCCGGAAATTTTGAATTCAAAATCAATGGGCTCGACGTTGATTTCGGTTATAACCTCTTCGGGCTTTGTGTTATTTGTGTCGTCGGTCTTTTTATCGTCCTGTTTCTTTGAGCAGGCGGACATCAGCAGGACAGCCGCAAGCGCAAGTGCGGATACAGATGCGAGATACTTTTTCATGACAGTGCTCCTTTATACATACGTATAATATTATAATGATACGAGTATAGCACAAGTGAGCAAAAATTTCAACAGTAAATTAAAATTTTTGGTAAAATTTACATTTAGGAAATTATGCGCCGCGCTTTTGTATCGTATTTGTTATTCTTCGGGCTGGAAAAACTCTATCTGCTCGCCGTCGGGACCCTCCACAAATGACAGGTCTACGGGAAGAATGGGGTCGGACGGAATATCGACGTGTTTCGGCGCGGTGTTGGGCTTTGCGCCGTACTCGAGCGCGCGTTCAAATGCGGCGCGGGTGTCTTTTACTTTGAGCGCAAGGTGGAAGAAAGAACCGGCGTCGTCGCAGGCATGAAGATTTTTCGCACCGTCGGAGAAAACTTCAAAATATGTGCCGTTTCCCATGTCGATGAGCGCTATTTTCTTGCCCGCACCCGAAATCCATGTTCTGTAAAGCGAAAATCCCAGTCCTTTGGTGTAAAATTCGAGCGATTTGTTGAAATCCGAAACCGAGAGCGCAACGTGGTGGAACGATACTTCGGGAAGAACTTTGTTTGACATAATAATACCTCCGTAAATGCGGCGATACGCGTAAAATACAAGATGTACGCCGTAAGTTTGTCCGCGGCACTATATATAAATATGAAGACAGCCGCAGAAATATAATAGCACACAAGGCACGTTTTGTCAATTTTAAGTTTAAATTGTCGGAGTTTTGGAAGTTTTATATACAAAAGGCTTTTTTAACAAATATGCTTGACAAAAATTGAACGCTGTGGTATCATTTGTATATAAAAATGAAGAACTGACAGCAAATTTATAAACATATTTTTATCAAATGCGCATTTTTCGGGAGGTGCAGAGTATGAAAAAGATCATCTATGTGCTGACCGCGGCTGTTCTGATGTGTGCGGCGCTCTGCTTTTCGGCGTTTGCCGCGGATTCGGACAATGCGGAGATGACCGTAAGGTTCGACTGTTCGGAAACGGACTCAAACGGCGTGTTTACTATGAAAATATCGTTTGAAAACGTCCGTTTTATGACCTATCAGTTCGCGGTAAGATACGATACCGAGGCTGTCGAGGCGTATAGCGCAGAAAGCAAAACGGCTGCGAAAGAATTTTCGGATTTCGCAAAGAGAATAAAACATTCCGGACTTAATTCGATAGGCGAACTTCTCGACGCGGAAAACGGATTTTTCGACTTTACCGGCTTTGTGCTTGCAAATGCGTCAACCGACGAAACATCGGGTTTTACAATGGACGGCGCACAGGCTGTGACGGATAAAGATTTTGTTCTTTATGAAATGACATTCAGAAAAAAGTCGGATAAAGATCCGGGTTTTGAAATTGCATTTGCGGACGGAAACGGCGTTCATTACGATATGTTTCCCGAAGGCGCCGCGATTTTCGGCGGTCCCGATAAACCGTATGCCGCAAAAGCCGTTTTTACATATGATAATAAGGAAAAGACGACAGAGTTTGATTCCGTAAAATATTCGTCGGGCGCGGCTCCCACAAAGTCGCAGAGACTTAAAAACACGCTTTATATGCAAAGCGAAAACTATGCTTGTGCCGCAGACGGAGCGCTCCGCGTGATCGACGCGTCGGATAAGACATTTGCTCCCGAATTAAAGGACGGTGCGCTTTGTGTCCCGCTAAGATTCGTGTGCGAATATTTCGGATTAAAGACCGAATGGGACGCCGACAGGCGCTGTGCCGTTGTAAGCGGCGAAAACGGAAAGTTTGAAATATATCCCGACAGCGGCAAAGTGCTGTACGGAGAGCAGCAGCTCGATTCGGCAAAGCCGTATATCAATAAAGACAGAGTTTTCGTAGACTTCAGTACCGCGGCAAAGATCGCAGATGTAAACACGTATGCGGGAAATGCAGGCGAGGTCGTATTCGCAAAGGGCGAAGAATGGAAACCGGAACGTTACGCGGAAAAACAGGCGCTTAACGATATGAAATTCGTGATATCGCCTCTTATAAAGATATTCGCGTAACAAATTGATTTTGTAAGCAAAAAACATAACATATTATTAAGGAGAAAAAACTATGAAAGCAAAATTTCTGAGAATGGCACTGTGTGCGCTTGCTTTTGCGGCGGTTCTCTGCGGCGGAGCATTTGCAGCCGAAACCTACAATCAGGACGCATCGGGCGCGTACACCGTTGACTACACGGGAAAAGCAGGCGGGTATTACGCCATTCTCGTTGTGGACGGCATTTATGAAGACGGTAAGATGCCGACGATAACCGAGGATTCCATAATTTACATTTCGCAGGAAACTGCAGATGCTGAAGGCAAGGTTTCGTTTGCTGATTTCAAGACCAAGAATGACCATAACGGTACGGTCTATATCGGCGGCAGCGACCTTGACAGCGCAGTTCTTCTCGGATATGTAAAAGCTCCCCTGACCGGTTCAAAGGTAAGCGGTTCGGTAACGTCGGACTCCGGTTCGCCCGTTGAATCAAACGTTACTCTTACAAGCACGACCGATTCTTCAAAGACCTTTACCGTACCCACAACAGACGGCGCATATGAGATCACCGTTCCCAACGATACATATAAGTTCGTTGTTACCAAAAAGGCTCACCTTTCTTATACTAAGAATGAGCTTGCGGTAAGCGAAAATGTGGTTAAGGATGTTGAACTTAAGGGCGGAGATGTAACGCTTGATGATACTATAAACATAAGAGATATTACTGCTTTGATTGCAGTTTATAATACAGATGATGCAACAGCAGATGTTAACGGAAGCGGAACAGTTGATATCCGTGACCTTACTGTTCTTCTTGGCAACTACGGAAAAACAGCGATTGCTGAATGAGTATTTTGGAGGATTTTATAATGAAGAAATCATTTAGATTTTTACTTGTGGCAATTTTTACAGCTTGCTTGCTTGCTATGAGTGCGCTTGCAGTTTCTGTCGAATATCGAGCAGAAGCTGTTTCCGGCGTTGACAATGCATTTGATATGTATGTTAATGTCAAGTCTGAAAATCCTGTCGCTTCTTTCGCGACAAGAATTATTTATAACAATGAAATTTTGCAGCCTGCCGATTATGAATATAATGTGGCAGATGTCGAGGCAGATCCTGATGCTCCTATTGCATATGTTGAAACAAAGTCTGGACGCACAAATATCGTTTATCAAAAAGCTGAACATTCTTGGAAAGTAGACGGCAATAAGACAACTCTTAAAATGGATTGTTTTTCCGTTGAGTCAAGCAAATTCAATTATGCGGATCTTGACATTTTGTTCGTTTCATTTGTTTTTGCAGAGGGAAAAACAAAGACTGATTTAAAAGCCGGAGATTTTGTTATTGATATGGCATATGTTGGTTGTCTTGAGGGTGACGGATCGAAAGAGTATGCTTACAACTTTGAGGGTGTTGAAACTCCCCTCACTTTCACCAACAACGTAGTACCTTCCACCACAGCAAAGATAACCGTACCTGCCGGTTCGTCCGTAGTATTCCAGGACTACACCCAGGCAGCATACGAGGCTGAAACCGAAGTTGACGTTGACATCACAACCGACGGCTTTGTAGTAGTAAATACCGGCTATACCGCACAGACAGTATATCAGGTGGCTAACGGCAGCATTGCTAAGGTAGGCAACTTTGATGACGGTCTTCTCGGTTCCGCAAATACCGATATCAGAGCTGACAGCAAGTATCAGGGTATCAGATTCCATTCGTTCATTACCGACATTGCAAGAACCGAAGCAGATGACAATAAGATCGTTGAATACGGCTATGTTGTTACCGCAGAAAGCAAGAAAAATGCTCTTCCCGCAAACTATGAGCTTAATATGAGCATGGTTGACGCAGGTAAGGCGT
This sequence comes from uncultured Eubacteriales bacterium, assembly GCA_900551295.1. Taxonomy (GTDB): domain Bacteria; phylum Bacillota; class Clostridia; order Oscillospirales; family CAG-382; genus UMGS1387. The sequence continues at coordinate 4,376 of URVJ01000018.1, read as the reverse complement.
TCAAGGGCGTTGCATTCGACGCGAAAACCAATATCGTGTTCAAGAAGAACGATGATAATACCGAGTTTACCGGACTTGTTGTAGGTATCCCCATGACTAAGGACGGACTTAATACCGTTATCGCCGCAAGACCTTACTATAAGACTCAGAGCGGTAAGTATGTGTATGGTAAGATGACAAGAAAGACCGTTGCCGAGACCGCAAAGGCTATCAAGGCCGAGGGCGGCGAAACCTATAACAATAATAAGGATTATATCGATAAGATACTCAGTACGGTTGCCGAGGACTTCACCGAAATAAGCATAGACGTTTCCGAACTCTACGCAGAATAATCCGAAACTGCGGAAATATCCGCAAGTAAAATAAAAATAGTTAAGCTGCGTGCCGGTGTGTGCAAAATATGCTCCGGCACGTTGTTTTGGGTTTTGATACGCTTGGGAAATGCCGTAATACACGGCAAAAATGCCGCATTTTGCACGATTTTCATGAAATTTATAAAAGTTTCATAATATACTTGTAAATTTGTTGTATTTTTATATTTACAATTTCCGAATTAAGTGTTATTATATATCCATACCATTGTATAATGCTATAAATTTTCAGGAGGAAACATAAGAATGTCCAGAAAAAAGATTTCAATGGACGGAAATACCGCCGCGGCGCACGTTGCATACGCCTTTACGGAGGTTTCCGCTATTTACCCTATCACTCCTTCAAGCCCTATGGCGGAAGTGACTGATACCTGGTCCGCTACCGATAAGAATATCTTCGGCGAACCTGCAAGAAATATCTTTGGCGAACGCGTCAAGATAATGGAAATGGAGTCCGAGGCAGGCGCTGCCGGTGCAGTACACGGCTCTCTCGCTTCAGGCGCTCTCACAACTACTTATACAGCATCTCAGGGCTTGCTTCTCATGATCCCGAATATGTATAAGATCGCCGGTGAGCTTCTTCCTAACGTAATTCACGTTTCGGCTCGCTGCGTTGCATCTCATGCACTTAATATTTTCGGCGACCATTCCGATATTTACGCTTGCCGTCAGACCGGCTACGCAATGCTCGCAGAGTCCAACCCTCAGGAAATCATGGACCTCGCAGCCGTTGCACATCTTTCCACCATCAAGGGCAGAGTTCCGTTCATCAACTTCTTCGACGGTTTCAGAACTTCTCATGAAATTCAGAAGATTGAAGCATGGGACTACGCAGACCTTAAAGAAATGGTTGATATGGACGCGATAAAGGCGTTCAGAGAACGTTCTCTCAATCCCGAAAAGCCCGCGCTCAGAGGCTCGGCTGAAAACGGCGATATATTCTTCCAGCACAGAGAAGCCTGCAACAAGTACTATCAGGCACTTCCGGCTATCGTTGAAGAATATATGGATAAGGTCAATAAGAAGATCGGTACCGATTATAAACTCTTTAACTACTACGGCGCACCCGACGCTGACAGAGTTATAATCGCTATGGGTTCCATATGCGACGTAGCTGAAGAAGTTATCGACTACATGAACGCACACGGCGAAAAGGTTGGTCTTGTCAAGGTTCGTCTTTACAGACCTTTCGTATCCGAAAAGCTCATCGAAGCTATTCCGAAGACCGCAAAGAAGATTGCCGTTCTTGACAGAACAAAGGAACCCGGCTCTCAGGGCGAACCGCTTTATCTCGATGTTGTTACCGCGCTTGCAACTCACGGCGTTAATGTTAAGGTTGTCGGCGGAAGATACGGCCTCGGTTCAAAGGATACTCCCCCGGCAAGCATCTTCGCAGTATATGAAAACCTCAAGGCGGACGAGCCTAAGAACAGCTTTACTATCGGCATAGTAGATGATGTAACTCATCTCTCTCTCGAAGAAAAGCCCGCCCCCGATACCGCTCCCGAAGGCACAATAAGCTGCAAGTTCTGGGGACTCGGCGGAGACGGTACTGTCGGTGCAAACAAGAACTCCATCAAGATCATCGGCGACCATACCGATAAGTTCATTCAGGCATACTTCCAGTATGACTCCAAGAAGACCGGCGGCGTTACCATTTCTCACCTGAGATTCGGCGATAAGCCCATTAAGTCCTCTTACTATATCACAAAGGCAGACTTTGTTGCCTGTCATAACCCCTCTTATATCCTCAAGGGCTATAAGATTGTAAACGACGTAAAGCCCGGCGGTAAGTTCCTTCTTAACTGTCAGTGGAATGCGCAAGAGCTTGATAAGCACCTTCCCAACGCCGTAAAGAACTACATAGCAAATAACAACATCGAGTTCTATACCGTAAACGCTATCGATAAGGCGGCAGAGATCGGTATGGGCAAGAGAACAAATACAATTCTTCAGTCCGCATTCTTTGCACTTGCAAACATCATGCCTATCGATAAGGCTGTTGAGTACATGAAGTACATGGCGAAGAAGTCGTACCTCAAAAAGGGCGAAGCGGTAGTTGAAATGAACTATAAGGCAATCGACGCCGGCGTTGACGCTATCGTTAAGATAGATGTTCCCGAAAGCTGGAAGTCGCTTGATCCTGCAAGAGTTGAGCCTGAGATCACAGGAAAGAGACCGGAACTTGTTAAGTTCGTTAAGAACGTAGTTGTTCCCGTTGACGATATGCTCGGCGATACTCTTCCCGTTTCCGCATTCTCCGATTACGTAGACGGTACATTCCCGCAGGGTGCTGCCGCATACGAAAAGAGAGGCGTTGCGGTCAACGTTCCCGAATGGATTCCCGAAAACTGCGTACAGTGTAATAACTGTGCATATGTATGTCCTCATGCAACAATCCGTCCGTTCGCTATGGATGAGAAGGAAGTTGCGGCAGCTCCCGAACAGACCAAGTTCACCGCTAAGATGATAGGCAAGGGCTGCGAAGGATATAAGTTCACAATGGCAATTTCGCCTCTTGACTGTATGGGCTGCGGCGTCTGCGTAGACGTTTGCCCGACAAAGCCCGAAAAGAGAGCTTTGAAGATGGTTCCTCAGGAATCTCAGCTCCCGCAGCAGGAAGTATTCAACTATGCCGTTGCAAATGTAACCAAGAAAGATGTTCCGTTTGCGGATACCTCTGTAAAGGGCAGCCAGTTCAACCAGCCGCTGCTTGAATTCTCGGGTTCGTGCGCAGGCTGTGCCGAAACTTCTTATGCAAGACTTATCACTCAGCTCTTCGGCGAGAGAATGTATATATCCAATGCAACCGGTTGTTCGTCAATTTGGGGCGGCAGCGCACCTGCAACTCCTTACACCGTAAACCGCGACAGCGGCAAGGGTCCGGCTTGGGCAAACTCGCTGTTTGAGGATAATGCAGAGCATGGTCTCGGTATGTACCTCGGTCAGAAGACCATAAGAGAAAGACTTATGGGTAAGATTGAAGAAATGATGGCTTCCGATAAGGCTTCCGACGCATTCAAGGCTGCTGCAAAGGCATATCTTGATACCAAGGACGACGGCAAGGCAAATCAGACTGCAACCGACGCGCTCATTCTCGAACTCGGCAAGGCAGCAGCAGAAGGCTGTCCTACCGCTAAGGAAGTGCTTGCAGAAAAGCAGTACCTCTCCAAGAAGTCCATATGGATCTTCGGCGGCGACGGCTGGGCATACGATATCGGCTTCGGCGGTCTTGACCACGTAATCGCATCCGGCGAAGATGTAAACATCATGGTATTCGATACCGAAGTTTACTCCAATACCGGCGGACAGGCATCAAAGGCTTCCAATATGGGACAGGTTGCACAGTTCGCAGCAGCAGGTAAGGCAATCGGCAAGAAAGATCTTGCTCAGATCGCTATGTCCTACGGCTATGTATATGTTGCACAGATCGCTATGGGCGCAGATATGAACCAGACAATCAAGGCTATGGCTGAGGCTGAGGCATATCACGGTCCGTCAATCATCATCGGCTATGCACCTTGTGAAATGCACGGTGTTAAGGGCGGTATGACTAACTGCCAGGCTGAAATGAGAAAGGCAGTTGCCGCAGGTTACTGGCAGATGTTCCGTTACAATCCTGCTCTTAAGGCAGAGGGTAAGAATCCTTTCACTCTCGATTCTAAGGAGCCGACTGCTTCTTATATCGACTTCATTAAGAGCGAAACACGTTACAGCCGACTTGCTCAGGCATTCCCCGAAAGAGCAGAAGAACTCTTTAATAAGGCTGCTGAACGCGCTAAGGAAAAGTACGACAGACTTATTAAGCTCAGCTCTCTCTATGAATAATAAATATTTGCTTACAGCATAATTTTTCCGCACGGCGTTAAGCCGTGCGGTTTTTATTTAGTAAACGCGTTTTAGAGGGAACGCGCTTTAGGGGTACGCTCCTTAGTGGTACGCGCCTTAGTGGTACGCGCTTTCTTTTTAAAAAGAAAGCTGCAAAGAAAACAGTAGCCCTTAATT
>URVJ01000017.1 GCA_900551295.1 uncultured Eubacteriales bacterium | reverse complement strand
TTCTTCAAAGTGCAACCTTTTACACCCTCTTTTCGGAATCGAAAAAGTCGCGCTCCCATTAAAGCGTGTATTCCTCGCGTCCCCGTTCTTCTTTTCTTGACTTTGTAATAAATAGGTAGTATAATATAAGGCGGACAAAAGAGAAAGGACGGCGCAAAACAATGGAATTTAACGTAATGAACATATTGTTTGATGTTGCGATAATACTGCTTGCAACCAAGCTGTTGGGAATGTTCACAAGAAAGATAGGCTTGCCGCAGGTTGTAGGAATGATAATTGCAGGACTTTTAATCGGGCCTGCGATAGCGGGACATTTACATCTAGGCTCATTCAAAGGGCTTATCGCACCGACGGACATTGAAATGAAAGTTCTGCAAAGCTTTTCGCAGATAGGCGTTGTATTCATACTATTTTCAAGCGGACTTGAAACAGACTTTAAAGAATTGAAGAAAAGCGGAGCCGCTGCGACGGCGATTGCCTCTGTCGGTGTGCTTGTACCCGTTGCGTTGGGTGCTTTTACATCACTGTTTTTCATGGGCTGGCCTAAAAATGCGCTTTCGCACGAAATGCTCATGAACGCCCTCTTTGTAGGTGCGATACTCTCCGCAACAAGCGTAGGCATTACGGTTGAAACTTTGCGAGAGCTTGGCGCGCTCAACTCAAAAGTCGGAACAACTATTCTCAGCGCCGCGATAATCGACGATGTGCTCGGAATTATAGCGCTCAGCGTTATCACCGGTCTCAACGGAGGCGGTCATGTCGGCGAAACGCTGCTTAAAGCTGCGATGTTCTTTGTATTCAGCGTGGGATTCGGATATATTCTCCGCAAGATCTTCGACAGGCTTGTACATACATATCCGCATAAGCGCAGAACCAGTATCTTCGCACTATCAATGTGCCTTATTTACGCATACTGTGCGGAAAAATACTTCGGAATTGCCGCAATTACAGGCGCGTATATGGCAGGTCTTATGCTCAGCGGTCTTGACGATACGTCTTTCGTTGACCGCAAAGTCGTCGTAAGCGGCTACATGATTTTTACGCCTATGTTCTTCTCATATATAGGAATAAGCGCAGATTTCAGCAACTTCAGACTTTCGGGACTTCTGTTTGCCCTCGTATTTGTAATTGTCGGCGTACTTGCCAAGATACTCGGCTGCGGAACCGCTGCAAAATGCTTTAAATATAACGCGCGCGATTCGCTCACAATCGGCTGCGGAATGATAGCGCGCGGAGAGGTCGCACTTGCGGTATACGCGGCAGGTCAGTCGCTTATCTGGTATGACAAATCGGGAAAGCTTGCCGGAATAGATCCGCTTGTCGCGACAATCTTCCTTATAATATGCTCTTCGATACTCTGCCCGATACTTCTGAAAGCCGTACTCAAGAACCACAATCACCCAGAAGTTACGGACAGAAAACACAGAGTTTCGATTTCAGCCGAGGCTCTCGAAAACACATTTCCCGAAAACAATTCTTAAAACAAAATTTATATATCCACATCAAAATACCCGGTACAGCAATGCACCGGGTATTTTCTTTATATCCGCATTTTTCAGATCAGCACAAGCGCCGCTATTCCGACGGTTATTCCGATTACGGTTTTTACCGTTATCTTTTCGCCGAATACGACAGCGCCCACAATCGCTGCAATTATCGTCGCACCGCCGTTTATCCAGGCAAACAGCACAGCCGACGAAAGCATAGGCGTAAGAGTTGTGGCAAGCTGCTGTATCACAAATACCGCAAACGCAAGCAGAACCGCGTACAGATACAGCGGTTTCGGAAATTCGCTCTGCTTTTCACTTTCCGTTTTTCTGCTTTTTAAACCGAGCACAATAAATGCTCCTCCGAGCATAATTGCCGGAATAAGAAATGTCAGCATGGAGAAAAACGCGACATTTCCGCCCTCAACTTTTAATCCGAAAACTTTCTGACAGAACATGACCGCGCCGTTTGACGCAAACGAACCGAGAAGCCATAGCAGAGTTTCGGGCGTGAAGGTTCCCTTAACCTTTTTCGACGAATCTACAAGCAGTACTGCGGAAAATATCACCGCCGCAATGCAGAACACCTGTATAAGCGACATACTCTCGTTCAGAAACAGCGCACCAAGTGCGCAGGGGATAATAATTCCGGACGTGCTGAAAATAGAGTTCAGAACCACCGTTCCTCCGTCAAGCGCCTTTATTCCGCAAAGCATATTGAACGCCAAAAAACACCCCGAACACGCGGCAACGGCAAGCGTCGGAAGTACAGTTTCTGACTTGATTTTTCCGCCGAACATGACAATCAGCGAAAAAAGCGACGACGACGCAAATTGCAGAAAAATATAATGTATGTACGCCGTTTTGCCGGACGGCAGTTTAAGCGAACCTTTCTTGCTGAATACGCTCTGGATTATTCTCATTAAAAGTATAACGAATATAAACAATGCAGCCATTTTGTGTCTCTCCGTTTCCTTGTACAGATCTGTTTTCACGGCTTTTTATGATTTCGGCTTGACGCCGCGGTTTAGCCGTGATATTATGTATTATATATAACTGCATTGCGTATTTCAACACATATATTGCCGAATAGTTGCACTATATTGCAAAACAGAGGTATAAAATGAGTACGATACAAAACCGCGAAACAATACGTTTCAATCTGCCGTCGCTTTTTACACGCATTACCGACATAAACACAAATATCAACAAACATATAAACTGGAACACTCTGCATCTGCACGACAGCATAGAAATCGTAAGGGTCAATTCCGGCAAGATCAACTGTTCGGTTGCGGGAAAGATAGCCGTGCTTGAAAAAGGCAGTATTATACTTATAAACTGCCGCGTCATTCACAGGATATTTCCGGGAAAATCCGTCGATATTACAATTATCCAATCCGAAACCGAAAAGTACACCGACACGGACACTTCGTTTTCGCAGAATTTTTCGGAATTCATAAGCAGAAACAAAAGGGCGCCGTACATAATATGCCCCTGCGGTTCCGAGCTTTGGGAAATTGCGGACAGCCTTATACGCGAGAGCCGCGAAAAGCAAAAGGGATATGAAAAGTACATCAAAGCAGGAATTTACAGGCTTTGCGCGTTTATGGAAAGAAACGGCCTTTCGCAAAGCGAGGACATAAGCGAAACCGATAAATTGCGGAAAATACAACCGGCAGTAGAATATATTGACGAAAATTTCCGCGACCGTCTGTCGCTGAACGACATCGCACAGCGCTGCAACATGAGCCGCTTTGAGCTTTGCCGCGCTTTTAAAAATCTTTCCGGCACAACGGTATTCGATTATGTCACCTTTGTAAGACTGCGCCATGCCATAAGGCTTATAAAAAATAAAGATCACAGCATCTCCGACGCGGCTTTTGAATGCGGATTCTGTTCGGTACAGTATTTCAACCGCGTTTTCAAAGCCAATCTCGGCTGCGCTCCGTCCGAAATGCGAAAGTCCGGAATATAGCCGTGAAATTCGGATAAAAGCGCAAAAAAATTCCGGCGCACCGTATATGGTACGGCACACCGGAGCTGATTATTCAGCACGCTTTAAGGTTCTGCTCCCGAAAGCTTTATTCAATTTCAAGTCTTCTCGATTCGGGAAGTTCTTCCTTCTTCTTGGGCAGCGTAATTTTGAGAACGCCGTTGTCGTATTTCGCCGTAATCTCGTTTGACTTTACGTTTGACAAATCAAACTGTCTTGAATACGAACCGTAGGAACGTTCGCAGCGGACGTATTTATCTTTCTTGTCCTTCTCTTCGTGTTCCGAATGACGTTCTGCGCTTACGGTAAGCACGTCGCCGTTTATGTCAAGGTGAATATCTTTCTTTTCAAAGCCCGGCATATCGGCTTCAAGCTCATATCTGTCGCCCTCGTCTTTTATATCGGTCTTGAAGCTTTCCATTGCTCCGTCAAAGAATGAATACGGCGTTGTGAAGAAGTTCTTTTCAAATTCTTCCATTTCGCGGAAAGGATTGTAAACTTTATTGTTCTTATTATAAGGTCTGAGTTCAAACATGGTAAATACCTCCGAAATTATCTTTCTTTGTGCTGTAAATTAAAGCACATTGATTTGTGTTATGCGTTTTGTACTTCAAATCTACACATTGGAATCATCTCCGGTTTTTCTCTCAAGGTTCTTTAAACCTTGTTCTTTTTTCTTTTTACGTATACTATTATAATCAAAAGCCTTGATTTTTCAAGCATACGGCAGTATAATTAAAGTACAGTCTGTTGTGCCGACAGCACAAACAAAGAAACGGAGAAAGAATATGGACAGGCAAACGCTTACTGATATATTCATAAACAGCCCATCGCTGTCCGAACTTATAAAAAACATCGGCGGACTGTTCGGCGCGCCCATACTCGTAACCGACGACGCGTTTATGATACTTTCAAGCTTTACGCCGGACACGGTACCGCACAGCCGCGAGCTTAAAACCGCGTTAAATCACAGCGAGCTGCCGTTTGATTTAAGCAGTATAATATCGGCCCATACCGAAACCGACGCCGCTGTGCCGTTTGAATGTGAATACAACGGCAAAACACTTCGCATAAGCACGCTTTTCTACAACGGTACGTCGCTCGGAAACATGATACTCGTATATCCGAACCCGGATTTTGAAAAGCCGGACGAAGCTCTTTTGTCCTTTGCCGACAGCATTGTTTCAAAGCAGCTGTACGGAGAATACGGCAAAGATTCGGGATTTTCCGGCACCGCGGAACAGATTCTGCGCGAGCTTATAGACGGAGAGTTTTCCGACAGGCAAAAATTTGAACTGAAAGCACAGTCAACATATCTTTCGGGATTTAATCCCGAGCGCTTTGCACTGTGCGCACTCCCGCAAGGCGCGGCGTCCTCAGGCATCGGCGGCGAAAGGATAATGCAAAATTTAAACTCACTCTTTCACGGCAGCCACCCGTTTATATATAAAGGAAATCTCATTATATTTCTTCATAAGGAACACGGAATTTCAAAGCTGTGCCGTTTCTCGGAGGAATACGGACTGAAGACCGTAATTTCCGAAAGAATACAGGATCTTTTCACGCTGCCGCAAATGTACGCTTTTACCAAAAATGCGCTTAACTACCTTCTGTCTCACGGTCACTATGAATCCTTTACGGAACAATGCGAGAAATATTCCCTGATAATTCTCTTAAAAGAGCTTGAACAGAACGGTTTTCCGATGGATCCCGGTGTAAAAAAGCTGTATCTTGCCGACAAAGACGCAGGCACCGAGCTTTGTCTTACGCTTTACACGTACATATCCTGCCGCCATTCTCTCAAAGAAACCTGCGAAAAGCTGTTCACCCACCGAAATACCGTCCTTTACCGCATAAGAAAAATAAAAGAAGAATACATTCCCGACTTCGACGTTCCCGAAAACAGCTTCAATATACTGTTAAGCGCCGCGCTCGCGCTGACAAAACTCGGAAACGACGATTTATTCATTCAGAAAAATTCAAAAGGAGATATTGCACTATGATAAAAACGGTATCGTTCTCGGCACTGTCCGAACTTTCGTGCTGCATTGACGAAAAAGTTCTAAAGGGCATAACAGAGCCGCACACGGATTATTTCAAAAGCTTTGCGGACTATATTCTTATGACGTTTGACTGCTGCGACATACGCAAAAGCAGCGTCAGAAATCCGAAAGTCACGGTATATCTCGACAGAGAAAACCTTTTCTTTATCTGTGAGACCGAAGCTCTTGTACTCACGAAAAGTATCTTAAATTCGATTCTCGATGACGGCAAAGCCGACTGCGGACAGACTTTAGCCGGATTTTTTGAATATATGCTTAAATCCGACACTGTTTATCTCGACTCTCTTGAACGCGAGATTGACAACCGCGAAACCGCATTTCTTGAAGAACCGTCGGACAGCGGCAGGGTTCTTAAAAAAATATCGCACTACCGCCGCAAACTTCTTCGCATAAAAAGATATTACGAACAGTTAAATTCTATCTTTGACGAAACGGCGGAAAACAGAAACGGTCTGCTGTCCGAGACATTGTGCCGCAGATTTGAAATCCTAAGCTCACGCACGGACAAATATATAAACGCCGTAATTTATCTGAAAGAAGCCGTAAGTCAGACGCTTGAGGCATATCAGTCGCAGCTTTCGATACGTCAGAATGAGCTCATGAAGATCTTTACCATTGTCACGGCGATTTTTCTGCCGCTTTCACTTATCGCGGGCTGGTACGGTATGAATTTTCGCGGTATGCCCGAGCTTTCGTGGGAATACGGCTACCCTGCGGTAATTCTCGTGAGCGCCGCAATAGCAATTTGGCTTATATGGTACTTCAAAAAGAAAAAATGGCTTTGATACGCCTTTAAAATATGTAAAAAAATACAGCTCGGCATGAAAGATATTTTTCAATCGTACCGGGCTGTTTATTTTTATTTTTTTATACGGCGCGTAATTTGTTTTTATTACTGCTGGAGCAGTTCAAACTTATATCCTACGCCCCATACCGTCTTGAGCGTCCATTTGTCGGATACGCCCTCAAGCTTTTCTCTGAGTCTCTTTACGTGAACGTCAACGGTTCTCGAATCTCCGAGATAGTCAAATCCCCATACCTTGTCGAGAAGCTGATCGCGCGTGAATACTCTGTTGTAGTTTGAAGTAAGGAAGTAAAGCAGTTCAAGTTCCTTAGGAGGAATATCAACGGCTTTGCCCGCAAGCTTAAGCTCATACTTCTGAAGGCTTATTTCAAGGTTATCAAACTTTATAACCTCGCTGTCGTCGTTGTCATGACCCGAGTAACGTCTGAGCACTGCCTTTACGCGTGCCGAAACCTCTTTCATGTCAAACGGCTTTGTTATAAAGTCGTCGGCGCCCAGTTCAAGTCCGAGTACCTTATCGAATACGTCGCCCTTTGCGGTTACCATGATGATCGGCTTTGAGGACATCTCTCTGATCTCTCTGCACACCTGCCAGCCGTCTTTTCTCGGCATCATTATGTCAAGCAGCACAAGATCCGGTTCGTATATTTTAAATGCCGAAAGAGCCTTTATTCCGTCGTTTGCGGTAACAATCTCATAACCCTCGTTTTCAAGATAAAGTTTGAGCAGATCGCAGATATTGGTATCGTCGTCGGCAATGAGTATTTTAAGTCCCATTTTAATTTTCCTCCCTCTCAAAATGTCCTGATTGTAAAAAAGTTCAAATTTGTTTCTTACAGTGTTAATTATATTCTTAAAGTAATTGTATTTGGTTAACCAATGGTGTTATTTATGTAAACAAATTGTTATTTTCGGCAAAAATTTAACCCGAAACGGCAAAATAAACCGAATCGGGCTTGAAAATGTACGTTTTTAACGCTGTTTTGCGGCAGATTTGAACTCAATGCCGCGGTTTATGACAAAAGCAATCGACGGTAATATGGCGCACAGGCGTTTTCGCGCCGCGAACGGATCGTCGGGAAGATTTATGACAAGCGTATTGCCGCAGAACCCGGCAGTCGCGCGCGAAGGACAGAGTGTATCGTATGTTCCGGAATTCAGTGCGGAAGTCCCGTCGGTATAAGTGCCGTTATCCGAAGAAAATGCTCCGTCGGCACGGCTGAGGCAGTATGAAAAGTATTCGGCTTTTCTTTTGCACACGCTCTCGGTTATTTCGGGGATCACGTCGTTTTTGCCGAAGCCTTCCGCGCCCACCGTCACAACAAGGTCGTTCACCTCGCACAGCTGTCTTAATCTTGACTCGATGTTTTCTTTCTGAAGTGCCGGCGTCATGCACGAATAACAGCCTCCGACGGAATATCCGCCGCCTTTAAGTATCTCCATAAGTTTTCCTGCACAGCAAATTGCGCCCGACAGCTCAAGCGCGCTTTCTCCGACGCACATAAATCCCACATTCGGTATCTTTCTCATGTTTTATCATTCCTTTGATTTTGATTTCATGAAAATTATACCTTATTTAAAGCCGCACTTCAAGAACAACCGTTCGCCACAAAATGAGCCGCTGCGATTTTTAACGCACAAAAAATACAAATTTCGCCGTCTGTATCAAAAGTTCGTCCGAATAAGCTGTACCTTTTTGATGTATCGCGCCGAAATGTGCGCTCAAAACAAAAGCGAAGCATACATATTGAATGTACACTCCGCATATTTATACTATTTGCAGCCGAAAACAAGCTTTATTACCGCAAATGTCAGCGGAACGCTTATCATGGCAGACAGTATGTATGTAATTATATGGTTTACATGAAGTCCGTTATACAAAATTATTACGCAGGCGTTCTGCACCACGAAATTGGGGATATACGAAAAGCAAAATCCCAAAAATCGCGCAAAGCTTAACGGCATTTTGAAATTATACTTTGTATTCAGCAGATACGCTCCGCAAAGGCTGATAATATATCCGATAATAAACCCGATATTTGCTCCGAAAACCTTGCTGAAAAGGTGCGCAAACACAACGCAGACCGCAACGTTAACAACGCCTATTGCGGCATACATTCCGAACTGGCGCGAAAATATATTCTTCAAAACGCGCTTTAAAAGCGGCGGTTTGTACGAATCCCAATCGACGAGCTTTCCGTCTGGTTTTACTATATATCTCTTATCCGAAAGCATTGCGAGCGGCGTGTCAGACAGAGAATCCGAGCAGAAAACGTCTATTTTTGCGTCGCCGAACTTTTCTCTGAATCTGTTTACCTTTTCCTGTCCCCAGCAGTTGGTTCCGGTGTATTCGCCCGTTTTTTTATCTACTCTTGACGCCAAAAGGTTCTTTATTCCGAGACGCTTGCAAACAGGCTCAAGCAGAAATTCGGGTGACGCCGAAATTACAGCGTCGCCGTCCTTATGATCTCTTTTATACCAATCGAAAACACGGTGTATATTCTTATCCCAGAAATCTTCAACAGCCGCGTCAATGTCCGGCACTTCGCGCAGAAACCTGTACATTACCTGCTTGAACGCTGTTTTATCGGTCTTTCCGATAATATACTTAAAAAATGCGGCGGCGGTCGCAGGCAGGTGTTTTAAAATTTTAGGACAGCGTTTTAAGCAATAGAAATAGAATTTTTCGGTACTGTCTGTGTTAAGTATAGTTTTGTCAAAATCGTACACGTTCAACAGCCGTCGCACTCCTTTCCGCTTTTAATGAAAAAATACACATTTTCAAACAGACTTAAAACCGCGGCCGTATAAGGTACCGCGGAAATTATTATCTTTGACTTTTACTCCGAAAACTTATGCGTTTTCAAGTTCCGTTATCATATCGACTCGTTTCTGATGGCGTCCGCCCTCATATTCGGCTTCGAGGAAACCGTCGGCGATCATCTTCGCCGTTTCTATGCCGATAACTCTCGCACCCATGCACAGAACGTTTGCGTCGTTGTGCTTTCTTGTCATTATCGCGCTGAACACTTCGCTGACAGCCGCCGCGCGTATGCCCTTTACCTTATTTGCGGCAATGGACATTCCTATTCCCGTTCCGCAGATGAGTATGCCGAGAGATCCTTTATCCGCAAGCACCTTATCGCATACCTTCTTTGCGTATACCGGATAGTCAACGCTTTCGGGAGTGTAAGGTCCTACGTCCTCAATTTCATAGCCTTTATCGTTAAGATAGCCTATAAGGTCGTTTTTCATGTGAAGTGCGGCATGGTCGCAGCCGATGTACAACTTTTTCATAATGTCATTCTCCGATAATCAGAAATTTTTTATTCGTGATCGCCGTGTGCGTCGCAGTGAGCGCAGGAAGCCGCGCACTGTTTTTCAAGTTCCGTCGTATCGCGTCCGGTCTTTTTATAATAGTCGAGTATCGCAGCCTTGACTGCCTCTTCGGCAAGCACCGAACAGTGAACTTTTACCGGCGGAAGTCCGTCGAGAGCCTCGACAACGGCTTTATTTGAAAGCTCAAGCGCCTCTTCTACCCTTTTGCCCTTTATGAGCTCTGTTGCCATGGAGGAAGTCGCTATTGCCGACGCACAGCCGAAAGTCTGGAACTTTATATCGACTATAACATCGTTTTCGATCTTCATATATATTTTCATTATATCTCCGCACTTTGCGTTGCCTACTTCTCCCACGGCGTCCGCGTCCGGAATCTCACCGACGTTTCTCGGGTGAGTAAAATGATCCATTACTTTTTCGGAATACAGCATATTTTTTCTCCTGTCTTGTATTTTAAGGATTATTCTCTGCCGAGAGGCGAAATTTCTCTCAGTCTTGTAATAACCTTTATTATATTTTCGGCAAGATAATCTATATCTTCCTGTGTTGTTTCATGCGACAGCGACACACGAAGCGATCCGTGGGCTATTTCGTGCGGAAGCCCCATTGCAAGCAGCACGTGTGACGGTTCAAGCGATTTTGACGAGCAGGCGGAGCCTGTCGATACACAAATGCCTGCCATATCCAGCATGAGCAACATTGACTCGCCCTCAACATACTCAAAAGTAAAACTAGCCGTACCGGGAAGTCTGTTTGTCGGGTGTCCGGTAAGTCTTGTATGCGGCAGCGCAAGCACTCTGTTTATAAGCTGATCTCTCAGGCTTACAAGTCTTAAATTGTCTTTCTTTATCTCTTTATCGGCAATTTCCAGAGCCGCAGCCATGCCCACGATACCTGGCATATTTTCCGTGCCGCTTCTCTTGCCGCGTTCCTGACCGCCGCCGTCGATAAGATTTTTTATGACAGTTCCGCTCTTTATATAAAGTCCTCCGACGCCCTTGGGCGCTCTGAACTTATGTCCCGAGAACGAGAGCATATCAACGCCGAGTTCTTTTACGTTTACCGGAATGTGTCCGACAGCCTGAACTGCGTCTGTAAAGATAAGCGCCTTTGATCCGGCTTGCCTTACCTTCTTTACTATCTCCGCAACGGGTTCTATTGTTCCGACCTCGTTATTTGCAAGCATTACCGCAACAAGGCAGGTATTCTCTCTCAGCGCCGCAACTATATCATCGGGATTTACAACGGCGTCGCCGTCAACTCCCACCCATGTAACCTCAACGCCCTTTTTTTCGAGAGCCTTGCAGGTATGCATTACGGCATGGTGTTCGATAGTCGTCGTGATTATATGCGGCATTTTACCGCCGTTCTTTTCGATATAGCTCTCAACCGCGCCTTTAATTGCCCAGTTGTCCGACTCCGAGCCGCAGCCTGTAAAGAAAAGCTCCTTTGACTCGCAGCCGAGTATCTTTGACATACCGAGTCTTGCTTCGTCGATCATTTCCTTAGCCTGTCTGCCCTTTGCATGGAGACTTGAGGGGTTTCCGAAAACGTCGCCGAGAAGAGGCAGCATTTTGGCAAGAACCTCCGGGTGAACGCACGTCGTCGCTGCGTTATCGGCATATACGAATCTTTTTTTATCTGTCATATTTATATTTTCTCCTGCGTTTTAACTAAATTTAAGAGAATATCAAACATATTATACCCAAAATGAAAACGGGAATACAACGCCGTTATTCACCCAAGGCGAAACATTCCCGAAAACAGTTTGTTCATTTGGCGAAGAACTAATTATTTCAGATCTTCTTTTCGATAAAATCGGCTACATCTCTGATTGTCTTGAGCTGCATTGCCTCTTCGTCCGAAACGGTGATGCCGAATTTCTGTTCAACTGCCATAAGCATCTCGACTATATCAAGCGAGTCCGCGCAAAGATCCTCGACGATGTTCGTATCGGGATCGAGAGTGTTTACATCAACACGGAGCTGCTTTGCGAGCATATCCATAACTTTCTCTAACATTTCCAAACCCCCATTCTCATACAGAGCCATTAAAGAAAGCCGCTGTTTTCTGACCGAAATACATTATATTCCAAAGTATATTGCTTGTCAATAGACAAATTACAACATTTATATTAACGCGCGCCGCGCAAATTACCGCAGTTTGACAAACAAGAGCGGAAATCCGCGTCCGACTGCGTCTTTACATATATTATACGCCGGAAAAGCAAGGTTTAAAGACCAAATACTCTTCCGGCGCGCAAATTTATTTTTTTGCCGTTAAAATCAGAACTTTGCGACCTTTGAAAGTATCTCCGCAACGTCCTTTTCACTGGGTTTTCTGGGATTTGACGCGGTGCAGGCGTCTGCAAGCGCGCTTGCGATTATATGAGGCTCAGCCTTTTCAAAATCTGCCTTTGTAACTCCGGCTTCACCGAGAGTTGTGGGGATATTCAGCCAGCGCTGAAATTCCTTTATCTTGTGTATCATGTTTCTTACGCCTATATCCGGGCTGTTTGCGGGATATCCGAGTCTGCGCGCAAGTCCTTCAAGCTTATCCGCAGTCGGGCAAGCGTTCTTTACGCAGAATTTAATGTCAAGCTCCGCATTGTAGCGTATTACGTGCGGAAGCATTATCGCGTTGGCTCTGCCGTGCGGAATATGGAAGTGTGCGCCGAGAGCATGGGCGATACCGTGGTTCAGTCCGAGACTTGCTTCATTAAAGGCAATGCCTGCAAGACATGACGCTGTGTGCAGCTTTTCTCTTGCGACAAGATCATGACCGTTCTGATACGCTCTTACCATGTAATCCGAGAACAGCTCTACGGATTTTTCTGCAAGTGCGTCGGAAAATTCGTTAGCGTTTACCGAAACGTAAGCTTCAAGCGCATGGGTCAGAACGTCAAAGCCGGTATCCGCCGTAACGGACGGAGGAACACTCTCCGTAAGTTCGCTTGAAAGCACCGCCATTTCCGGCAGCAGCGACTCGTCTACAATCGGTATTTTTTTATCAGCCTGCTTATCTGTAATTACCGCAAACTGCGTAACTTCTGAGCCTGTTCCGCTCGTTGTGGGAACGGCAATAAGGCGTATATGCTTCTTTAAGTAATTTCTCGCAACGTGAATTGTGGATTTAGCCGCGTCTATCGAAGAACCTCCGCCGACTGCAACTACAACGTCCGCGTCGCAGTCCGACAAGAACTTCAGCCCCTGCGCAATAAGCTCGATAGGCGGATCGGGTTTGACCTCGGAATATACCGAAACGTTTTCGCACGATGTAAGCAAGCCTTTTATCCTGTCGGCAGTGCCGTTTTTCGTAAGAAATGCGTCGGTAAATACTACCGCATTTTTGCCTTTTACCGTTTTTAATACGTCAAGTGAATTTTCACCGAAACATATCTCGGTTTTTAATTTAAATCTCTGCATTGCTTTCCTCTGTCAAAATATGTACGTTAAATAATTGTCATATGCCTTTAAAAACAGCCGTCCGTTAAGGAAATTGCGGACGGCGTATAAATCAGTAATAAAGCTCAACGCTGTTTCCGGCAAAGTAGTTTTTCCATTCCTCGTTGGGTTCCGCATCGGTAACTACCGCGCTTATATCGGAAATATCCGCGAAACGGACAAACGAGGTCTTGTCGAACTTTGTGCAGTCAACCGCAAGCAGGACTTTTTTAGCCGAACGCATAAACGCTTTCTTTATCTGTGCGTTATAATCGCGCGTATCGGTAATGCCTTTTTGCATATCGAGTCCCTTGCAGGAAATGACCGCGAGATCCACGTTATAGTCGTCGACTATCGACTCAACCTGACGTCCGGCAAAGGAAAGGCTGCTCTGTGCAAATTCTCCTCCGGTGCAGATAACTCTCCAGTCGCTGTTCTGCGGAAGCTCAAGCAAAACTTCAATGCTGTTTGTAAGCAGCGTTATATTATGCAAATTAGCTATGCTTTTTACGGTAAACAGAGCCGTTGTACTTGAATCGAGAAGTAAATAGTCGCCGTCATGTATAAGAGTTCCTATAATATCTGCGATATACTTTTTGCCCTCGACATTGGTCTGCTTTCTTACGGTATACGGAAGCTCAACGTTCAGATTTTCGTTTCTTACGGCGCCGCCGTAGGTCTTTTTTGCAAGTCCCTCTTTTTCAAGTTTATCAAGGTCGCGTCTTATTGTTTCTTCTGTAACCTGATATTCCGCCGAAAGCTCGCTTACAATTACCTTGCCGTCCGACATGAGCCTTGACAGTATTTCATTTTTTCTCTCTATCGGAAGCATTCCGTCACCGTCCCGTATGTAAGTTTATTTCGTATCTTAAAGTATGCTGTCCCAGATACTCGGATCGGGATTGGGTATAACCGAGCTGTCAAGCAGCATTCCCTCATCTCCGACTTTTCTCTTTGCGTGTTCTATTGCCGCCGTAACCGAAGCAACGGTACCGGTAAGCAGCATATAGGATTTTCCGCACATACCGCGTGCGATTCTGAGCTCTATAAGCTGAACCTCGCTCGCCTTAGCCGCCGTATCCGCAGCAACTATAATGGACGGAGCCGAGAAGGTTTCGAGAACTCCGAGAGCCTTTACGTTTTCAACCGCAGCTCCGCCGTATATTGCCTTGAAAATATCCTCATGCGGATTTCCGAGAACGAACGAGTCGGTGAGCTGTTCGGGGCAGTTTTTCGCCGCCGCGTCAACGCTTGCTCTTACCGCACTGAGTTCGCCCGTAATGAGCACGATATATTTTCCGGGACAAACGGTAGATGCCTGAAGCACTTCGACCGCGCTTGTCTTAACCATGGTGTCGGCTGCGGTAATACCTGCCGAAACCGTCTTGTATTCTACCATTCCAATAGCTTTACTCATCTGTCTTTACCTCACTCACTGCGCCTTAATTACGACAAACTTATCGTTTACTTCCGAAACAACGCCGTCAATCGACGCGTGAATCGGCACTCCGAGTTTTTCGGGTGCATTTGCAACAACATCTCCGGCTTTTACCTTATCTCCGGGCTTTACACAGGCAACGCTCGGCGCGCCTATGCTCTGCGAAAGTTTAAGCTTTACGCTGTCTGTCTTGACAAGCGTTTCGTCGAGAGGCGCCGGAAGATCGTATTTGCGAAGACCGAGTCTTGCAATAAGTCTTGACATGGGAACGGTTCTGTATTCTCTCTGCTTATTGACGGGCTTTACTTCTATATCCTTCGGAACGGGTATTCCGTTCTTTCTGAGCTGTCCCTTTGTTATGCCTATAAGCGTTCTGGGATTTAAGTTCTGTCCGCAGGAATAAAGTTCGCACAGACCGCAAGCCGAACAGAAAAATGTGTTCAGATATGCGCTTGTATCCGTCGTAACTCCGCTGGACACCGCTCTCATGAATTTATGAGGCTCAATAGGATGTCCGAGAAGGTTTCTTGAACACAGGTCGGTACACAACATACACTGGCAGCATACGCTCATTGCGCGTTTCATGCTGATTCCGACAGGCGTCGTTCTCTTATCCACTATATACTGATGTTCGGGCATTACAAGTACCGCGTTCGAAGTCTTTGTAACAACGTCCGACGCATAGCAAATATTTCCCGTCATGGGTCCGCCTGCGATAAGCACGGGATTTTCAACCGTCGCGCCGCCTGCAAGCTCTATAAGCTCGCCGTAAGTAATTCCGAGAGGAGCTTTGAGCGTTACCGGGTGCTTTACTTCGCCCGCTATTGTTATGTACTTATATGTAACCGGCTTGTTTTCGTTAAGCATACGCGCAACGTTAAGCGCTGTTTCTACGTTGAAAACCGTAACTCCGACCGATATCGGAATACTTCCGGGAGGAACTATTCTGCCGGTGGTTTCATAAATGGTAATAACTTCGTCGCCTGCGGGATATATTTCGGGAAGAAGTCCTACCGACATATTCTTATAGTTTGAAATACACTTATTTACCGCCGCTATTGCCTCTTTATATCCGGGCTTGATTGCGATTATAACTCTGTCAGCCTCAACCGCCTTTGCTATGGTATCAAGCGCAAAGGTTATCTCCTGTGCGTGCTTTTCAAGCACCTGTCTGTGAAGCTTTAAGAGAGGTTCGCATTCCGCGCAGTTAAGTATAATGGTGTCTGCGTCCTTATTAAGCTTTGCGTAGGACGGGAATCCGGCACCGCCTGCACCGACAACGCCGCCGTCGCGCATTACTTTACTGAGTTCGGTCATTTCCATCATTATTCACGCTCCAAATCGTTTCCTTCGTCCACAATGCCCACGATTGCCGCGTCGATAGGCGAGCTTTCAAATCCGCAGCCTATTCTTGCAGCGCTTCCCGTAGCCACGAGGACTATCTCTCCTATGCCGGCGCCGATATTGTCCGTCGCAACGAATCTTGTCTGCGAACCGCCGAGGCTCTTTAAAGGTTCAATTATCATGAACTTGTTTCCGACAAGGTTTTCGTTCTTGCGTGTAGACACGACGCTGCCAACAACTTTTCCAATTATCATAAGTTTTATCCTTTCGCTCAAATCCCCGAAAAAAGTGCATACAAAATCGTTTCGGAGATTATTCTTTCGGACTTACGCCGCACTTTCAGAAAATCGCAAAAAAACATGCAAAGAGCCCCGAAAAGCCTTTTTCAAACTCTCTGAAAAAACCGCGTAAACCCGAAAACGTGCGCACGCCGCACCGGAAAAGCATAATTCGGAAAAATTGCAAAAAGCAAAATCCGTGCGATTCCGGTGCGTATGTACGAACAGCAAAAATTACTTGAGAGAAGGAAGAATCTTCTCGACGTCGGTGTGAGGTCTGGGGATAACGTGAGTTGCGATGATTTCGCCGAGCTTCTGAGCTGCTGCGAGACCTGCGTCAACTGCTGCGTTAACAGCTCCTACGTCGCCTCTTACCATTACGGATACGAGTCCGCTTCCGATCTTTTCGGTTCCTATGAGAGTTACCTCTGCTGCCTTTACCATTGCGTCCGCTGCTTCGATTGCTGCGGTAAGACCTCTGGTCTCTATCATTCCGAGTGCTTCGAGTGCCATGATTTTGTCCTCCTTTAAGGATTTATATTTTTATTTTTTCAACAGTGTTATTCGCTCTTACTTATTAACTACGGCAATCTTGAGTCCCTTCATGGAAAGGTTTGTTTCAAGAGCCTCGTTAATCTGTTCAAGCGGGAATTTATGAGTTATAAGCTCATTAAGCGGAATACCTATTGCCTTTGCACGCTTGAGGAAATCGAAAGTAGTCGCGTAATCTCTGAGAGTGTAAACCCAAGAGCCTACGGTTGTGATTTCCTTTGCGCATATATCGAAGTGAGGATTTATCGTAGCGTCGCCGCCGTTGATAAAGAATCCCAGTTCGCAAAGACCGCCGCCGTTGCGTATAAACTTATAAATATTGGAATGTGCCGCGGGAGAACCGGTGCACTGGAATGCGAAGTCTGCAAGATAACCGCCGAATGCGTCCTTGACAGCGCCCGCAAGTTCCTCTATACCCTTATGTTCCTTGAAGTTTACGGTCTTTGTTGCGCCCATCTTCTTGGCGAATTCAAGACGCATATCGTTTCCGTCAACCGCAACTATATTCTCTATACCCATTGTTCTGAGAACCGCAATACAGATAAGACCGATAGGTCCGCAGCCCTGAACCGCAACTCTCGAATTGAATCTGAGAATACCCGTTGTCTTTGCTCTTTCAACCGCGTGTACAAGTACCGCGCACGGCTCGATAAGGATTCTCGAATCAAGGTCAAGGTCGCTTACGTTGAATATGGTCGATCCGCCTTTTACGAGTATGTAATCCGAGAACCAGCCCTTTAAGTGGTTATTCTCGTCATCATCGGGAAGAAGTCCGTATACGTCTGCTCCGCCGACATTCTGCTTGTTGAGGTCGAACATTGTAATATCGGGGTTGTCCTTGAATATCATACAGGTAACAACCTTATCGCCGATATTGAGCGCCTTTCCGGCACTGTCCTTCTTTACGTTCTTGCCCATTGCGACTACTTCGCCCGTGCCCTCATGTCCGAGCGCGACGGGAATAAGTCCGAACGGGTCTCTCTTGAACTCATGCGCGTCGGTTCCGCAAACGCCGCAGCCCTCAACCTTGACGAGCACATCGTCATCGCCGAGAGGCGGAATCGGGAATTCCTTGACGTCGAAATGTTCAAGCTTTGTAAGCATTGCAACCCTTGCAGTCTTGGGAATAGCTCCCGCAGGCTTTGCCGCAGAATTTGCCGCACCGTTTGAAGGCGCGTCCTTCATGTTTTCAAGCACCTGACGTACAATGGCTTCAATATCATTAGCTTTAACGTCCATGATAAATCTCCGTTTCTAAAAAATATGCTTTTCAAAATACTCTTTGCCGTATGCACCGAGCTTTGTATCCTGCTCTGCCGTACCGCCGCTTACTCCGAGTCCGCCGATTATGCCGTGCGTCGTTTCAAGCGGTTCTCCGCCGCCGAATATTACTATCTTTCCACCGTTGGTATGCTGTATACCGTAGAGAGATCCGCCGGGCTTTGCGAGTTCCGCGAGCTTTGATGTCGGCATTTTGAGTGCTACGACGGTATATGCCTTATTCAGCGCAATATCGTAGCTTGCAAGAAACGCGCCGTCCATACATTCGACAGCGACCGGATTTCCTCCGGCATCACTCACCGCGACCACCGCGTTTACGCCCATATCGCGCGCCTTTGTTTCGACCGCCTTTATAATCTCACGCGCCGCAGCAAGCGTCATTTTTGAAAGAGTATTCTGTTTTACCGGCTGTGCAGACGAAACACCCGATTTTTCTTCGAGCACGCGTCTTACAACGCCGTCAACTATTTCTGAAAGCTCCTTGCTCATAGCTTTAAGAGTCGGTCAATTACTTACCGAGCTGAGCAAGTACGTTCTTTGTAATCTGAGCGATGATGTCCTCTTCGGCGCTGTTATGAGAAGCGCAGCTTCCGGAGCACGATCCGCCGCAGCTGTGGCAGCTGGGCTTGCCAAGCTTATTGTTCATGCAGAGATCTGCCGGGTGCTTGCCCTTCATACCAAACTTACGTCTGATCTCATAAAGTCTCTGTACCTGTTCTTCGGAGAGAGGCTTGGGTCCGCCGAGCATCTTGGACTGATAGAGAAGGCGTGCGTAGAATTCTACGGATTCCATCTTGTGATATGCGTTAAGAAGCGAATCAGAGAAAGTAAGTGCGCCGTGGTTCTCAAGAAGAACTGCGTCAAAGTAAGGAAGATACTTGGAAACAGCGTCCGGAATTTCCTCGGTGGAAGGCGTGCCGTATTCTGCTATCGGAACGCATCCGAGCGCGATTACAGCCTCGGGCATGATCGGCTCTGTAAGCGGAATGCCTGCGATTGCAAAGCTTGTAGCGTAAAGCGGATGTGCGTGAACAACGCTGTTTACGTCCGGTCTTTCCTTATAAACTCTCATATGCATTTTGATTTCGGAGGAGGGCTTGAAGCCTTCGTATGCCTGAAGTACCTTGCCGTTTGCGTCAACCTTGCATATGTACTCGGGAGTCATGAAGCCCTTGCTTACGCCGGTAGGCGTGCAGAGGAATTCATTATCGTTGAGCTTTACGGAAATGTTACCGTCGTTGGAGGCTACCATTCCCTTGTTATAGATACGCTTACCAATTTCGCAGATTTGCTTTTTGATCTCGTACTCTGTTGCCATTTTTCTGTTCTCCTTTGGTTTTATGATTTTTTATTACTTTTTTATTCAAAAGCGGCAAGAACAAAGTCCTGTCCTTTCTTTACGATATGATTATAACACCTGTTTTTACTTATGTCAATGGTTTTGAGTAAAAAAATGTGGTTTTTTGAAAAAGTTTTGTTGTTTTATGTGGTTTTGACTTTTTTCGGCAATAATTTATTAATTTTGAGGTTCTTTGGGAAGAGAAAGGTAGTCGAGAATTTCCTGAATACCCTCATTTTTATAGCTGCTGGTGAAAAAGATACGTTTACAGCCTGCAAGTTTAAGCCATTCGGAGGCTCTTACGGGCACTGCGTCGGGGTGGTCGCACTTCGTCACGATACCGACGACAGGTCTTGTGGACATACCGACGATATTAGGCGGGAAAAGCGAAAAAGGTTCGGTTGCAGAGCAAAGAAGTCCGACAATATCAGCCTCACACGCATACACCGCAAGCGCGCCGCCGAACTGTCTGTCCTCGACGTATTCGCCCGGCGTATCTATGATACTCTCGCTATAATCAATATACTGTGTTTTATGATAATGTATTTCTTCATGCCGCAGAGTCTGTATAAGCGTACTTTTTCCGCTTTCGCTGCGGCCTATAAGGATAAGTTTTCGCATTTACCAGTCTTCTTTTTAGTTTTTGGGGGCGAGATTTTATATTTTGGGCTAAAACGGGAAATTTTCTTCAAAGTGCAACCTTATACACCCACTTTTCGGAGTCGAAAAGGCGGCGCTCTAAAGAGTGTAAAACAAAAGATTTTCGCGGCTCAAACGCCGCCGCGAAAGCGTGGCTACGTGGAGGATTTCACTCTAAAGAGTGTAAACGCGCACCAAAACCTATTTGCCCCTCCGAAAGCTCAAAAACTCTCGTTTTACACTGTCCACATAGCTGTGTTGCGAAATCGCCGCGCGACAGGCGCGCGGATATGGGGTTCTGTACAAAGTTACAGTTTTATCGGCACAAGTGTTATTTTTTATATACTTCAACAGTCAACAGGACGTATTTTTCTGCCCTGCTCGCTTGCGCGAGATGACTTTTACAAATGTTAGTTTTTTGTTTGGGTGGTGCGGAGTGAAAATACAGCATATATTTCGTTTTTGCGAATTTATTTCACATTCCAAAGCTACCAATAGTACACAACTTCCATAGCTTGCTCCGGCACCTGTTTAGATCTGAGTTCGCAGTCCTGCTGTTCGACTGCGAACGGTACAAGCCGGCGGCAGAGAGTATCCCACAACTTTTTCTAAATTAAGGGCTACCGTTTTCTTTGCAGCTTTCTTTTTAAAAAGAAAGCGCGTTCCCCCTACGGCGAGAATGTATCTACTTTCGTTCGTCCAGTGCGCCAATAAGACTGCGCAGACGGATTTTAACAGCGCCGAGGTTGGTAATTTCGTCAATTTTAATCTGGGTATAAAGTTTTCCTGCGGATTCGAGAATAGCACGGGTTTCGTCGGTAGTAACGGCGTCAACGCCGCAGCCGAAAGACACAAGCTGAACAAGCTCGACGTCGCTGTTTTCCACGGCGAACTGAGCCGCATTGTAAAGTCTTGAATGATAAGTCCACTGATTGAGAACATTGACCGCAGGAGGATTTTTTGCAAGTCTCCATACGCTGTCCTCGCTTACGACGGCAAAACCGAGAGATTTTGCAAGTTTGTCAATGCCGTGACCTATTTCGGGATCAATATGATACGGTCTGCCGGCAAGAATAAGTATACGCTTGCCGTTTTTGTGCGCATATTCGATAGCGTTCATGCCCTCGTCGCGCACCGACTGCATATAAGCTTCATACTGTGCAAATCCGTGTTCGACGGCCGCCTTTGCCTCGCGCTTTGAAATCTTAGCGTCGGGAAAAGCCTCTCCGAGATACTTGTGCAGCTCTTTCACAAGCTGTTTTCTGTCGTTTATGTTGAGATACGGATACAGGAATTTGTGATTTTTAAGGTCGTCCATGTTTCCGTTGAGAAGTTCGGGATAATATGCCACGACCGGACAGTTGTAATGGTTGTCCGACGCGCCCTCGTCAATGTTGTAGGACAGACACGGATAAAAAATCGCGTCAACATTTTCGTTTATAAGCTTTTCCATGTGTCCGTGCATGATCTTTGCCGGATAGCAAGCCGTGTCCGAAGGTATGCTGTACTGACCGAGCGAATATATCTCGCGCGTGGACAGTCCCGACAGCACAGCCTCAAAGCCGAGATGCGTAAATATGCCGTTCCACAGCGGATAAAGCTCGTACATACCCAGAGCAAGCGGAAATCCTATTCTTCCGCGCTTGTTTTCGCCTTTCGGCAGACTTGTCAGCGCATTTCGCTTGAATTCGTGAAGATTGTATCCTCCGTCGTCCGCATTCTGAAGTCCGGCGCCCTTTTCACACTTGTTTCCCGTGATGAATTTTCTTCCGCTGGGGAATATGTTCACCGTCAGGTGACAGCCGTTTGTACAGCCGTGACATACCGCGCTCTTTGATTCGTGCGTAAACGCGGCAAGCACGTCCTTTGAAACAAGCGAGGATTTTTCGGGCGCGTTTTTCTTTGCGTAAAGCGCCGCGCCGTATGCGCCCATAAGTCCTGCTATCGACGGTCTTACAACGTCGTGGCCTATCTCGCGTTCAAATGCACGTAGCACCGCGTCGTTGTAGAACGTACCGCCCTGAACGACTATGTTCTCGCCGAGTTCCTTTGCGGAATTCGCACGTATGACCTTGTATATCGCGTTTCTTACAACGCTCATCGAAAGTCCTGCGGAAATGTCGGATACGTCCGCGCCGTCCTTCTGCGCCTGCTTTACCGAGGAATTCATAAACACGGTGCAGCGCGTGCCGAGCTGAACGGGACGCTTTGCAAAAAGTCCGAGCTTGCTGAAAGACTCTATATCATATCCGAGCGACTTTGCGAAAGTCTCCAAAAATGAGCCGCAGCCCGAAGAACAAGCCTCATTTAACATAATGCTGTCTATTGAGTTGTTGTGTACTTTAAAGCACTTTATGTCCTGACCGCCTATATCGAGAATAAAGTCAACGTCGGGTTTAAAGTATCTTGCTGCGCCGAAATGCGCCATGGTTTCGACAATTCCGAAATCCACGCCGAAAGCGTGCTTTATAAGCTCCTCACCGTATCCCGTAACGCAAGCCGCGCCGAGTGTAATGCGGTCGGCGCACAGACCGTATATCTTCTCAAGCTGTGTTTTCACTATTCCTACGGGATCTGCCTTGTTCGAGTCGTAATACGAATACAGCAGCTCGTTGTCATCTGAAATAAGCGCAAGCTTTGTGGTGGTGCTGCCGCAGTCTATTCCGAGATAAGCTTTTCCGGAATAAGTATTTATATCTCTTTTCTTTACGTCGGACGTGTTGTGACGCGCGCAGAACTCATCATACTGTTCCCTGTTCTCAAAAAGAGGGGGTGCTGCGGCAATCTGCGAGGCTTCTCCGACGCTTTTTCCTATTGCTTTCGCTAAAGATTCATATGTAAATGTCTTTTCCTGCTTTTTGGCATACAGCGACGCGCCTATCGCAACGGAATATTTCGCATACTCCGGGAAAACCGCGTTTTCGTCATCAAGTCCGAGAGTTTCCTTGAAACGTATTCCCAGTCCCTTGCAGAAAGAGAGCGGACCGCCGAGAAACATTACTTTTCCGTCGATCTTTCGTCCCTGTGCAAGCCCTGCAATGGTCTGATTGACGACAGCCTGATAAATGCTTGCGCATATGTCGGCTTTTGCAGCCCCTTGATTCAGCAGCGGCTGTATGTCGGTCTTTGCAAAAACTCCGCAGCGCGAGGCTATCGGATAAAGGCGCGTGCTCTTTAAGCTCAGTTCGTCAAGCTCGTCCGGCGTTATGTCGAGCAGCGTCGCCATCTGGTCTATAAACGCGCCCGTGCCACCTGCGCATGAGCCGTTCATTCTCTCGTCAAGTCCGCCCTTGAAGAAGATTATCTTCGCGTCCTCTCCGCCAAGCTCTATTACAACGCTTGTATCGGGTGCGAACTTTTTCACCGTCTCCGCGGTCGCAAAAACCTCCTGCACGAACGGAATACCTGCCTTTTCGGCAAGTCCGAGTCCTGCGGAACCGGATATTGCGGCATGAAACTCTCCGTCAAGATACTCCCTCGCCTGTTTTACAAGCTCAAGCGTCTTTTCGCGGACAAGCGACATATGTCTTTCGTATTTTTCAAATAAAATCTCGCCGTTTTTTACAACCACGATCTTCGCCGTGGTCGAGCCGATATCTATACCGACGCTGACATCGCCGGACATTGTGCCGGCTGCACGATTCTGAAGCATCGTTTCCAATTTCGTATTCCTCCCGGCTTTTATGGGTGCGCCGCGAAAAAATGCGGCAGTGTACATTAGAATAATAATACTATTATATTGTTATTTTTTCATCATTTCAACAGATGTGAAATAACCTCAAGGTAAACATTTTTTTAACGTGCCGGGAATTCTTAACATATTTATATATAACGTCAAAAAAGCCTTAGTTTACCGTACCGTAATTTCGTCCGCGGCACGAATTTCCGCGCTGTACTTTTTCTCGTCTTTTCTCATGAAATAAACAAGCATTATCATGTGTACCGCAAGCGTCGTAGCCCATGAAATCGGATACGACACAAACAGCACCTCAAGCGATCTGTAAGCCTTGAATATTGTAAATATCCACACTATTCTGAAAACGCACGCGCCCATCAGCGACACTATCATAGACGCGATCGGGTGGCAGATACCCTTTATAATTCCCGAACAGGTGTCCATAAATCCGCAGATAAAATACGGCAGACATATGAACATCATTCTTATTTTTCCGGCAGCTATCTCTTCGGGTATTTTGGTATACAGTCCGATCAGCTCATTCGGCAGCAGATTTACAAAAACTCCTAACACAAGTCCGCATATAAGCTGCATGGCAAAGCTTATAAACATAACCTTGTATATGCGCTTGAATTTGAGCGCGCCGAAGTTCTGACCGGCAAATGTAGTTGCGGTAGACGCTATGCTGTTGAGAATAAGATAAATATACCCCTCTATGTTTGCGGCAGCCGTACTTCCGGACATTACCGCAAGTCCGAAAGAGTTTATGGAGGACTGTATAAGCATATTCGAGATGGAAAACAGCGAACCCTGAATGCCGCCGGGAAGTCCCATGGCGACTATCTCTTTAAGCTGTTTTTTGTCTATGCGAAGTTTCTTTAAGTCAAGGTGCAAAAATCCGTCGTACTTCAAAAAGCACCTGACGCAGAGCGCTGCGGAAAAGATCTGCGAAATTACCGTGGCTATCGCAACTCCGGCAACGTTCAGATCAAATACAATTACAAAGATAAGGTTTAAAATAATATTTATAACGCCTGCGGAGGATATGTAATACAGCGAACGCTTTGAATCTCCGACAGACCTTAACATTGCCGCGCAGAAGTTGAAAAGCAGCATAAACGGCATTCCGGCAAAATATATAAGCATATATATTTCGGACTGGTCTATTACTTCCTCGGGCGTCGCCATAATTTCAAGCAGCGGTCTTACAAATGCCATCGACAGCGCCGCTCCGAAAACTCCGACAATAAGACTGAGAAGTATCGACGTATGTACGCAGTCGCTTGCCTCTTTTTCGTTTTTCTGACCGTAGTAGCGCGCCATGCATATTCCTGCGCCGAGAGAAAGTCCGCCGAAAAAGTTTACGAACAGACTTACCACACTTCCCGTAGCGCCCACAGCCGCAAGCGCGCCTTTATGACCGAATTCGCCGACTACGACAAGGTCGGCCGTGTTGAAAAGCTGCTGAAGCACCATTGTCAGCATAAGCGGCACGGCGAAGGTTATCATTTTGCCCAGAAGAGGGCCAGAACACATATCAATTTCGTTCTTTTTCATAACTGCCTTTCCTCATCACTTTTCAGAATGGAAAAAATCAAGTATGGCGCCTTTCGCGTCGTCCAATGTATATGCGGAATCGTCAACGTTATATCCGTCTTTCTTTAATTTTGCGAGTATCTGCGTCACCTGCGGAACATTGAGTCCGTTCTTTACAAGCAGTTCATGCTTTGCAAAAACCTCTCTCGGAGTTCCAGACATAAGCACTCTGCCGTCTGCCATGGTTATTATCTCGTCGGAATACAGAGCTATATCCTCCATGCTGTGGGATATAATTACAAGCGTGTTTTTGCTGTTGTCGCGGAATTTGCAGAGCCTGTTCAGTATATCCGTCTTTCCTCTCGGATCAAGACCGGCTGCCGGTTCGTCAAGCACAAGTATCTCGGGATTCATCGCTATAACGCCCGCAATTGCAACGCGTCTTTTCTGTCCGCCCGAAAGTTCAAACGGGCTTTTTTCAAGCATATCCGACGGTATTCCCGTAAACTCCGCCGCATATTCCACTCTTTGCTTTATCTCGCTTTCCGAAAGTCCCATGTTTTTAGGTCCGAAAGCTATGTCCTTTGCTACGGTTTCCTCGAAAAGCTGATATTCGGGGTACTGGAACACAAGTCCCACCTTGAATCTTACATTTCTCGAATCATAGCCCTTTTCCCATATGTCTTTTCCGTCAAGCAGAACCCTGCCGCCCGTAGGTTTAAGCAGCGCGTTCATCATCTGTGAGAGCGTGGACTTGCCCGAACCCGTGTGACCGATAATACCCGTAACTTTTCCGGGAGTTATCTTAAAGCTTACATTGTCAACCGCCGTCTTTTTGTACGGAGTATTTGCGCCGTAAACATAGCTTACGTTTTCAAATTCAAGCATTCTGCGCTCCTTTCGGCGTATCGGGACGCGTCTGCGGACGTATTCCCGACTTTTCAAATGCAGCCTCTATCGCGCGCACGGCGCTGTCCGTGTCTATAACGCCCGACACGTCAATGTCAATTCCGCTCTTTTTGAGTTCATTCACAAGATTCGACGCCTGCGGAGCCTCAAGTCCGGCGTTTTTCAGCAGCTCTCTCTTTGAGAAGACCTCGACGGGCGTACCCTTTGCAAGCAGCTTTCCCTCGTTTATGACAAAAAGCTCGTCCGCAAGAGACGCCTCCTCCATATAGTGCGTTATGAGAACAACGGTTATGCCCGATTCTTTAAGTCCGAGAATGGTTTTCATTATATCCTCTCTGCCCTTAGGATCAAGCATTGCGGTAGACTCGTCGAATATCATACATTCCGGGTGCATTGCGAGAACGCCTGCAATGGCGACTCTCTGTTTCTGACCGCCCGAAAGTTTATGCGTGTCGTGGCAGGCGTATTCGGTAAGTCCGACTGTTTTCAGCGCCTCGTCCACGCGTTTTCTTATTTCGGCAGGTTCAAGTCCGAGATTTTCGGGCGCAAAGGCAACGTCGTCCTCAACAAGTGTTGCGACAAGCTGGTTATCAGGATTCTGGAACACCATTCCGACTGTCTTTCTTATGTCGAAATTCACGCTTTCGTCCGAGCTGTCAAGCGGCGTTTCGCTGTCCGAACGGTATATTTTGACGCTTCCCGAAAGAGGCGTATAAATGCCCGAAATCAGCTTTGCGAGCGTAGATTTGCCCGAACCGTTATGCCCTATAAGCGCAGTAAAGCTGCCGCGTTTAATGTCAAGTGAAACACCGTCCACCGCGGCAGGCATTTTTTCGGGGAGAATATTCTCTCCTCCGTCGTATTTGAATACAAGGTCTTTAGCCTCGATTATATTTATATTTTCTGTCAAACCCAACCTCCGCAAGCCTTTTTACGGCTGTCCGGCAAATACAAATCCGGCGTTTTCGTCAATTTTTTCAAGCCTTATTTCCGTAATGTTGTTCGGCTTTAAAAAACGTGCGTCTTTATATCTTACTTCAATATAGTTTTCCGTATATCCGTGCGCATATCCGTTTTTATATGTTTCCCACAGGACGTTTGCAGTCTTGCCGACGTATTTTTCAAGCTTCTTTTTCCTCACTTCAAGCATTTTTTTTGTGAGCATTGCCGCGCGCTCGTGCTTTACGTTTTCAGGCAGCTTTCCATCAAACTCCGACGCCGCCGTGCCCTTTCTGTCCGAATACGGGAACACGTGTACATAAAGAAATCCGCACTTTTCGACAAATTCAAGCGTTTTAAGGAACATATCTTCCGTCTCGCCGGGAAATCCGACGATTATATCGGTCGTAGCCTCAAAATCCGTAAAATATTCGTGCAGCATACTCAGTTTTTCGAGAAACATACCCGTATTATACTTTCTGCGCATAGCTTTCAGCACATCGTCGCAGCCGCTCTGCAGTGAAAGATGAAAATGCGGCATTACTTCGGGTATCGCCGACAGCTCCGAAACAAGCTTCTGCGTGATTACCGTCGGTTCAAGCGAGCCGAACCGTATGCGTTTTACATTTTCGATTTCCGAAACCTTTTCTGCAAGGTCAAACAGCGTAAGTCCGCAGTCTTTGCCGAACGCCGCCGTTTCTATTCCGGTAAGCACTATCTCGCGGCAGCCCGACGCCGTTATGTCGCGGCATTCGCCTACAACCTCGTCAATGCTCTTTGAACGCACGTGTCCGCGCGCCTTGGGTATGATGCAGTACGAACACTTGTTGTCGCAGCCGTCGACAACCTTTAAAAACGCTCTTGTGTTATCGCTGCCGTGAACGGACATTTGCTCAATTGTACCGTGCGAAAAAATATCGTCGACGAAATCTTCCGTTTCATGCTCTTTTCCGCTCTTTTTGCTTTCGACAAGCTTTTTTGCAAGCGCCGCGCACGCCATTTTTTCACCCGTGCCGAAAACCGCGTCAACTCCGTGTATTTTCTTTGCCTGTTCGGGATCTGTCTGCGACATACATCCTATAACGATAACGACAGCCTCACCGCCGCCGTTTTTTACGGCTCTGCGTATTATCTGCCTTGATTTTCTGTCGCTTTCGGCGGTAACTGTACAGGTATTTATTACATAGACGTCGCATTTTGCGTCAAAATCGCCTATTTCAAAGCCTCCGCTTACAAACGCCTCCTCGACTGCCCTTGTTTCGTACTGATTTACGCGGCAGCCGAGAGTATAAAACGCCGAGGTATACTTTTCCTTACGCTCTATCATTTAAAGAACAGAGGAAGCTCCTCAAGGAATTTAATGTCATGGCGCTTTGCGGCGTCGCCTTCCGCAAGTACGGCAGCTCTGCACACAACGTTTCCGCCTGCCTTTTCGACAAGTTCTTCTACGGCATGGAGCGACTCGCCCGTGCTTATAACGTCGTCAACTATGACAATTCTCTTGCCTTTCATGAGTTCTGCGTCTTTGCCGTCAAGATACAGTTTCTGTTCTCCTGCCGTCGTTATGGACTGGACAGTAACGCAAAGCGGATCTGTCATATAAGCCTTTGCCTTTTTTCTTGCGATGATATGCTTTTTTTCACCTGCAAGGCGCGCCATCTCGTTTACAAGTCCGATAGCCTTTGCCTCAGGCGCTATAAGATAGTCATGTTCGGGGATTATTTTATTAAGTTCTCTTGCGCAGGCCTCGGTAAGCTCATAGTCTCCGAGAAGCACAAAGCCTGCAATAGAAAGCTTATCGTTAAGCGCGCATATAGGCAGATCTCTTTCAAGACCCGCAACTTTAAGTCTGTAATATTCCATGTCAAAAAACACTCCGTTGATTATTAAAAAGTTACGTGCAGCACACGTTTCTATTCATTATATTACAATAACGAAAATTATGCAAGCGTTTCGGGAAGTTTTGTTCCGCCGAGAATGTGAAAATGCAGATGCATTACCGACTGACAGCCGTCCTCGCCGCAGTTTGTTATTACTCGGTAGCCGTTTGTGATACCTGCAAGCTTTGCTATATTGGGTATCTTTTCAAATATTTTGCTTACGTACACGGAATTATCCGCGTGAACGTCGTCGGTATTCTGAATATGCTTTTTGGGGACTACGAGAACGTGTACGGGCGCCATGGGGTTTATATCGTAGAAAGCGTACATATAATCGTCTTCATACAGTTTTTTTGAGGGTATTTCTCCCTTTATTATTTTACAGAATATGCAGTCCATTCCTCTTTACTCCTTACAAAAATTTTTATTAAAGCACACATACTGCCGGAAAGCGGCACGATCCGTTCTCTCCGGCAATACATGATATGCGTTTTATACTATTTTCAGATTGATTTTTCCGCGATTTCCTTTAAGATATTTGCCATAAACTCATCTACGCTTACAGCGCCCATATCTCCGGATTTTCTCGAACGAACCGCAACAAGTCCGGCTTCCTTTTCCTTTTCGCCTATTACAAGCATATACGGAACCTTTTCAAGCTGCGCTTCTCTTATCTTATAGCCTATCTTTTCGTTTCTGTCGTCAAGTTCGCAGAGAATACCGGCTTTTTTGAGTTTAGCCATAACTTCCTTAGTATACTCAAGCTGATTGTCGCTTATCGGCAGCAGCTTTACCTGAACCGGAGCGAGCCATGTCGGGAACGCGCCTGCGTACTTTTCTATCATATACGCGAGGGTTCTTTCATAGCAGCCGAGAGAGGTTCTGTGGATAATATACGGAGTTCTCTTTTTACCGTCGGTATCAACGTATTCCATACCGAACTGAGCCGCAAGCAGCAGGTCTATCTGGATTGTTGCAAGCGTATCCTCCTTGCCGTAAACGTTCTTATACTGAACGTCAAGTTTCGGACCGTAGAACGCAGCCTCGTCAATGCCTATCGTGTAATCAACTTTAAGGTCGTCGAGTATCTTTGCCATAAGCGTCTGAGCCTCGTCCCACTGTTCGGGAGTGCCTTCGTACTTATTCTTGGGGTTTGCGGGATCCCACTGAGAAAATCTGAACGTGCAGTCCTCAAGCAGTCCGACAGTTCCGAGGAAATACTGTATGAGTTCAAGACAGCCCTTGAATTCTTCTTCAAGCTGTTCGGGGCGCAGAACTATATGTCCTTCCGAAATCGTAAACTGACGTACTCTTATAAGTCCGTGCATTTCTCCGGAATCTTCGTTTCTGAAAAGTGTTGAGGTTTCACCCAGGCGCATAGGAAGATCTCTGTAAGAACGCTGTCTGTTAAGGAACACCTGATACTGGAACGGGCAGGTCATGGGACGCATTGCAAAACATTCCTTGGTTTCGTCCTTGGGATCGCCTATAACGAACATACCGTCAAGGTAATGATCCCAGTGTCCCGAGATCTTATAAAGCTCGCGCTTTGCCATAAGCGGAGTCTTGGTAAGCAGATAGCCGTGATCCTGTTCATAGTCCTCAACCCATCTCTGGAGTTTCTGAACGACTCTTGCGCCCTTAGGCAGCAGAACCGGAAGTCCCTGACCTATAACGTCAACCGTGGTGAAATATTCAAGCTCACGTCCGAGTTTATTATGGTCGCGTTTCTTTGCATCTTCTTTAAGCGCGATAAACTCATCGAGTTCGGACTGTTTCGGGAACGCGGTACCGTAAATTCTCTGGAGCATCTTATTCTTGGAATCTCCGTGGAGATATGCGCCGGTACACTGTGTAAGCTTTACGGCTTTGAGCTTACCGGTAGAGGTAAGGTGCGGACCCGCGCAGAGATCTACGAACTCGCCCTGGGTATAAAGCGAAATTTCAGCGCCGTCCTCAAGGTCATTTACGTGCTCTACCTTATAGGGTTCATTTCTGTCGGACATTATCTTCTGTGCCTGAGCCTTAGAAACAACGCTTCTTACGACGGGGATATTTTCCTTAATGATCTTCTTCATCTCAGCCTCGATCTTTTCGAGAACATCAGCCGTAAGAGGAGTTTCCACGTCTACGTCATAGAAAAATCCTTCGTCTGTTGCCGGACCGAACGCGAGTTTTGCGTTGGGGAACAGTCTTTT
Organism: uncultured Eubacteriales bacterium; assembly: GCA_900551295.1. Taxonomy (GTDB): domain Bacteria; phylum Bacillota; class Clostridia; order Oscillospirales; family CAG-382; genus UMGS1387. The sequence continues at coordinate 20,455 of URVJ01000017.1, read as the reverse complement.
TACCGCCTGTGCGAAAACATGAGCCGCGGTATGGCGATAGACCTTTTTACCTTCATCATCATTAAAGGTAAGAAATTCAACATTTGCGTCGCCATTTACGGCTGCGTTGATTTCGGTAACTTCGCCGTTAACTTTCATTGCAAGTGCGTTTCTCGCAAGTCCTTCGCTTATAAGTGCTGCGATTTCAAAGCCTTTTTTACCGTTTTCGGCTTCGATGACTTTTCCGTCTTTAAGTGTAATTTTCATCTTTACTACCTCTATATATTTATAATTTTTATCGTGGTTGGGGTGATTTTTGCCTGTTTGGGGCGGAAACGGGAAATTCTCTTCAAAGTGCAGCTTTACACACCCTCTTTTGGGAATCGAAAAAGTCCCCTGCGAGGATAAATGACAAAAGATTTTCGCGGCTCAGACGCCGCCGCGAAAGCGTGGCTCCCTCTCCACATATCAAACTATCGTCGACAAAACTTCCGCGCACCTCCGAAATTTTCTTTCTTCGCTCGCAGATGCTCCGCACTGCTCGATAATGGGTTCTGTACCAAGTTAAACTATTTCTGCACAAGTGTTATTTTTTATATACTCACGCAGTCAACAGGACAAACTTTTCCGACCGGCTTGCCTACGGCAAGATGACTTTTACAAATGTTAGTTTGTTGTTTCGTGGGTGCTGAATAATCTCACTTCCCAAAGCACCCTTTGTACCGAGTTTCCATAGCTTGCTTTGGCACCTGCATACATCTTAGTTCGCAGTCCTGCTGTTCGACTGCGAACGGCACAGGCTGGCGGCAGAGAATATCCCACAATTCTTTTCTGAATTAGTGGCTATTGTTTTCTTTGCAGCTTTCTTTTTAAAAAGAAAGCGCGTTCTCCGGCGTACTCTTTAGTACTCCAATACAAAAAAAACCCGTACAAAAAGTACGGGGCGTAAGAAACGCGGTTCCACCCGAATTCAAAGGCAGCGAAAGGCTGCACAATCTCATCGAGACCGATAACGCGGTCAAACGGCGGCAATTGTTACCTTGCCGCAGCTAAAAGGCGGTACATCGGAAAGCGCAATACCATCGGAGGACTTTCAGCCGGCGATCCTCTCTCTCTGAACGGCGCTGCAAACCGACACATATCCTTTATCATAGCTGATGTGGGTATTATACTCCGGGCAAAATGATTTGTCAAGAGTAAAAATATTCCTAAAAATCAACATTTTTGTGACAACATATTGTCCGAAATGTTCAATCCTCGGAATCGTCGTCGGGTTCTTCCCAGTTATGCCACACGTTGGTTACATCGTCGTTTTCATCGAACATTTCAAGCAGCTTATTCATGTTTTTAAGATCGTCTTCGCCTGTAAGCGCAACATAATTTGCGGGGATCTTGCTCTGTTCTGCCGAAACAATCTTATATCCTGCATTTGCAAGCGCGTCCGCAACATTGCTGAAATCCGACGGCGCGGTAGTAACCTCGAATACCCCGTCTTCGCCCGAAATATCTTCCGCACCCGCATCGAGCGCGTCCATCATGAGCTGTTCCTCGTCAACGTCCTCGCCGTCAACGACTATAACGCCCTTGTCGGTAAACATATACGAAACGCAGCCGGTCTGACCGAGATTTCCGCCGTATTTGTCAAAGTAATGGCGCATATCCGCACCGGTTCTGTTGCGGTTATCGGTTGTGGTCTCGACTATAACGGCAACTCCGCTCGGGCCGTAACCCTCATATGTTATAACTTCATAGTTTACGCCGCCGTCTGCACCGGACGCTTTCTTTATGGTACGTTCGATATTGTCGTTGGGCACGTTGTTTGCCTTTGCCTTTGCAATAAGATCCTTGAGCTTGCCGTTTGACGCGGGATCTGCTCCTCCGTCGCGTACCGCCATTGCTATTTCCTTACCGATTTTCGTAAACACCTTTGCACGCTGAAGGTCGGTTTTTTCCTTCTTGTGCATTATGTTTTTCCATTTGGAATGTCCTGACATGGTTTATTTACTCCTTAATTCTGAAAATTGATCACTTAAATATTCTTGGGTCTTTTAAGTCCTATAAGCGCAAGACCGTTATTCAGCACGTTTGCGCTTGCCTTTACCAAAGCAACGCGCGTATTCTTTACCGCGTCATCCTCGGCTTTAAGCACGGGGCAGTCATGATAAAATCTGTTGAAGTCCGCGCAGACGTCAAGCAGATATCTTGCTATAACGGACGGTTCAAGGTCGTTCTTTGCCTGCTGTACCTTATCCGGGAAGTTTTTAAGCGTCTTTACAAGCGCAGTTTCGCTTTCGTCCGTGAACTTAAACTCGCCCGTACCGTAAATTCCGGCACCATTTGCCTTGTCGATTATACCCGAACAGCGCGCATATGTGTACTGAACATAAGGACCCGTATTTCCGTCAAAGTTGAGAACCTCGTCCCAGACAAAGTTTACGTCCTTTATTCTGTTGTTGGAGAGGTCGTGGAATATTACCGCGCCCACGCCGACAGCGCTTGCAACCTGTTCCTTGTTTTCAAGTCCGGGATTTTTCTCGTTGATTATCTCAAGCGTCTTTTGGGTTGCGACTCTGAAAATATCCTCAAGCAGTACGACGTTTCCCGTGCGCGTAGCAAGCTTTGCGCCCTCAATGCTTACCGTTCCGAAAGGCACATGGACAAGATCCTTTGCCCAGTCATATCCCATAAGTCCTATTACCTTGAAGAACTGAGCGAAATGCAGGCTCTGTCCCGCGCTTGTGACATATATGCACTTGTCAAAGTCATATGTTTCCTTGCGGTAGATCGCGGCGGCAATGTCGCGCGTCGCGTATATCGTCGAACCGTCGGATTTGAGTATCAGGCACGGCGGCATATTGTACTCGTCGAGCCTTACTATTTCCGCACCGTCGTCAACCGACAGCAGATTTTTCTCTCTCAGCTCGGCTATAACCCTGTCCGTCTTGTCAAAGTAAAAGCTTTCGCCGTTCCAGCTTTCAAAGTCCGCGCCGATAAGCTCATACGTCTTTTTGAACTCTGTTATGGATATATGTACAAACCACTTCCAGAGATCAAGGTACTCCTTGTCGTGCTGTTCCATCTTTGTGAACGCGGCTCTCGCCTCGTCGTTAAGCGACGGATCTTTCTCTGCTTCCTCGTGGAATTTTACATATATTTCGGTCAGCGCGTCTATGCCGCGGCTCTCTATCTCCTCTTTGCTGCCCCACTTCTTGTAAGCAACAATGAGCTTTCCGAACTGCGTTCCCCAGTCGCCGAGATGGTTTACTCCGACGCAGTTATATCCGCAGAACTTGTAGATATTCTTTATTGACTGACCTATGACCGTCGAACGGAGATGTCCGATATGGAAAGGCTTTGCAATATTCGGCGAAGAATAGTCGAGAACTATTGTTTTGCCCGCTCCCTCGCTGCTCTTTCCGTAGTTTTTATCAGACGACATCTTTTCGAGATCCGCCGTAAGCGAGCTTTCGGCAATAAAGAAATTTAGATATCCGTTTACGCTTTCTATTTTCTTGTAGCCCTTTGCGGCGTCCGCGTTCTGTTCGAGAGCCTTGCATATTTCTTCGGCAATCGCAGGCGGAGCTTTCCTCAGAACACGGCTGAGTTTAAAGCACGGAAGTGCAATATCGCCCATTTTGCGGTCTGCCGGAACTTCAAGCATACTTTCTATATCGGCATCGCTAAGTTCGGGACACGCCGCTTTAATATTGCCGGCAACTTTTGTCTTTTCGTTCATGTCTGTATATTTCCTTTCGTTTCGTGCCTGTCAGCTGTACGATACCTCTGTACCTGTCGGCACAATTCCTATATACGTTTTTCCCGGCTTCAAGACAAGCTCGGTCACACCGTCCGATTCGTACAGAGTATATTTTTCGGTTCTCGACGCTTTTTTCCAAGTAATTTCTCTTATCTTGCCGTCCGCGGCATAAAGACCTTTGCCCTCGCCGGTAAAGTTTACCGCAAGGCAGTGGTATGCGTCGCCGGGAATTACGTTCTGCTTGCATTCAAGCGTTATAACGTTGTCAAAGCAAAGCTGCTCTCCGGTTTCTCCGTCAATGTGCGTCGTATCGTACTGTCCTTTGAAATATGCGTTCTTATCCTTATCGAAAGCAAAGGTTGACAGCGCGTACGGATTTTGCGACAGTGCAAGCGAGAACGGCACCTTGATGTTTACTGCGTCTGTTTCGCCTTTTTTGTAATCCGCCGAGAATTTAAGCGGCTGAGCCTTGTCCGACGTTGTTCTGTAACCCTTGTCGGCTATCGCATTTGTCAGTCCCTCTCCGCTTATCATGAGCGTATGCTCATATGCCATGGTCTTTGCACGCGACTTGCTGCGGTAGAAATTGTTTACGTACAGTCCGTCAATGTCCTCGGTCTTTCTCTCTTTTAACATTGCCTTGGCATAGGTGCTGCCTCCGCAGTGAACATATATCGCGTCGTGCGCGTCGGAAAGATCGATGTAATAGTCGCGCGAAGAACGTATCGAACCGAGTTCGGCTATATCCTTATAGTCCTTGAACACGCCCATAAGACGGGTTATTCCGCCTTCCTCAAGCACTTCGTATATAATGTCTGCATGAGATATTCCGACCTGCGGCATAGCCTGCTTGATATTGTTTAGCATTACTGCAACGGGACGGTTTTCATAAATCTCTTTTGTACATTCGAGTCCCGAGATCGGGTTTAAAAATTCGGGGTCTTTGTTTTGATCTTCGGCTTTTTTATCGCCGTCAGTATCGTTTTTTACGTTTTGATCGTCCGCAGCGTTATTCTTACCGCCGTTCACATCCGCGCCGTCCGAAACACCGTCGGGAAGCTTTGTATCCGTCTGCTTTGTACTGTTTTTGCATGAGCAAAGCGTGAGTGCGAGCAAAATACACAGCGAGACAAGCAAAAATTTTGATTTTCCAAGCATATCTTTTTCCTTTCACACAAAAAAACATATTAACTGATTAATTATATCAGAAACAATGCGCTTTTTCAAGAGGGCTGCAAAAAGTTTTACAAAGGAGCTATGTATTCTGTTCCGGATTCTTTGCCTTTATCACGTTATAAGCGACAATAGACACAAGAACCACCGCCGCACCGCATATTGAAAAGACGCTCAGCTTTTCTTCGGGATAGAATATCGCAACAAGTATAGGATTGAGTATCGGCTCAAGCCCCGACATAAGCGACGCGGGAACCGCGGCAAGGTAATTCAGCGATTCCGAGAAGAAAAGGTACCCCGCGCCGAGCTGGAACACACCGAGAATTATAAGAAGAAGTATTGTGTTTGCCGAAAAGTCTGTCTCACGGAAAATAAACGGAAGTCCCACGACAGCCGACGCAAAATATCCTATAAGCATAGCCGACGGCGCGTCGGAATCCTCGTTTTTATTGAAAATGAAAACTCCGGCATAGCAGATGCCCGACATAAGTCCGAAAAAGTCGCCGAGATAGTTTCCCGTCGTCATGGAATCGAAGAAAAACAGCACTATCCCGAAGAATACAAGCCCGCAGGTTACAAGTTCGGTTCTGTCGCTCTTTTTATGAAGAAACAGCGCGTTTATTACGATTATAAACACGGGTGCTGTAAACTGGAGGACTATTGCGTTTGCCGCCGAGGTATTTTTAGTCGAAAGCGCGAAAAACATCGACACGAACATTGAACACGCCGCGGCAAGAAGAATTGTTTTGTTTACTTTTAGCTTGTGATGTTTTACTTTCATATATACCGCGAACATCAGAGCCGTTATAAACGTGCGCACGCCGTTTGAAGAAAGCGCCGACCACGATATGTACTTTAAAAGCACGCCGCCTATACTGAAGCAGACGCAGGCAAGCGACATCAAAAGTGCGCCTTTTACGTTTTTTGAAATTTTCATGATTATTCTGTCCTTAAAAACTCTTTTCCCTTTCGGTAATTTCCTTTGCTATATCGTTATAAGCCGCGGCGCCCTTTGAGCTTTTATCGTAGTAGCGCACCGGCATACCGTAGCTCGGAGCCTCCGAGAGCCTTACGTTTCTGGGAACCGGCGTGCGGTATATCTTGCCGGGAAAATATCTCTTTATTTCTTCAAGCACCTGAAGCGACAGGTTAAGGCGTCCGTCGAACATGGTGATAACTATTCCGTCAAGCTCAAGAGACGGATTATACTTTTTTCTGACTATGGAAATAGTCTGCGAAAGCTGCGACAGTCCTTCAAGCGCAAAATATTCGCACTGCATGGGGACAATTACACCGTCCGCGGCGCACAGAGCGTTTATGGTGAGCAGTCCGAGAGACGGCGGACAGTCGATAAATATGTAATCGTATTCATGCCGCAGAGTATCGAGAACGTTTTTGAGCTTATATTCGCGCTTCTGTTCGTCGGCAATTTCAAGTTCCGCACCGGCAAGGTTTATCGACGCCGGCATTACATCGAGCCCCTCATAGTCGGTCTTTCTGATTATTTCATACGGATTTGTGCCGAGAAGAACGTCATAAGTCGAAAGCTCGGCGTTTTTTTCAACTCCGACACCGCTTGACGCATTTCCCTGAGGATCAAAGTCGCAAAGCAGAACTTTTTTGCCGAGTGCTCCGACCGACGCCGCTATATTGACAGCGCTTGTGGTCTTTCCGACGCCGCCTTTCTGATTTGCAAAAGCCGTTATCCTGCATTTTTTATCCATGTTTTTTCATTACCGCCTTCCGAAACTCGGTAAGCTCATGCCTTTTTGCGCACAACCTTACCGAGTGCATTTTTTACAAATTCCGCAGCCGGAACTTTAAGCAGAACTATCATAATTCCGTAGACAAGCACGCCGAATGCCGCAGGTATTCCGAGAAGCAGAATTCTGCTTAAAAACGAGCTGCCGTTTATGACATTTCCGAGAGGAATTTTTACGATTTCAACAAACACAAGCATTACCGCACCGGAAACTATACACTTGACTACCGTTTTTCCGAGTCCCGTGCCGTAAGAGCCTATTTTCTTTTTCAGCGCTATGAGAAGTATTACAAGTCCCGTTACCGACGCGAAAGAATATGCAAACGGTATTCCGTATGCGCCCAAGAATTTCATGAACACAAGGCTGAGCACTATATTTACCGCCATTATCACAAAGCCGTTTACGGCAGGTATAAGCGTATTTTTAAGAGCATAGAACGCCCTGTCGAGTATTTCCTTAGAGCCTATTCCGATAACGCCGAGAGCGTACATGAACATAAGCGAAGCCGCGGCGTCCGCGCTGTCCGCACCCGTTTTCCCCCATTCGAGAATAAGCGAAACAAGTTCGCGTCTTACCGCGATAAGTCCGAAAGTTACGGGGATAAGCAGCGTCCACACATTTGCAAGCACATCTGACAGCGTTTTCTTATATCCGTCATAATCTCCGAGGGAAACGCTCTGAGTAAGTTTCGGGTACAGCACAGCCGTTACCGAGTTTACAAACGCAAGCACCATATACACAACTATATTCTGCACATACGTAAGCAGCGACACCATATCGTACCTTGCTATCATGCTTGTATTATAGAACATATTTATCTGATATGCCGAAACTCCTATAAGAACCGGCGGCGTCATCTTTGCCGCGGTCACAATATCGGAATCTTTGAATTTCAGTGACGGTTTATATCTGTATCCCGTTTTATACAGCGGCGGAACAAGTATAAGAGCCTGCATTGCAAGTCCGATAAACGTCGCGACAAGCAATCCCGTCACGCCGAACCTATCCGCAAGGGTAAACACATAAAGTATGACGACAAGGCTGCTGGGAACGCTGACAAACGCGGGCCAGCCGAATTTTCCCTCGGACTGGAGCATACCCTGAAATATAAAATTCAGTCCGTAGAAGAACATGACCGGCATCATTATCATAAGAGATTTTACCGCAAAGGGATATTCGGTTTCAGAGGTATAATCCGTAAGATAAGGTATTACGGGAGAAAGCGCGATTCCCGCAACTACAAGGACAGCCGTAAGCAGCACCGACAGCGTAATAATATTATCGGCGAACTTTTTTGCGCCGAGGCGGTTATTCTGTGCTATATGCGACGCATATATCGGGATCACAACCGTCGAAAGCGCCGTTCCGAGGCAAGTGAATATGGTATTCGGGATAGTTATGGCATAGGAATATATATTAAGCTCGACATTATCTGCGCCAAAATACGACATATACACTGACGAGCTTACAAGCGCAAGCAATCTCGACGCTATCATTATTATCATTACGAAGCTTATGCTTCCCAAAAGACCTGACTTTTTCACAGATGTTCCTCTTTCTTCTTTAATTTTTTGCCGTGATTTTTGCGGAACGGGGGCAACAGATTTTGGCTGTTTGGGGCGGAAACGAGAATTTTTCTTCAAAGTGCAATTTTATAGTCAGTGCGAAGTTAAAATACCGCATAAATTTCGTTTTTTGCGAAACAATTTCACCCAACAAAGACACCTTCAGCACACAATTTCCATAGCTTGCTCACGCACCTGTTCAGATCTGAGTTCGCAGTCCTGCTGTTCGACTGCGAACGGCACAAGCCGGCGGCACAGAACTGCCAACAGCTTTATTTTTATTTAAGGGCTATTAAAGTCTTTTGTTTACACTCTTTAGAGCGCAAAGCTTTTCTTCAGAAAAGCGCGTACTCTCTTCCCCTTATTTTTTCAGAAGTTCGAGCATTCCTGCAAGACCTGTAAAGCGGATAGAGCGGCGGTTGTTAGCGACCATTTCGCAAAGGATTTCGACCTTGCCGACAAGGACTGCAAGTTTACCGGCGCGGGTAAGTGCGGTATATAGCATATTACGTGAGAGAAGTCCTGCCGGACAGCCGTAAAGAGGAATAATGACGGCGTTGTACTCGCTGCCCTGACTTTTATGCACGGTAATGGCATATGCGTGTTCAAGGTCATCAAATCCGGAATAATCGAAAACCGCGTTTCTGCCGTCGTCAAAGCTTACCGAAAAGCTCTCCTCGGCACGGTCTATCTTTGTAATAAACCCTATATCACCGTTAAATACGCCGTTTCCCGTCGTGCCGTCCTCGTCAGTCCATTCAATATCGTAATTGTTCTTTACGACCATAACCTTATCGCCCTCACGGAATACGACGTCGCGCACCTCGCGTTCGGATTTTGCCGTTGACGGCGGATTGAGTTTGCTCTGAAGCAGCGCATTGAGCGCAACGGTTCCTGCGTCCCCCTTTCGCGTAGGACAGATTATCTGAATATCCTTTAACGGATCGTATTTGTATGCATTCGGCAGACGCGACGTGCAGAGAGATACCAGAAGTTCACGCACATCTGCGGCATTCTCGCGTTTGAGAAAAAAGAAATCTCCCTTGTTAGAGCAGTCGGGCATACGTCCCTCGTTTATAAGGTGAGCGTTGGTAACTATGCTGCTGCCCTGCGCCTGCCTGAAAATATCCGACAGACGTACAGACATAAACACGCCTGATTTCAGCATATCGTTAAAGACCTCGCCTGCGCCGACAGGCGAAAGCTGATCCGCGTCGCCTATTATTATAAGCCTTGAGCCGGGACGTATCGCACGCAGCAGCGCGCCGAACAGAAACACGTCCACCATTGACGCTTCGTCAATTATTATAACTTCTTCGTCAAGATAGTTGTCCTCGTCGCGTCTGAACGACTGCCCGTCTTCGCCGCCTGCAAAATCACATTCAAGCAGCCTGTGTATGGTCTTTGCCTTGTATCCCGTTGCCGCGGACATTCTCTTTGCGGCGCGTCCCGTAGGTGCGGCAAGGCAGAACGGCGTTCCTATTTTCTTAAACAGCGCGATTATCGCACGTATTACAGTAGTTTTTCCCGTTCCGGGGCCTCCCGTAACTATAACAACTCCGCGTGTGACGGAGCTTTTGACCGCAACCCTTTGCAGCGGCGCAAATTCAATGCCGGTTTCCTTTTCCACCCTTGAAATTTCCGCGTCGGGATCGTCGATAGGTATGTTTATAACCGAGCTGTCAAGCAAAAGCAGCTTTTCGGCACAGAATTTTTCGGTTCTGTACACCGGCTCAAGATAAATCATTATGCGCCCTTCGCCGTCCTTTACGGCAATTACCTCGCCGTTCTGGGAAAGCACTCCGCAAGCCTCTTCAACCGTTCTTTTGTCCGTCCCGAGAAGTGCGGACGCCTTTTGTGTGAGCATATCGAGCGGCAGACAGCAGTTGCCTGCGCGGTTAAGCTCAAGACCAAGCTCATACTTGATACCCGCATATATTCTTTCTTCGTTGTCAAGCGTAAAACCGAGTTTCTGCGCCATACTGTCGGCTTTTTCAAAGCCTATTCCGTCTACCTGATCGCAAAGCACATAAGGATTTGTTCTAAGAACATCTACCGACGCGTTGCCCCACTGCTTGTAAATCTTTAAGCACATTGCCGGCGACAGCATACCCTGAAAATACAGCATTACCTGGCGCATACCGTACTGATTTTTAAAGCTTTCGGATATTTCGCTTATGCGTTTTGACGTTATTCCCTTGATTTCGGACAGCCATTCAGGGTGTTCTTCTATGACTTTTAACGTTTCCGAGCCGTATTTATCCACAATGCGCCTTGCCGTGACAGGGCCTATGCCCTTTATTACGCCGGACGAGAGATATGCGAGTATCGAGTCGCTTGTCGCGGGCAGTTCTTTCTGATAAGAGGTCACGGAAAACTGCTTGCCGTAAGTCGGGTGCGACGTCCATGAGCCTTCGGCGCTGATATATTCGCCCTCGGTAAGCGTCGGGATTATTCCGACAAGCGTTACGGGATTTCCCTCATAATCGACCGTACAGACAGTGTAGCCGTTGTCCGGGTTCTGATATGTTATATTGTCAACAAGTCCCTTTACGGTCTGCTTTCCGTTGTCCGACATTCCGAAAATATCCCTCCGTTTTATTTACAAATGCGCTTTTCGCACACTTCTACCGATTATACTGAATCAGTATATCACTTTTTGAAGTCTTTTACAAGAGATATTGAGTAAATTTTGCCGGCACGCAAAAAAACGGCAAAAAATAACCTTATACAAACACAAAGTCCGGCATTTCAGCCGGACAATTTTAATATTCACGTTTTCACGCGTTACGCGTCGATCCAAAATCTTTTGACAAAAACCTTTTCTTCATCGTCAAGCAGCTTGTTTTCAAACACGCCGCCGTTTTTGAGAATTACCTTTTCAGAAGCATAGTTATCCTCGTTGCAGACCGCGGGAATTTTATTTATTCCGAAATTCTTCGATATTTCAAGTCACGTTTTGAGCATTTCCGTCGCATATCCGCGGTTTCTGCATGACGGTTTTACGGCATAGCCTATATGTCCGCCGTAGCTGTAAAGACAGTCGGTAAGCTCAAATTTCAGGCTGAACACGCCTATAAGCTCATCTCTGAGATAGCAAGCAGACGTAGAAATTTTCATTCTTTCTCCCTTGTTATAGTAAGTAAATATGCCCGGAATTTCTGCTCCCGGACATACCCATTTGAATTATTCTGTTATTTTAGCTTGTGATTTCAGAAAATCCGACGGATTTTCGATTATCCTCTGATTTGACGAGCCGCGGAATTTCAGCGAAATATCTTTTAGTTCCTCTATAAACTCTCCGTCAACAAGCGTATCCGTATACGCGAGCATTTCGTCGGTACATTCGCAGTACGCCGCGCCGCCCTTTACAAGATCCCTGTCAAGCGTGTATCCGGTGTAGCACCAGATGTCCTTTTTCGGAAAACGCTTTTTATATTCGCGTAGAAACGGCAGCAGCGCTCTCTGATTGCTCTTTTCAAAGGGTTCTCCGCCGAGAAGCGAAAGCCCGGCAATATAATCGGGTTCAAGATACGAGAATATCAGTTCCCATGTATTTTCATCAAAGACCTTGCCGTAGGAAAAATCCCATGCGACCTCATTAAAACAGCCTTTGCACCTGTGCGTACAGCCCGACACAAAGAGCGAAACTCTCACTCCCGTGCCGTTTGCTATATCGCGCTTTTTTATTTCGGCGTAATTCATTAAAGGTGGAGCACCCTTTCCTTGATCTCCTGCGTTCTGCCCTGATTCCAGAACTGAGTTCCTATATATCCGCAGGTTCTGCGCGCAACGTTGAGCTTGTTCTGATCTCTGTTATGGCACTTGGGACATTCCCATACAAGCTTTCCGTCGTCGTCCTTGACTATGCGTATTTCTCCGTCGTAGCCGCATTCCTGACAATAGTCACTCTTTGTGTTAAGCTCGGCGTACATTATGTGGTCGTATATAAACTTCATGACCGACATAACCGCCTCGATATTATCCTGCATATTCGGCACTTCGACATAGCTTATTGCGCCTCCGGGAGAAAGCGCCTGGAACTTTGCCTCGAATTCAAGCTTGTCAAACGCGTCTATCGGCTCGGTTACGTGTATATGATAGCTGTTTGTGATGTAATTCTTATCCGTAACGCCGTCAACTATGCCGAAACGCTTTTGCAGACACTTTGCAAACTTATAAGTCGTACTTTCAAGCGGAGTTCCGTAGATAGAATAGTCTATATTCTCGGCAGCCTTCCACTTTGAGGTATACTCGTTGAGTTTCTGCATTATTTCAAGACCGAATTTTTCTCCTTCGGGGCTTGTAAGCTTCTTTCCGGTCATGCTGTAAACACATTCCCAAAGTCCGGCATATCCGAGAGATATTGTGGAATATCCTCCGTGAAGCAGGCTGTCTATTGTCTCGCCCTTTTTAAGTCTTGCGAGAGCGCCGTTCTGCCAGAGTATCGGAGCCGCGTCCGAAAGAGTGCCGGTAAGGCGCTCGTGTCTGCACTGAAGCGCTCTGTGGCAAAGCTCCATGCGTTCGTCGAACACTTCCCAGAACTTTTTCATATCCTTATGTGCGGAAAGTCCTATATCCACAAGGTTTACGGTTACAACGCCCTGGTTGAATCTTCCGTAATACTTGGGTTTGCCGTCTTTATCGACATACGGGGTAAGAAAGCTGCGGCAGCCCATACAGGTGTAGCAGTGTCCGTTACCGTTTTTATCTATCTTGTTCTTGAGCATTATCTTCTCCGAAATATAGTCCGGAACCATACGCTTTGCGGTGCATTTTGCCGCAAGCTTTGTAAGATAATAATACTCTGAGTCCTCGTGTATGTTATCTTCTTCGAGAACGTATATGAGCTTCGGGAACGCGGGCGTTATATATACTCCCGCCTCGTTCTTTACGCCCTTATATCGCTGAAGCAGAACTTCCTCTATTATAACCGCAAGGTCTTTCTTTTCCTGTTCGTTCTTTGCCTCGCCGAGATACATGAACACCGTTACGAACGGAGCCTGACCGTTTGTCGTCATGAGCGTTACGACCTGATACTGTATCGTCTGAACGCCCTTTTTTATCTCGTCGCGTATACGTCTTTCGACAAGCGTCGATATTGTATTTTCGTCGAGTCTGCCTCCTGCAATTTCAAGCGATTCTATAACGTCTTTTCTGATTCTCTCTCTCGACACCTGAACAAACGGCGCAAGGTGAGCAAGGCTTATGCTCTGACCGCCGTACTGGTTCGACGCGACCTGAGCTATTATCTGTGTTGCGATGTTGCACGCAGTGGAAAAAGAATGAGGCTTTTCTATTGCGGTTCCGCTTATGACGGTGCCGTTCTGAAGCATATCCTCAAGGTTTACAAGGTCGCAGTTATGCATATGCTGCGCGAAATAATCTGCGTCGTGGAAGTGTATAAGTCCGTCCTCGTGAGCCTTGACTATATCCGGCGGCAAAAGCAGACGTTTGGTTATGTCCTTGCTGACTTCTCCTGCCATATAGTCGCGCTGAACGGAGTTTACCTGCGGATTTTTGTTTGAATTTTCCTGCTTGACCTCTTCGTTGTTGCATTCGATAAGGCTGAGTATCTGATTGTCCGTAGTATTAGCCGTTCTGACAAGGCTTCTGGTATAACGGTAGCGTATATAGCGTTTTGCCGTTTCATACGCCTTTCTGATCATTATCTGGGTTTCGACAAGCTCCTGTATTTCTTCTACCGACAAGGCTCTGTCCATGCACGCGCCGGTATCCTCGACTGCCTTTGCTATTTCGGCTATCTGCTCATCGGTAAGTTCTTTTACCGTACCTGCCTCGTTTGCCTTGGCTACCGCTTTTTCGATTTTTGAACGGTCGAAAACAACTTCCGCACCGCTGCGCTTAATGATCTTCATCTTTTCTTATTCTTCCTTTATCTTCTGTTTTTTAAGCAAATTTGTGAGTGTATATATTTTACCACACTGTTAACAGCGAGTATGTGTCTTTTGCCACATTTTCCGAAAAAATCAATATTTTGTGTTTCCGCACAAATTTTGAACGTATATCTTGTATGTTTTAACAACATTTGAAAACAGAGAATAAATAAAGAAAAAAGTGCTAACAATAGAACCGAAAACAAAGAAGCAAGCGCAAAACGAAAGGGGAAACACGCATGAAGGATGACAGAAAGACGAGGCTTAAAAAGCAAATGTTAAGCGGTGCGATATATATAGCACTTGCGGCGGCAGTCGTGGGAGTAACCACGGGCACCGTGGAAAAACTAATAAACACAAAGGAAATATCACTTCCCGAAACAGACCTTGAAAACACAAAATACGGTACGGCGCTGCCGGAAATACCGGAACTTCCCGAAATACCCGACGCCGCAATAAACAAAAATTCTGATTCAGACGCCGAAAGCAGTGACGGCGCACAAGTTTCGGGACTCGGCGACGGAGTGAACGCCGAAATCATACCGGGCGACGAAATGTATACGCCGGAAATTCAGAAAACGGCAGAAGAATCTTCCGAAAACGTGCCCGAACAGGTTGAAGTATCGGCAGAACAGACGATTTCCGAACCCGACTACGGTTATCCGGGATATGTAAAGCCGTGCGGAGGACTTATAGTAAGAGAGTACTCTCCCGACGTTCTGGTATACTCGCCCACAATGTACGATTACAGAGTTCACACCGGAATTGACATTGCCGCCGACATAGGCACGCAGATAAAGGCGATCTCAGGCGGAAGAATAAGCGAGGTAAAGAACGACGACCTCTACGGAACGACAGTCACTATCGATTCTCCCGACGGACTGCGCATAAGCTATTCAAATCTTTCCGCGGAACTGCCGCAGGGTATAGAAACGGGCGCCGACATACAGACAGGCAGCGTCATAGGCGGCGTAGGAGATACCGCCATATGCGAGTCGGCACAGGCTCCTCACCTTCATGTAGAGGCGGCAAGAGACGGAAACGCCTTTGATCCGTCCGAGCTTTTCACCGACGCCGAAGCAAAGGAAACCGCAGCCGCAGCCACGTCCGAAGAAACAGACTGAAAACCCTTAATACAAAACAAAGCTCAGTGCCGCCTTTTTCGGGTAACACTGAGCAATATTTTTATTTATATACAGGCTTTAACAAAGAAAACTTACGCTCTCTTTGAAGTAACCTCAGCCTCATACTTTTTGATTTCCTCGAACCATTCCGGACCCGCCTTTACGCCGCATCTTTCGCAGTATTCAGCCCATACGTCGCCGAACGGAAGCATCTTAGCCTCTTCCTGCACTACCATAAGTTCAGTAAATCTTGCCTCGTCCTGGAGTTTCTTGAGTTTTTCGTTGGGCAGGCAAAGTGCGTTAAGCAGAGCCTTCTGCCAGCTTCTGATACCTACTACCCATGCCGAAACGCGGTTAATGCTTGCGTCAAAGTAGTCGAGAGCCATATAAACTCTGCCGAGAGCGTCGTTTCTTACGATCTCCTTTGCAATTTCCTTGGTCTCGTCGTCAAGCAGCAGCACATGGTCGCTGTCCCATCTTACGCCGCGTGTGATATGAAGTGCGATCTCGGGGAAGAAGCAGAGCAGTGCGGGAATCTTATCGGATACGACTTCTGTCGGATGATAGTGACCGTTGTCCATAAGAGGCAGGCACTTGTCCTTATGTTCAGCCGCAAAGCTGAGAGTGAACTCTGCCGAGCCTGATGTAAAGGACTCAACGCCTATGCCGAATACCTTTGATTCAACGCAGGGCTTTACAAGGTTGAAATCGTAAGGCTCCGAGAGAATTTCCTCGATAGACTGCTTATATCTCATTCTGGGGCCCATTCTGTCTGCGGGAATGTCCTTGAAACCGTCGCCCGTCCAGATGTTCATAACGCAGGGGATTCCGGTTTCCTTTGCAAAGTATTCGGAAATGCGTATACAAGCCTTTCCGTGCTCGATCCAGAACTTCCTGATCTTTTCATCGGGGCTTGAAAGCGTAAGACCGTCCTTTACCATAGGGTGAGAGAAGAAAGTGGGGTTGAAATCAAGTCCCATTCCTCTTGCCTTTGCAAACTCGACCCATTTCTTGAAGTGCTTGGGTTCAAGCTTGTCGCGGTCTACGAACTTGCCGTCCTCAAAGATAGCGTAGCAAGCGTGTACGTTTACCTTTTTCTTGCCGGGAGTAAGCGAAAACGCCTTATCCATATCTGCAAGCAGCTCTTCGGGAGTTCTTGCCTTTCCGGGATAGTTTCCGGTAGTCTGAATACCGCCTGTAAGCGGGCCGTCGTGGTCAAATCCGGTTACGTCGTCGCCCTGCCAGCAGTGAACCGATACAGGAGCGTTTTTGAGAGTCTCGATAGCCTTCTCGGTATCTATTCCCCATGAAGCATAGACTTCTCTTGCTCTTTCATATGCTTTGTTTGCCATTTGTACAATCCTCCGTGAATTGAATAAATATATGAATTGATTTTTTACTTTGTCATATCTACAATCTTCTTGAATTTCTCGTAGCCTTCGTCCCACATATCCGTGTCATGCGGTTCAAAGCAGGATATTTCAAAGGAATTTGCTATAACCTCGCGCGCCTCTTTGGTATTCTTTATCTCGCCGTTTGCTATTGCCTGAACCGCGATGTTTCCGAGGGCCGTAGCCTCAACGGGGCCCGTATATACGGGACGTCCGCAAGCGTCTGCCGTAAGCTTGCAAAGCGGCACTTCCTTTGTTCCGCCGCCGACGATATTGATAAACGGAGCTTTCTTTCCGGTTATCTCGTCTATCTTTTCAACGGTGCTGCGGTAGCACATTGCAAGGCTGTCGAATATACATCTTACAATTTCGCCCTTGGTTTCGGGAACGTACTGACCGGTCATCTTGCAGAACTCGGCAATGCGCTTGGGCATATTTCCGGGTGTCTGGAATTCGAGATAATCGGGGTTGATAAAGCAGGCGTGCGGTTTTGACGCCATAGCCATATTCGACAGTTCGTCGAACGAAACGACCTCGCCCTGACGTTTCCACTGTCTGCGGCTTTCCTGCTCTATCCAGAGTCCCATTATATTCTTCAAAAATCTTATCTTTCTCTCGGTGCCGCCCTCGTTTGTAAGGTCATACTTATATGCAAGCTCTCCCGTAAGAGGTTCGGGAATTTCCTTACCCATAAGCGACCATGTTCCGCTTGATATGTAAACAAAGTCGTCGTTCTTTGCGGGAACCGCAACAACAGCGCTTGCGGTATCGTGCGACGCACAGGAAACCACCTCCGCTTCAACGTTTCCGACCTCCTCAAGTATATGCGGCAGCAGCTTTCCGGCTTTTGTTCCGGGCGCAACTATTTCGCCGAAGATCTCTTTGGGAAATCCGAGCTTTGAAATTATATCGGGCGACCAGTTTCTTGTCTTTGCGTCAAGAAGCTGAGATGTGGACGCTATCGAATACTCTGTCTGCTTTACGCCGGTAAGGAAATACTTGAGAAGATCCGGCACAAACAGGAGATCCTTTGCATTATCGAGAAGATACTTGTTTTTGCTTATGTGATAGAGCTGATATATGGAGTTGAAATTCAAAAACTGAGTTCCCGTTATCTTATAAAGCTCTTCTTTGGGTATTTTTGCATAGACCTCCTCCATGAGTTCCTTTGAGAACGCAGGATTGCGGTAGTTATACGGGTTTGCCATAAGAGAACCCGTCGCGTCGAGAAGTCCGAAGTCAACGCCCCATGTGTCTATGGATATGCTCTTTATATCCTTGTTTTCGCCGAGCACGCAGTTTGATATTGCCTGCTTTATCTCGGTAAAGAGCTTTAACATATCCCAGTAAAGGTTTCCGTTGAGGTTTACGGGATCGTTTGTAAAGCGGTGAACTTCTTCAAGGGTTATTTTTGAACCGTCGAATTTTCCGACTATTCCTCTGCCGCTTGACGCACCAAGGTCAATGGCAAGCATCTTGAGTGGTGATTTCATATTCGCTGTCCTTTCGTTTATGAATATATAATAATTACAAGGTTTATATTCAGATCTCGGCAAGTATTGCTCTCAGAGCCGAGACAGCCGCGTCAAACGCTGCCTCGGGAGTTTCAAAAGCGTTCTGAACCTTTATTTCGGCAAGGTTCGAGAGCTTGTCGAGTCCGCTGAACACGGTAAGGTGAGGTTCGAGAGTAAGGAAAATGTCGCGGTCAACGTCCTTCATGCCCGAAAGCACTTCCTTTATATGTCCCACGCCCTGTCCCGCAGGAACGATAGCGCCGTCGGCTTTGGCGTCCTTTATATGTATATACTCGATATACGGCTTTAAGAGATTGAATGCCTTGGGATATGCTTCGGTAAAGCAGAAAGCGAAGTTTCCGTTATCGAACACGCTCTTTAATCTTCCGCCGAAATGCTGCATTATATCGTAGCAGTCCTCAGGCTTTTCGCCGTAGATGGACATCTCGTTCTCATGGCAGAGAGTTATGTGTCTCTTTTCGGCAAGCGCAAGCATTTTTTCAATGTGCGAGAAGATAACGTCTCTGTACTTATGGCAGTCCTCTCCCTTGGGATAGAAAAAGCTGAACATACGTATATTTTTTGCTTCAAATATATCTGCAATGTCAAGCGTGTGTTCAAAGAGTTTGAAATGCTCGTCAAAATCGTCGGTAACGACGTTTATTTTTCCTATCGGAGAGCCTATGGACGACACGCCTATGCCGTTTTTGTCCATTTTCGCCTTAGCCTCTTTTGCCTGTTCGAGAGTAAGCGAGGACACGTTTGTTCCGTCTATGTTTCTCGGTTCGATATAGTCTATATTCTGTTTTTTCAGATATTTAAGCTGTTCGTCGAAAACCGGCGACACTTCGTCCGCAAATGCACTGAGTACAAAATTTGTCATTGTCTGTTTTCTTCCTTTCAAAATTTCCGCCGAAGTGCGAAAACCTTTACATTTATACATTTGTATTATATAACAGCAGCGCTGATTTGTAAATATATATGATAAATTTTAATAATTTTTTTCCAATCTGACAACAACAAAGATTTTAATGTTGATTTCAAAAATGCTAAAATAATACAAAAACCACTCACGGAGAACATTGAAATGAAAACAGTAATACTTGACGCAAAGACACTCGGAGACGACATGAGTTTTTCATCTCTCGAAAAGGTATGCTCGCTTACGGTATACGGTGCAACCGCCCCCGGCGAAATACAGGACCGCGCACGCGGCGCCGAGTGCATAATCATAAACAAAGTAAAGCTTACCGCAGAAATACTCGAAAAACTGCCTTATTTAAAGCTTATATGCATTACCGCAACGGGTTTTGACAATGTGGACGTCAAATGGTGTTCGGCTCACGGCGTCGCCGTCTGCAACGTATGCGGATATTCTACGCAGTCCGTAGCTCTGATCACGGTTTCGCTTGCGCTGTCGCTTATAAATCATCTGCCTTCGTTCGATTCATACGTGAAAAGCGGACTTTATACGCAAAGCGGAATACAGAACAAGCTCACACCTGTATTTCACGAGCCGTCCGCGCTGACATGGGGCGTTATCGGGTACGGGGATATAGGCAAGGAAGTCGCGCGCATTGCGGAAAGTTTCGGTTTTTCTGTGCTGTATTGCAGAAATACTCCCGACGGCGCGCAAAACTGCGTGAATATCGACGAATTGCTCACTAAAAGCGATGTTGTTTCTCTTCACGTTCCGGCAAATGCAAAGACTGTAAATCTCATAAACAAAGAACGCCTTGAAAAGATGAAGGACGGCGCGGTTCTCGTGAATGCCGCACGCGGCGCCGTGACAGACGAGGCAGCCGTTGCAGATGCCGTTCTTTCGGGCAAGCTCTCCGGGTTCGCGACAGATGTCTATACAACCGAACCTTTCCCGTGCGGTCACCCTTTTGAAAAACTCCGCAGCCTTGACAATGTTGTTTTCACTCCTCATATGGCTTGGGGCGCTTATGAGGCTCGCGTAAGACTTATCAGCGAAGTCGCTCTCAACATCTCCGCTTTCCTCTCCGGCTCTTTCCGCAACCGCGTGGACTAAAACGGGGGTACGCAAGGGTACGCGCTTTCTTTTTTAAAAGAAAGCTGCAAAGAAAACAATAGCCCCTAATTCATAAAAATGTTGCGGGATACTCTCTGCCGCCAGCTTGTACCGTCCGACACCAACACGAGGGCGTCGGACTCAAATCTGAGCAGGTGCCAAAGTAAACTATGGGAACTGTGTACTATGGGCAGTTTTAGAAAGTGATATTACTCAGCACCACCCAAACATAAAACTATAATTCAGCAAAGTCATCT